>NZ_JAGQCS010000004.1 GCF_024346315.1 Cyanobium sp. ATX 6F1
TAGCAGCGGCTGACTGAGGCCCATCGATGGGGCCCGGACAGCAGAAGGACGGAGTCTCAGCTATTCAGCTCAGGGGTCGATCCGCTGTGGCCAGGGGTTCGCTGCTCAATTGGCAACAAACTCCTAGCAGGGGCCTCGACACGACAACAGCTCTCCTGATTCTGCGTGAAATTGCTAGAGCACTGAAGCTTTCAGTCCCCCGAAGGGACATCGAAACGCTATTGGCTCAGGCCGACTGCAACCGGACCGCAGAAACTCCAGAGGCACTCATGGGCCTCGGCGTGACTGCAGCCGATCCAATCGTGACTAACGAGCCCGATTGGTTGCTGGAAGGTGTGGTTCCTCGGGGCGTTCTTACCCTGATGGTTGCTCCGCCGAAGGTCGGCAAGACCAGACTTGCCGTGGGTCTAGTGGCAGCCCTTCTTGGCAAGAAGGGCAGTTTCATTGACCGGGCAGTGACACCCATGACGCCGCCGCAGGTGATCATTTTTGGCCCAGATATGCCGGAGGCTGTCTGGATGACGATGCTCGGAAAGGCTGGCTTGTGTCAGCGAGACCATGAAGGCAACGAACGCTTGCAGGCTGGAATCACCCTCTTCCACGAGGGCAACTGCTTCCCACCGCACCAGAACGGCATCGATGCCATTCGGCGCATGGCCCTTGCCCAGCCTGGTTCGTTGATGATCGTCGACACCTTGCACTCGTTCTTCTGTCCGCTCAGGATCGGCGAAAGTTCTGTGAAGGTGGCCGAACCATTGCGAGCCCTATCCAAGGCGCTATTGGGCACGAACACCACGGGTTTGTTGCTTCACCACGTCAGCTACGCCACCGGTAGAAGCCGTGGCAGCTCTGCCATTCCTGCGGCTGCGTCCCAGATCGTGACCCTCAGTGAGCTCGGTGGGAGCTTGATCAAGCTGCACACCAAAGGCCGCCATGGCCCAGAGCAGAACATGACGATCAGGCTCAATGACGACGGGATCTTCGAATCAGGGAAGCGGGTCGAGGAGGAAGCGTTGGTCTTCAAGCTGGAAACAGCTGAAGATGAACTGCAACCCCGTGAACGTACCGCTTTACGTGCTCTACGCCGCCTGAGTCCGTCTTGCCCCAACGGCGTCACTGCGGCTGCGGTAGTTGCCGAGATTGGCCAAACCGGTGGTCCAGATGAATGCGTTGGTCGTCGACCCCTGAACCGATTGGTCCGGCATGGTTTAGCTACCTCCTGGAAGGCCAGCAATAGCCGTGCCATGGAGAACCGCTACCAGCCCGTCGTGATCGACGGCCTCTTCGGAGAACTCAACTCGGAGGACGCCGCCACCAACGCGGTGGTGACCGTTCAGCCCAAGGCGGTCGAGGTCACTGCCTCCACAGAGCCCTCCCAACCGTCCGAACTGGCCACGGGGGAAGGTGACGAGCCCGCGCCGACTGAAGCCCCCACCGTGCAGTCCCAGCACGCTGAGGGCCAGCCCCGCAGGAAGAGCAAGGCAGCCGCTACACCTGAGCAGACAGGGCACGCCCCGGCAGAGGTGGTCGGCCTGGGCGGGGCCAACGACAACGTTGGCCCCGCCGTAACTGCAGCCCCTGTTGCCCAGGAGGTCTGATCCCCACCAGACACCCCTGAACCCGAGCCCTTGGTCGTTGACCAGGGGCTTTTTTCTGGTGCGGACGTCGAGTCGAAGACGACATCACCCGCCCAACGTCTACTGGTGTCGGGGTAAAGAACCAGTTGCTTCCCCTAGAAGCAAGTCTAATTGCGCTGGCCTGACCAGCTAAGGGTGGAAACCCAGCCACACCAATGGTTCTCCTGCTCTCCGACCGTTGCTGCCCAGCCTCGAACCTACCCCCGGTGGTGGCAGCTGCGGTGAAGGGCCAGCCGGCAAGGCTGGCAGGCTCTGGTGTCCCCGGCGTGTGCCATTGAGCTCACTTTCTCAGCCCACAGCCCACATTCGTTACGCTTCCGTTGGGGCAGGTTGTCCGACTGAATTGGGCACCCTTGAGATCGGCACCGCTGAGGTCAGCCCAGAGCAAGTTGGTTTTACTGAGATCGGCCCCAGCGAACTCGCTCCCTCTGAGGTCTGTCCCGGTGAGGTCTGCCCCCTGTAGATCAGCGTTGGTGAACTTGGTTCCAACAAAACTGGTCCTGCTGAGGTTGGCACCTGCAAGATCAAATCCGGTGAGGTCAGCACCAGCAAGCACTGGGAACTTAACTTCTCGGAGAAACTGAAACACCATGCTTCTGCGCTGGGGACCAAGTGGACTATGGCCAGAGAGTTGGGTCAAGGCCGTCAGTGTCAGAGCACGCGCAATTGAATTTGCCTCTGTTCCTTCCTGCCTAGCCTGCTGGGAAACTCTGGCGTCTAGAAGTATGGTCTTCATCTCTGATGTGTATTCTCTCAGGACAGTATCTTTTCTCTCCTCTGTTGCAATATCTCGCTGACGAACCTCACTGACGTGATTAAAAAGAAGTCCTCCTGCTGCAATCACCACTGGAACGGAGATGGAAGCCACCGCATCCAACCCTCCCCTGCCTGACTTCTCACCTAGCCCCGACCACCGCCACAGTGCCGTCAGCGGCGCAAGACATGAGGGGTTCGAAAGCTCTTGCTCAGCTTGCTGTTGGTTTTCTGACTCCGTTTGCCAGGGGTGGATCCTGCTGATGAGGTGTGCCCTTGCCATGATCTTCCGCTTGTCGGGCGTATGCCGTGACGATGTTTGGCTTGATCTACCAAGGAGACCCCATAGCCCAAGCTTCGGTTCCTGGTCCGGTTGCGGGGATTCAGCCACGGAAGTCGATCACTTGCTTGGATGCTAAATCAGCTCTCTGAAGGATCTCAATCAAATGCATGGTGCTTTCTGGCAAGCACCTCAACCGAAAGCTCTGAACCGAGACCTTGTGTTGCAGCATCATCACCTCCTTTTCTATCGATAACCGTTCAGCTTTAGGAGTGTCACGTTGACTTCTTTCGTTCCGATCAGGATATTTATCTTCAGGCTGCCGCAGGTTCAAGCTGCTACTCACCTTGGGTGAGCTGTGTGTGATGCGCCTGAACCAAGAACAACATGCCGCGTTTCGTCCAAAGGTTGGCCTGTAGCTCAGTGGCTTGTCAGCTCCTGGGAGAGGGCCAGGATGATCTTGTGAAGGTGCTCAATGCGAGCCACCAGATCAGCCATGCGTTCCGGTGGGGTGCCCGGAGCTTGAATCTCTCGGGAGATCTCCCCCATTCGGTGCCGCAACTCCGCGCAACGGGCAACACGAGGGTCCGGTTCAGTCACACCTGTTGTTGCGACCAGGAAAGTCAAGCTAGATCAGCTGGTTGGTCGGCTTGAACACAACCAGCACCAGCCTGCAGGCAGTGCCGCTCTTAACAGCTCATGCTGCGGCGTTTTGCTTGGCAGGAGCGTTCACAGACCAACGACTTCCGAGCTGGCAGCTGCAGTGAAGGGCCAGCCGTTGGAAGGCTGGCCCGTCGGCCGTCAGGCCGTGACCTGTTCCCGCAGCGTGGCCAGGGCCTTTTTACGGGCCCGGCAGACCGTCATGGGGCTGAGGCCCAGCTGCGCCGCTGCCTGACGGAGGGACAAGCCTTCCAGCACGGTCAGACGCAGGCTGGCAGCTTGCGCAGCGGGCAGTTGGTCCACCAGGGTGTCGAGCGTGGCAGCGAGCTGCGGGTCGGTGGGTGCCGTGTCAGGTGCCGCCAGTTGATCGAGCAACATGGTGGGCTGCCCACCCAACGGTGCATCGAGGCTGGTGTGGCCGTAGGCGTGGGTACCGAGCTCGTGCTGACGCCGGGATACCCGGACCAGACGGGAACGATCCCGGAGGTAGTGGCTCAAAGCCCCCTGGATGCAGTGCCGCAGGTACGGGACAGGATTGTCGTGTGCAGCGTCAAGACGGCTGACGGCGCGGACGAGCTCCAGGCGGGCCACCTGCTGAGCATCATCCCGTTCGATCAGGCCGCTGTACTGGCGGTGGAAACAACCGCCGATCGTGTCAGCGAGGGCCAGGTGGTCGAGCACCAATTGGTCACGGTGCCGTTGGGGGGATTGGGAGGCAACTGAGCGTGCCATGGGTGGGTCTGTGTAGGACCCTTACCCGCCTGCAGCCCGACAACCGCTGCCGTCCAGGGTGCTGCCAGCACAACGCTTGCCCTTGACGGCAGTGGTGAGCTACCACCGACTAGAAAACAAACCAGTGGCGTGCGGGCTGCAGGGTGTAGAGGGCCGAGCACCCACCCGTGGCCTACGGGGCTGACGACCCCCCCCCACCACCGTGAGCAGCAGCCTGGTGGCTACGAGCCGTTGAGCCAGCAGCCACCGCTTCTTGAGTCCGCCCGGGGCTCGATCGACGGACGGCTCTGGTGGCTACCGCTGGTCCGGGGCCGTTAGCTCAACTTGGTTTGCAGCTTGGTCTTCGGTTTTGGCAGCGGTAGCTCCTGGGCAGTAGCCACCAGCAGCTGCTGGAGTGCCGCGGGGGTTTCAATCTCATCCCGCACCCGGAAGTACGGCTTAGCCCCTGGGTATGGCGGTAGCTCAACTGGGGTACCAAGGATCTGCCGGCCTGCTGCGGTGGGTTTCACGTACAGATCGTTGTCACAGACCAAAGCCACTACTTTCCCCGCCAGGTACAAGGCGTATTCCCCAAACATCTTCCGCTGCGTCAGCTCACCGGGGAGGTTCACTTGCTCACAGATGTAGGTGACCGTGTCTGGATCAGTGGCCACAGGGGACATCCGTAGTCGTTTGATCTTGGGTCCCAGGTGCTGGTCCCTGCAACTGCTCGGGGGGCAGCACTGGCAGGCCAGCAGCACCGTGCAACCTGAGCTGCACCCCCCCGAACCCACCCCGTAGCAATCCCCCCCCCGTAGGGGGGGAGCTGTCGGGGGGGGGGAGCAGGTTGTGGTGCGGGTTCACCGCTGCCGCTGCCGGCATTCCGCTTCGTATTCACGGCACAGGAACCACAGGTCAACACGCCACCGCAGGAGACGCAGCTGGTGCTGGAGACGTTGGTACAGGGTTGGTACGGCCACGGAGCAGCGGTGGAGAACGCCACCCCATCAGCCAGACCGCACGCCATTCGTGCCCAGAAACAAATGTGCGGTCTGGCTAAAATCGGGGTGGTGTGACGCCGATGCGTAGTCCGTACCAACCACGGTGACAACCAACACCAGTGGACGGCTACCGGCGTAAGACGTTAACGAGTTGTACAGCTACGAACGGCATAGGTAGGGCTGTCAGTGGCTTTCGTGTATGCCACAAGCGCCAAGGTACATACTTTGACCTGGCCTGAGGGGCTTGTGATCGTGGCCTTGCCATCTAGGCAGCGGTAGCGTGGTCCAGTGTCCTGGCAGGAGTTCAAGCCTGTGAAAACGATCTTGGAGCCACTGCTCCATTGAACGTCATTCAGATAGCTGGCGTAGCCCTGCGGTGAGGGCTTAAAAGGTAACGACTGAGCTCTTGCCCCTTGCGGTGTCAGAAGAAACCCAAGCATGACGCCTGCAATGGAAAGGGACAGACAATTGAATCCTGATCGTGGCATCATCTTTATCTGATGTGGACTGGTTGCCATGGTAGGTGCATTCGGACCTGGTGAATTGGCAGCTTTTGTCTCTTCCCTGATCTCAGCCACTCCTCTTGTCAAAGCTCCCTCCAGCAAGGAGGCCACTGGGTTGGATCACCATGGCGGCTACCAGCCAGGGCCACTAGGTGGTCAACACAGGCCACTAGGGTTGACGTCAACCAGCTGACGGCTACCGGTGGTAGCAGTGACCAGGGCAGCTGGCAGCGTGTGGTGCCCAGTGCCGGGTGGCACCAGGCACCTGCGGCAGAGCTCAAGTAGCCCAATCCAACGGCAGGTCGTCGGGGAGCTCGTCGATTTGCTGCTCGTCCAGCCAGTGGTCACCGCAGGACCAGGAATCCCAACCGGAACCAATCAGGGACGGGACGTCTGCAGGGTCTGGCTCTGACCAGTCACCGGCAGCGGCGGCAGTAGCCCAGGCATCAATGACAGCGTCGAGCTGGGGTGCACCTGGGGATGGTTGAGCCTTGGTGGCCAGGTACCAGCGGTGGGCCTGGACTGTGAAGCGGTGGGTAGTAGCAACGGCAAACCACCCGCAGGCCAGTGCGTGGGCCAGCAAGGTGGTCAGGATCGTGGTCGGTGTAGTGGTCGGCTCCATTGGGGGCACGGCAAGAACACCGTTCCCCCCCACCGGCTACAACGTCTCAGGCCAGGGTGCCGCCCGGCACACCGCGTAGCCCTTGCCGGACGTTGTCCCCACCCTGGCAACTGCCAGCTGGTGGGGTGCCGGTGGACCATGGGAGGTGTGGGGTCGTGTCCACCAAGAGCCGTCGGTGTGGCCCCAGGCCGATCAGTCCTGCTGGCCAGCCAAGTCTTCAGGGCAGATCAGATCAGCTGCTTGTCGGGCCGAGGCCTACCTGGTCATGCGGACCCGGGCCCGCGCCGTAGGCATTAAAACGCTCGCACATTTCCCTTCAAGACCGGTTGAGGTCTCCAGCGTGAAATTGGGCTGATCACCACTACCACCTGCAAGACCATGATCCGCGTTCACGTTGCAGACCACCAGGAAGCAGCCGCTGTTTGGCGGTCCCTCCAGCAGCAGGAAACCATTCAACGCGTGGCCCTGCACCTTGACGGCCAGGGGCACCTCTGGAATCTGTCCAGAGCCAATGACGGCCATTGGGCAACTGACCCGCCCAGGCCCAGTGCAATGCCTGAAATGATGCCTTAGGCCCGACAAAGCCTGCCTTTCGTCTGTATTGACGATGCTCAACCGCCATGGCCGTGACGGTGATGCACATCACTGACGTGGGGGTGCTCATGCTCAATCGGTGCGTGTTGATGCTCATGGGCATGCCAGTACGCCCGCTCAGGATTACCAGCTGACGGGTTATCGGCAGGGTGGTCGTGGCTGTGGTGCGGGTCTCCGGCAGCCGGATCGTGCCTGTGACGGTGGGCATGCCAGAACTCAGCGTGCCGGTGCCAGTGGGCATGGTCTTCCTTCAGCAGCACGGCCACACCGAGCAGCATCAAGACTGCAGCCATGGTCAAGCCAAGGGTGAAAGCTTCACCCAGCACCAACACGGAGAACAGCAATCCCACGAACGGAGCCGTTGCAAACACCACGGATTCCCGAGCTGCACCCAGGTGGCGTAGGGCTATCAGATCCAGCCAAATTGAGAAGCCGTACCCCACCGCGCCAATGGCCAGCACTGCCAGCAACGAGTTCCACGCTGGCAGTGGCTGACCCGCACCGAGGGCCAGAATCAGCATCGGAGCTGACGCCCCAATGGCTTTCAACAGGGCAACCTGGATGGGGTTGCGCAGGCTGAGGCGTTGGCTGAGGTTGTTGTCGATCCCCCAAGCCAGGCAGGCACCGCCGATCAACAGGGTGCCGAGAAGGTTTGCACTGTTCAAGGAGCCGTCGGTGAGCAGCACAGCACCGGTGAGGATCAGAACGGCAGCAATCAGCCCCCTGCGGCTGAGGTGTTCACGACCAATCAGCACGGCAATCAGCAACGTGAACACTGCTTCCAGGTTCAGCAGCAGCGAGGCAGATCCCGCAGACAGCAGGGTGAGGCCCTGGACCAAGCAAAGTGGACCAATCATCCCTCCACAAACAGTGAGCCCAAGGAGCATGGGAAGGTCACTCCGCTGAACCGGTGATTCTTCCTGTTGATGGCGTACAAACCCACGCACCACCAGCAGCCCGAACGAGGCTCCGGCGTAAAGCAGTGCCGCAATCATCAGTGGGGAGGCAGCACTGCTGATTACGCTGATCAAGGGAGCACTGATGCCAAAGAGCAAGGCGGCCAGCAAGCCGGCAGTCAGCCCCCACCGCTGTGGGGTATCCCTGGCCTTGGGAGCATGATCGTGGTCCATGGCTTCAGCTCAGCCCAACCACCAGTTTGCTGGAGGGCTGCAACCAGTCACTGAAACTGACGTCCTTGCCCAGAGCACAGGATGGGTGAGGCTCTCAGCTGTCATCAAGCCACTGTGCAGACCAAACTCCATGGGGTTTCAAGAATTCGTCTTCTGCGCCGAAGGCAACTTTCCGCTCAATCTGCAACGGGTCCGCCGCTCGGATCGACTTCTCCTTTCTCTCTCGCTCATTCTCTCACCAAACGGAGCTCGAACGCCTCAAACAACAGTCGGGCCTAACGCATCAACCATCTGGCAGCACTTTGCATGATCAGATCAAGCCCCATCAGACGTTAGCTCCCTAAGTAATGCTCCAGTCCGAAATCAAGCAAGAAGAGGCAGCAAACTGCACGACATTGCGTTGATCAATTCGATAGCTCATTCTTTCCCTGATGCCACGGCCTCCAGGATTTGCCGTGTTCTTCAACACCAAGGGCAATGCTGAGTTCCTCATATTTGGTTCGACCTTTCAGCCTTTCAATAGGCTGTGCCTCAGCTTCGGGGTCGACATGCAAGACACCACAACCTTTACTTTTCCTGCCCATAACCCAGACGGCCAGCCAGCAGCCGCTACGTCATCTCCTGGCAACCAGAGAGTGCCCTGGTACCAGCAGTTCCGGCGAACTCAGATTGTTCAGACCCTCGAGGCCGTGCAGGACCTGATTGCCGTAGCACTCTGCGTGGGGCTGTTCTGCGTAATGGTGTTGGAGATGAAAGTGATCTTTACCGAGCTGCTCACAACCGCTGAATTCCACGGGATCACTGCCGACATTTTGTTCATTCTGATCTTGGTGGAATTGTTCCGGTTGCTGATCATTTACCTCCAGGAGCAAAGGGTCTCGATCACGGTGTCGGTTGAAGTTGCAATCGTGTCAGTGCTGCGGGAGGTGATCGTGCGTGGAGTACTTGAAACCGACTGGCACCAGACGTTGGCGGTGTGCTTGTTCTTGGCCACGATGGCAGGCCTGTTGGTCGTGAGAGTCTGGTTACCACCGACGTTCGTTGGGGTTGACCCGGAATCAAGAATGTCCCCTAAGCCCATGACAGGGCAGGAGCATTCCTAGTGGGCCTCGGCTTGATGGAAGGGTTGGGCGTTACTACCACGACGTACGTCAGCGTTTCTGGTGACGTGTGCCCGCGTGCGGCGGGAACCCTGACGATTCACTCTCTCTCCCCCCTCTTCTTTCTGGATCACTCGCGGCTGGGACGCCTCCCCCCTGCAAGTGTTCCCCTACGGCTTCAAGCGGCCGGTAGCACCTCCCGTGCCCAGCTCAAGCCCTGGCGGACGTCAATCCCCAACGTGTTGCACCAGCCCCACGTCGAGGAGGTACCGCAGCACCAGGTACCCCGTCGAACCGAGCTGGTGTTCAGCCAAGAAGGCTTCCACCGCAGCTACGGGTTCCACAGACACCAGCCGTAGCGTCGACAGTTCTGTCAGGAGCCAACCCCAATCCAACGCGGGGTAGCGGTAGTCGTAGTGGTTGACCACGGCTCGGACGAGGTCGGCATCCAGTACACCTAGTACCCATTGCCGACTGGTTGCCTCAACACCACCAGCAGCAACCGCAGCAGTGGGGCCAACAGCCTGCACAGCAGCACCAGCATGGTCAGCGGTCACTACCGCACCAGCAGCTGCACCGTGGGTATCCACCGGCAGCCGCACGGGTCTTGCCGTCACCTTCGGAGGCACTGGGGCACGCTCCAGCTGGACGTAGTCCGGGTAGGCCGCCGTAAAGGCCGCCAAGTCAGCAAACATTGGATCACCCCACTGCGGGGCCACACAGGTGTGCTCGGCACGGGTGAGAGCCACGTACCGCAGATTGAGCTCCTCAACCGGCAACACCAGGGCCCCACGGAATCCTGTTGGTCCCCAAAGCTGGGGGGACAGAGTCGGGCCGTAGTCCCAACAAGCTGGGTAGTCAGTTGCACGCACCGACGATGCAGGCTCAGGCACGAAGACCACTGCAGGAAAATCGTCTGCCAGTTCCACCCGGCCGAATTCCAACCCTTTGGATTTGTGGGCCGTGGCCACGGCAACGTCAGCAGCAGCAGCGGTGTCGACTGCCAGGGTCTGCAGTTGGTGGATCTCCCCGGGGATTTCCCGCCAATTACGGTGCCGTTCGAGCAGACCTAACCAGGCCAGGAGATCACGGGAGTCCTGTTCGTGTGCGTAGGCCTCCAGTGCCGCGTAGCTCTGGAACCCGCGCAAAAACGGATCCTTCACGTCAGCAGTGGCTCCAACCCGTAGGCAGCAGACCTCCAGCAGCAGATCCAACCGGTAACCGCTGATCCCGCCTACGAAATGGATGCGTTTGTGCTGGGTGACGAGTTCAACAGCGTGGGTGTACACCGCAGCGTTCCCACGGGCCAAGAACGCCGTCGTGCCCGTGGGTGCACCACGCCGTCCCCCGACCAGCTCACGGGTCTCCCGCTTGACCGACAGCAACCGGTTGGCGTCAGCTGCAATTCCAGCCCCAAAGCGGAAGCTTTCGGTGAGGTGCAGCAGTTGCCCGAGACCGGCGTCAGCCATGGCGTTAGTGGCGTACCGGAAGCTGTAGATCGACTGGTGCGGGTCTCCCACGAAGACTTTCGTGGCGGGTTGCCCCAGCACGACGGCCAACGTCACCGGATTGGAATCCTGGGCTTCGTCGAACAGGATCGTGTCGTACGGCAGTTGGGGACGGGTCAATTGGTAGACCTTTAAGTACCCCTCGTGAGTCATCGGCAGCCCGTGACCGGAATCCAGCTGCAACCGCCACAGCCGCTCCGCAGCCGCTAGGGCCACGGCGTTTTGCCGGGTCTGGTGCTGAGCAGCAAAGGCAACGAACTCCTCTGCAGCCGAGCAGTGCCATTGCACCAGCAGCTTGAGTGCCAGTGCGGCTTGCCCGAGTTCACCTGGTTCTTGGGGGTTGAGTCCCAGTGCCTTGGCGGCCTCGTCTGGTCGGACAGCACCCCGCAGCTTGTGCTGGTACCGCCGACCGACAGCCTTGAAAGCAAGGGCATGGATCGTTGAGCAAGACACGTTGGCCGGGAATTTGCTGCCAGCCGCAGCTGCAATCGAGCGGTTGAAGGCCAGGTACAACATCCGCTTTGCGGGGCGGGCCAGGGCATACGCCTGCAGCACCGTGGTCTTGCCGGTGCCGGCAAAAGCCAGCACCCGGAGGTCACCGTTGGCGTCCACAACGGCCTGTTGTTCGTCCGTTAGTGGCGGCGGTGCGTGCGTTGGCAGCCGCCGGAGCAATTGTGTGGCGCGTGTGGTCGTCATGGTTAGTAGATCAATGGGACAGGGCATGGTTTTCGAGCCACCCGTTCCCCTGCTGGGTGTCAGCTGCCGTGACTCCAGGGCAGCGGGGGATTAAGTCATTCCCAAAGGGGGGTGGGTGGTCAGAAACCACAAAATGACCCCCTTTTCAGGGGGGCAAAAAATCTTGAAAGTCAGGAGTCGAACCCACAACACATGGCCTGTTTCCCCAGCAACCAACGGGGACAATCGTTCCGGGCTGGGAACTAGCCCCCGCGGGAAATGCCTGCTCAGCCGCTAACCCCTTTAGCCGCAACATTTCTAAGCCCCACTAACCATCACCCCTTGCCATTCTATACACTTTGTGCTTACACTGTTTGAGTGGACCTCCACAGGTCACACCACCAGCACTGACAACACCGACACCACCAACCCGCACGACGCCAGCTACCAAAACACATACCTCCCGCCGAACCGCAACCACCCAACGACGTAGCCCATAACTCTCTCAGCCACCACAACCTTCCAACCACAGCCATACCCACAACACCTGACCCACACTGATCTCTGCCTGGAGTGCAGAACATCACTGGTCGGGCTGCAGGCACACGCGAGCCGCGTCAGTGGTGATTGCTTTGCTGTGCCTGAGAGCAGGACCCAGATCAATACTCCATTACCAATTCATTCCACTCACTCCACCCACCACTCACTACTCCACTGCTACCACTACCCACCACACCCACCACCACCGCATCTTTTTACCTGCTCGTTTTTCTTTTTTCCTTTTTTCCCACTTCCCAACCCACCACCAACCACCACCACGCCCCGTGCGTCCCTGTCCCCTGTCCCCCCGTGTCGTACCGCTTCCACCAGACCAACACCAGCCCGCAACGCCAGGCCACCAGGGACTACCTGCAGTCGTACTTGGTCGACGGGTACCAACCTCGGTACCTCGTCACCCTGCATTACCGGTCACCCGCTGACGCCAATTGGGGCTCCAACCCCGCTGCCAGCACCTGGCAACAAACACCCGCGTACAACTACTACACCCGCCGTAGAAACGACTACGACGCGGTCTCCCAGGACGCCACACACCTCAGGAATCTCCTGTTGGCCCGGTATTACCACGTGCCCACTCCCCGCCACTTGCGGCGGCTCGCCAGCCGCAACCGTGCCGCCGGTCACCCACCCCAGCCGTTGGTGCTGGTGTTCCACGAGCTCGGGTCCTTGCGTACCCAGTACCACTCACATCTGCTGCTGCCCCACCCACCCGGCACGGACCACACCGCGGGGTCACTCACCAGGGATCTCAACCACCACCTGCCGGCCCGAGCCAAATGCCTGTCCTGGCGGGGGATTCACGTGCGTGGCATTGCTGGCGGTACCGCTGCTTGTACTGCAGCAGACCTGGTCGGGGTGCTCGAACACCCGACTGCTGCTTTCTCGGTGGATTACCTCACCAAAGAAACCACGGGCCAGCACTTTTCGTTTGACCCAGTGGCGTCAGCTTTCACCTGAGCCCACCCCCGGCAGCGGTTTGTAGAGACTCCCCTGTTTCCCCTGTTTCCCCAGTTGGCCGCCTGGTTACCCACCCCTGGCTCCGTTTGCTACGACTGACCTGCGGGGCCGTGCAGACTGCCTTTGGTAAAAGGGGAATAGGGGAGCAGGGGAATCCAGAAACCCCAACTACGACACAGCAAGCACCTCCAGTGGTCCTGTTGGTTGTGCTTCTTGACCAGCTGGGCCACCCGCAATCTCTGCCAGCACGCAATGGTGATGGCACCATGGAACAGCTAGCCGCAGGCCAATGAAGAACTACGCCTTCCTCTTACTGATGGCTTTTGCATTGGTGGCCTCCCCCTTGCATGGCCATGCCAAGGAAACAGTCAACCTGCTGACCACCAAGCAAGTCCAGCAGCTCATCCGTTTACCAATACCAGTGGTGGTCCCGGTTGATACACCCGTTAGTTTTCGTGTGACTCGGGTTGACGCTGAGACAGGCAAGTACGCCAATGGTGACGACGACTCGGGTTACAACATCGACTACCGCAATAACAGCCAAACTTGCTTTACCGTGGCCTCTAGCCAGTCAGGTCCTCGTGGCCTGCAGCAGGTTGGACAGGTAGCAACCGCGTTTGGGAGGATCAAGATCTACACCGAATCCCCTAGCCCAGCGGGTGCCAACAATTTCGCTGCTTTCATTCCAGTGGTGGGCAATCCTCTGCTGCTTACGCCTGGTTATGGAAAGCCCGACTGCAAGTCACTTGGCCAGGCAGAGTTCGAACGAGTTCTGCGGTCAATTGTGGTTCTGAAGAAGTAGCTGCCCAGGCGGTGCTGACGCCTGAGTGGTGCTGATAGAAACCGCTAAAGTGATGTCATGATCCTCCTCACATGCACCGCTGAAGACTTGTTGTCGCTGATGGCAGCTTCGTCCTGGTTGTATGTTCATAAGCACTTGCCCACCGAGCTCCTGAAATGACGACTTCAAAGAAGGGGACACTCAATGAGGTCGGCATGGCAGGAGAGTTCCATGTCCTAGCTCAGCTACTCCAGCGTGGATACAGTGCCCATCCCACTCTTGGTAACACGAAGGGGATGGACATCCTCGTTGTTGATCAGGAGACAGGCCACATGCTTAAGGTGGAGGTCAAAACCGCATCCGACGCCATGCGGGCTCCCACCAAGCGCCTCTGGTGGTGTTGGACTCTTTCCAGCAGAGCTGAGCAGATCGGAGCCCCGAATCTCGTCTACTGTTTCGTCCATCTGGGTGAAGTCGGCACCCTACCCCGCTTTTTTTTGGTGCCCAGTGAGGTGGTCGCGGAGCAATGCTCTCGAGAGCATCGTGAATGGATTGCCGCTGGGCCAGAGGATAGGCGGACAACTCGAACGGACACCGCTATCCGCAATTTCTGGTTCTACAACGATGAAAACAATTATGAGAACAATTGGGAGGTCCTGCGGTGCAAGCTGGAGGACCGCACCGCATGAATGCGCCCCCATGGCTGCTTGAACAGACAAACCAAGCCGTCTACACTAAGTGGCTGTTCCGCAAGGCCGCTGCTCTGCACAGGCGTGACAAGAAGCGTGGTAGCAAGTCCACTCGTGCTGAGTATGTTCAAGCCATCCATAAGGCTGTTGTCAAATCTAACGGTGTCGATCATTGGACTGGCGAAAGACTTCACTGGAACCTGATCGGGACTTACGACAACACGGAATCGAAGAAAGGCCGTAGTGCCTACAAGCGGGATTTCAATCTGCTACCCACGATCGACCACCGCATTGCCAATGCCGAGCCAGACTTTGTGATCTGCGGGTGGGGGATGAATGATGCCAAGCACGACATGACTCCGCACCAGATGTACGAGCTATGTCAGGCCTTTATCAAGCACAATCGAGACAACCCCGACTGCGTAGCTCAGGAGTCGAGGTCTTGAGCACGTTCGCCCATGCCCAGCAGCAATTCGCGCTTCAGCTACCCCACACCGAAACGGCCAGACGGTTGCGGAAGCTGTACGAATCCGCGACAGATCCAAAAGAACGCGAAATGATTGGGTGGAGCTTTGAGTCAGTCATGGTGACATGCCCCTTAGGTGAGGTTGGACAGATGCGGGAGGCTTGGGAGGGATGTTGATTCGCTATACCGCTACCAGCAACCTTGGCACCATTGATACCGTCGACCTATACCACCAGCTCGCTGATGGCGTGCCGTGCAGCCCAGGTTCAATTCGACCTGAGTTTGTTCTCTACCAGGACAAGAACTTAAAGGCAGTGTGGGCGCCGTTTGACCACATCAACAGCAGCGCCAGGATTGCACTTGTAGGCATCACTCCTGGCTGGACACAGGCACAGACCGCTTATTCCGTTGCCAAGCAGGCACTCGCGGAAGGTTTGGACTACAGCACAGCTTGCAAACAAGCCCACTCACAGGCAGCTTTTGTTGGGTCGATGCGGACAAATCTAGTCAAGATGCTTGATCAGCTCGGGGTCAACAAGGCGTTCAACATCCAGACCACCGGTGACATTCTCGGGAAGCCTGATCCCCGCGTGCATGCAACATCCGCGTTGCGTTACCCCGTGTTTTGCCACAAGAGCAGGGAGTGGAAGAACTACGGGGGGCATCAGCCAGACGCACTCAGCATTGGTTTCTTTCAGACCATGCTGGACACGCTGCTAACAGAAGAACTTGCCTCGCTGCCTGCCGGGTTGTTGATTGTGCCCCTGGGGATTGCTGTTGAACGGTTCGTCAACTACGCCCTGCGTGACCGCCAACTGCATGCCACGATCTTGCAGGGCTTTCCCCATCCATCAGGCGCCAACACAGGCAGGCCCGCCCAATTCGAGGCCAACAGGGAAGCGTTAAGCCATGCGGTTGCCGATTGGAAGGAATCGTCCTTGATGCAATCAACCTGAGCTCACAAATAATGTAGCTTCAGTCTTGTGAGCTCACTCCTCCTCGTCGGTGGCACCCAAAGGCACCAGGCGGATCTGCTTCTTGCCCAGCTTGATTTCAAACTCGTCCCCAGGCTTCAGGTCGAGGAGTGACGTGTAGGCCTTACCCACCATGAGGTTGCCGTTGAACTGGACTTTGGTGGCATAAGAAAGGTTCCGACCAGCCTTGCTTGCCAGTTGGCCGGCCTTGTCACCAAAGCTCGTGCCCTTGGCGGCCAGCAGTGCTTCGTAGAACGCGGTGTAGTTCAAGCGTTCGGTGCCGTTTTTCTTGGCAGTGACGTACCCAGTGGCCCTGACCAGGACCGACTTGCTGGCCTCTCCCAGTTCTTTGATCTTGGCCAGGAGCTCCGTACCGGTCAATGCCATGGCAAGTGCAACACGTTCAGCACAAGCTACACCGTCACTTCCGCCCCTAAAAGCTCGTAGTTCCTCCTCGGCTGCTGCAAGGTTGCGACTGAATATGACCCGCTCAACTGTTGAGTCCGCGCATCTGCCAGTACACCACTGTTTCAACCGGACTCCACAGGAGGTAGGGGAACAGCAACCAGCCAGACACCGCTGCATCTATTCCAACCGCATCCACCAGCGTCACCGCCAGCACCCACCCCACAACACCTAGAACCACACCGCACAAGAGCCGCCGGGTATAGCCGATCAGCCACGTGCGTCCCACCAGAACCAGCAGTAATCCCGCATACCCAACCATCAACCCCCAACTCCGACTGGCCTCCCAGCACAGCAATGCTGACGCGTACCAGCAGGCATAGATCCCAAGCCAGATCAAGGGGATCCAACGCTCGAAGCTCAGCCAAGCAGGCCGATGCAGACGCAGATACCAATCAGCATCCACCCGCGACAGCCGCAGGGCCCAGAAAACAGCACCCATTACAGCCAGGATCACCAACCAGGCAGGCAAGGGCATCGTTTCCGCGGGTTTCATCAGCTTGGCTGATTCACCCCACCTTTGCTGCTGCTCGACAGTACCCACACCAGCCGTGTGCAAAGGACAGGCAAGCGGCGGCACCCTGCTTCCCCGAACGGGTAGGCCAGCACGTGCAACTGGACTGACCTACCCGCTTAGTGGTGTGTCTTTCGTCAAGCCACCTGGCCGATCAATCCTCTTCGTCAGTGGAACCCACGGGGACCAGTCGAATCTGCTTGCGGCCGAGTTTGATTTCAAACTCGTCCCCAGCCTCCAAGCCCAGCAGTGCGGTGTAAGCCTTGCCGATCAGGAGATTGCCGTTGCCTTGCACGGTGGCCACGTAGCTCAGCTTGCGGCCACCTTTGCCCACGGAACCACCACCATTGGTGCCCAGAGACACCCCCTTGGCTTCCAGGAGAGCTTCATAGAACGCCGTGAAGTTCAGCCGCTCGGACCCGTCTTTCTTGGTCGAGACGTAGCCCGCTGCCCTGACGAGATCAGACTTGCTCACGTCACCGAGCTCTTTGACTTTGGCGAGCAGATCAGGTCCGGTGAGTGCCATTGGAGAGTCGATCGTTGTAACCCACAACGTACCGGATGGTCCGGAGGGCACCAGTACCTATTCCAACTGCTTTGTACTTGATCGGTGTCAGCGAATCCTTCCGACCCAGGTGTTACAGGGCATGAACCCGAAAAAGCTGATGGTGGTTGGGGCCGCCGCTTGACTGGAAAGCGGTGCTACTGAGGAAATTCCCTAGGGTTTGAGCACTTGCTCACCCACCCAGTGCAGAAGCTACTCCTCAGTCTGGCCACTGTGCTCCTGGGCCTTCCACTGCTGATCCCTGACACAGCATGGGCTCAGAAGCGGATTCCCAAACTCCCGGGCAACGACCAATGTCCACTGGGGTATGTGAATGACCTGAAGCAGCATTGCAATTCACCCATCTACTACCAGGTGAAGCCGACCTATGGAAAGCCCTGTGACTCGGGATGGATGAACATTGGGGCGGGCTACTGCAAAAAGAAAACCCTGTGGATTTTCTGATCCCCTCGGCTCGGTGAGTCACCCAGGGTTCACATCCCTTGCACTGGCTAGAGGTGGAACGGTAGGTCAATGACGAGGCTGACGACGTACCGCCGTGGGCACTGACGAACCATCCGCTCCCCTAGGAAAGGACCACTGCTGGGGATCACGTCCGTGGAGCGGTTGCAGCAAAAAACCCCTGGGTAGAAGCCCAGGGGTTGCTTGGTTTCGTACCGGTAGTGGATCCCCCGCACAGCAGGGTGAACCAGCCAGCAAGCGTTGGGATCAACGGGAGCTGGCTGGTAGATCAGAGGGACGTGAAACCACGTAGGTCACCATGCCCGTGAGCATCACGACAACCGTGATCAGGCCGGTGATGGCCGCTGAGTAATCAGTTGACATCAGGTTCAACCGAGACCGATCTGGGAGAGGATGCCTTGGCCGGTGAGCAGTTCGGTGCCCAGGCCGATCACGAAGCCGAGCATGGCCAGGCGGCCATTCCAGGTTTCAGCGAAAGCTACGAAACCAAAGCGGGCAGTGGAATCAGTCATGGCTGCAACGAGTTGTTACACACCCATTGTAACAGGTTGTAACGGGGTTTTCGGCTGAGCCGCCGGCCAAGGCAGCCCCCTAAGGCCGGCGTGGCAAGGACTGTGTCCCGCGGCACATTTCGGTGTAATCAGCTACAGACAGCTCGGCATTTGGTGACTTCAAACCTGACTACGGTCCAGTGGCGGATCATCCGTCCGCATTTTACCGAGCATTCCCAATGGCCAAAGCCACCACCAGCCCCGCCCGTGAACAAGCTCTCCGGGACTCCTTGCGCGTCCGTTACGCCGCCGCTGCTGCCGCCGGCAACAACGACATGAAGCTCGCCCTCAACCACGAAGCCACCTACCTCGGCATTCAGCTCAACCAGGTCATCGGCTCAACCGGCAACAACTGAAGCCGGCGCCTGCTCCAGGGACGTTTTCAGACGTTGATAGGTGGGTGGTGTGGTCTCCCACGCCATCCAGCCTTGGACATGGCCAACAGTCGGGGGGTAGCCGTCGACAGAACGACCTGCGACATCGTGTCAGTAGGCAACCGCTTGCAGCAGCAAAATTACGCTAAAAATTACGCTATTTCTGCTAGCGGAGATTAATAAACCCAGTCACAGCAAGGTTTTTGGGCAGGTTAGGTATGCCTTACAAGCAGGATGTCGCTGGTTCGAAACCGGCATCGGGCATGGCAAGAATTCATGCGCCATTCCAGGGGCTGCCCTGGATGGTTCCAGGAGGTGCAGCGGGATCGGGTTGGTTACGTGGGTCGTGAGCAGCGATCTCCCTCCACGGCCGAATGAGTCACCTGCTCCAGCTCTGAGGCAACGACAGAGGGGAGCATCGTGTGAAAGGCCTGAGCCAGGCTGCGAGCCAAAGTCAGGAAGGCTGCCTACGGGTTGTCTTGTCATGGCAGACGAGGCATGGATGCCCTATTCACAGCCCATCAAAGCACCCCTTTATGGGGTAGTCTAACTCAGGTCTTGAGTTATGCGACTCATTAATGGTGTGCCTGGATCCCGCCATGAACCCTGTGCTTGAAGCGATCTTTGGCAACCGCACGGCGGCATGGGTTCTGCTCTTCCTGCAGTGCTACGGCGAAGGCCATGCCCTGCGCATCGCCAAGACGTTCGGCTTTGGGTTGAACATGACCCAGCGCCAGCTGAAGCGCCTGGAGGAAGAGGGTGTGCTGGTGAGCCGGTTGGTGGGGAACATCCGGCTGTTTGCCTTCAATGATCGAAATCCAACCGTGCGCAATCTCAGGGAATTGCTGGAAGCTGAGCTCAAGCTGCTTCCCGCGGCGCAGGTTCAGCAGTATTTCCGCCAACGGCAACGGCCGCGCCAGTCGGGAAAGGTGCTCATCAACCATGGTTGAGATCACCGAAGCCACCAGCATCGAGGAGCTGGCCGTGATCCTCAGCGAGGCCTTGGAGGCAGCAGGGATCATCGCTACCTTGTCGGGTGGTGGGGCGGTATCGATCTACAGCAACAACCAATACATGAGCCATGACCTGGATTTCGTGACTTCAGCGGACCCCAAGAATTTGCTGAAGGCGATCGCTCCCTTGGGCTTCGCCCAGGGTTCTTCCAAGCGACTTTATGAACATCCCCGTACCGAGTGGCTGGTTGAGTTCCCCGCTGGGCCCCTTGGATTTGGAGAACTTTATGTTACCGACCCCAGAACGATCGACGTATTTCAGAGCGAGCATGGGGCCTTACGGGTGATCACGCCAACCCTTTGCGTGATCGACCGGTTAGCGGCTTACTTCCATCACTGTGACCGCCAATGCTGGGATCAAGCCGTCATGGTTTGCAGGAGCCATTCGATTGACTGGGATGCCATTGCCGACTGGGCAAGAAACGAGAAACCGAAGTTTGAAGAGGTAGAGAGATTGCGTGTAGAGGTAGATTCTTCATCGTGACGATCGCAGAAGGGTCACGGCCCTCATTGACCGAAAGACCATGACGGCGATGAGGGAAATCCTCAGGAACAACCACTTCAAGGCCCCGGCCAGCGATCTTCCTGTCGAGCGAAACTGAAAACTGAGCCACTTCCACCATCGAAACGTGGGCTATCTCCGGCCGGGCGAGGGTCGGGGGTTTGCGGTGGTGATGTGTCTTGGTTCTGGCTGTGTTGCCTGGGGTCGTTCATGGTTCGTGCGTTGGCTTGGTTGACCTCGGCCGTTGATGCCGGTGGGGCTGTTCTCCCCCTCAGGCCTCCTTGGCAGGCAGTGACGGCGAGGAGCCGCCCACCTGAGTGCGGAACAGCCAGGATCTGCGTTTCTTCCTGAGCCGGTAGCTGTCGCCGCTGATCGTCACCACATGGCTGTGGTGTGGCAGCCGGTTGAGGATCGCATCGGATTCAATGACCTTGGAACTCAGGGACCAAACAACGGGTTGCAGTAGCGAAATTTTGCTAAAACTTCCGCCGACCGTGTTGGTTGAGAGTACAAAACCATTTGATGGCAATGGCTTTGAGCGGATTCAACCTGACTTGCAAGCAGGATGTGGCTGGTTCGAAATCGGCATCGGGCATACCCAGCATTCCTTTCCGCCAGGGGTGTTGTCGCTCCAGAAGCCAGCGCTGCTCCCCTCATGGGCAGGAGTCCAGACCGCTTACTCCAGCAGCGAGCCTCAGAGGTCGTCTTCCACGTTGGCCTTCACCGTGCAGTCGCTCTTGGGATAGCTGACGCACAGCAGGGCAAAGCCTTGGTCGATCTGTTCGTCGTCAAGGAAGCTCTGATCGGATTGGTCGACAGTGCCCGTGAGCACCTTGCCGGCACAGGTGCTGCAGGCGCCGGCCCGGCAGGAATAGGGCAGGTCAATGCCCTGTTCTTCTGCGGCGTCGAGGATGTAGGTGTCATCCGCGCAGGGGAAGGAAGCCCCGCCTTCGATCGAGATGGTGTAGGTGGCCATGGAACCAGGAACGGTTTGAAACAGTCCAAGGCCCTCAGGCCATCTGGGTTGCATCCCGCGACACACCATGCCGGCCAATTCAGGGGATCAGCACCTGGCGAGGGATAGGCCAAGCCATGGGCCCTCAGAGGCCGATCTTGCGCCTCCCCCACCACATCCCTGCCGCATAGCCCAGCAACGGCAGCCACAGGAACGGTTGGCCCAGCACCATCACCAGGGCGAGGCCACCAACCGCCCAGGGGATCAGCAGCACCAGGCCCATCGCCAGTTGGCCCGAGCGAGAGCGCCGCACGATCCCACCGGATTTCTGGGCCAGGCGGGGCATACCGCGCCCAAGGCCATAGCCCACCAGGACGGTGAAGACGGTGAGCAGAACGGACATCATCGAGGGTTGGGCGTCGCTGGATCCAGCTTCCCAGTTGGGGCGGCCAGGCGCCCGGGTATGGGCCCGTTACATCCCGCCATCACGGATCGCCGCAAGAACGATGTTGGCGCAGGCTTCAGCGTCGGAGAGTGCATCGTGGTGATTGAGGCTCAGATTCAGATGCCGACACACATCCGGTAACTTCGTCGGCCGAAGGTTCCAGGTCTTCCGGGCGAGCTGCACCGTGCAGAAATAGGGCTGGAGCGGGGGCGAGAAGCCAGCCCGATCACAGCAGGCCCGCATGACACCGGAGTCAAAAGAAGCATTGTGGGCGGCGATGAAACGGGCCCCCTCGAGGCAGGTCTCCAGCTCGGGCCAGAGTTCAGCGAAGGAAGGTGCATCGGCCACCTGCGGCCAACTGATTCCGTGAATTGACGTGAATAAAAATTTCTGCCGAGGTGGTCGAATCAGTCGGTGCTCGCGATGCACGATGGCGTTCCTCTCGACCCGCACCAACGCGATCGAGCAGGCGCTGTCCCTGCCCTGATCAGCGGTCTCAAAATCCAGCGCCACGAAGCAATCGGTTTCGAGTTTCCCATTGCGCGGCAGCGCTGATTGACGGCGGGGTAAGCCGCTCGCTTCATTCTTTGGGGGTGTGTTGCTTGAACGATGTTGAGACAAGGCCGCCTCAGCCTTGCTCAGGAATTGCCTCTCCTCAAGCTCCAAGTTGATCGCGCCCCAGCGGCGTCGATACTCCAGAAGCTTTCCGTAGAGAAGTACATCACCGTTCGACCATCCCAGGGCCCTGAGTTCACAGAAAACGATTCGTTTATCGCGATGGCTCGCCTCATCCTTCGGCATGGGTGGCTTGAGCTCTCTGTTGGATTTCTATGGGGAAGCGGCCAAAGGCTATCCAGGGCACTGCATGGTTGATCACGATGACATGGGACCAGATGGATTGCAGTCTTGTTTGAGATTTACTATTATGAATGGCCATGATGATATCTCTGGCCGGCTTGTCTTTTTGCGTGTAAGCCATGGGCAACCTGCTTGCACGTCTGATGCTCTGTCCACGTGTGATTGCTCATCAGGTCATTCATCGGCCCGCGGCAGGATGAACGGCTGAAGGGAGCGGTTCGATGGTCATTGACCCCGAGCGGGCTGGTTGTGTCCGTTCATGCTTGGCGCTGATCATGCACCCATGACCGATCTAGCGTTCATACGAATGGTGCCCTGAGGAAATGTTGCTGCCATGAAATACATGATCAGTTGGTTCGAGCGTCCGCAGGGTTCTTCAGCGGAATACGAGCAAGCCCAGAAGCGGATCCTTGAGGTGTTTGGTCAGTGGAAGGCACCCGCCGATCTTCGGATCGAGCTCTTCGTGGTTCGCGTTGGGGAATGGGGCGGCCATCTGCTGGTGGATTGCGATGACCCGTTGACGGTGCACAAGCTCTGCTCCACCTTTCCGGCGTTCGAGTTCCAGGCACGCCCGGTGATTCCCGTGGAGGAGGCGGTCAGGGTGGAGCTTGAGGCGATCCACTGGCGTGATTCGCTCCCGGCGGGGTAATCAGCCTGCTGCGGGATGACTCGCCGTGTGTGAGCCGCGTGTCCACGGGCGAGATCGCTCCTGGACGCCCACAGGTTGCGTTCAGTTGCTGGCTGCGGCCCGCTGCTCAGGCGTGAGGGACCTGTCGTGCTCCTGGGGCTACCCCCAGGCCCTGGCGGCCTCTGCGATGGCGGGCCCTGCCTGGGCGAGGTCAGCAGGGATCATCACCGGTTCAAAGGAGATCTCCGCCTTGAGCCAGTGAAAAAAGGGTTCAGCAACCGCAGGAATCTGCGCTGCGTTTTCCAGATCAAGGATGATGTAGGCACCCCGTTGACCATCAATGGCTGTGAAATAAGCCGCTTCGGCATGGATGTCCGTCAACAGTCGTTGCATCTTTTCGCCAAATTGTGAATCGGCCAGTGCCACATTGGCGGCGGCATTCTCGAAACGCACCTTCATCAGCTGACGCATGACGAGTCTCCAAGTTGATCCCATCAAGGCTGATGCCGGTGGCGCTCGGATCGACCCTGCGTCATGAATTGATAGGCAAGGCAAGGCGGCTGAACTTGCGCGCAGCGCAGGCCCGGGGCGCTCTGGCCCAGTTCCACGCTGAAGATCAGATGAGCGCCCTCACGGCTCCAGCAGGTTCTCGAGCCCGTCTCCACCGGGCAGTCGATAGACGCCGAAATCGCGTCGATCAAGCGTGGCGATTTGGCGCAGCCCATGCTCATGGGCCAGCCAGAGCAGTGAGGCATCGGCCAGATCCATCGGCAGATCGCCGTATTGCCGCATCCAGCGGGCCATCAACTCCAGGGCGGACCCACCCATCTCCGCCACGCTCAGGCCACCGAGCGAGACCCAACCGAGCAGGCGAGGGGCCACATCCGCTGGGATCAGATGGCAAACCTCGGTGAGCACCGGCCAGGTGGAAACCAGGGCTCCGCTGTGCTGCAAGAAAAAAGCGGCACAGGCGTCGTGGTCCTGGTCACTGCGATCGAACCAGGCGACCAGAGGGCCCGTATCGACGAGGGTGGCACCGCGAAAGCTGGAGCGACTCACGCGTCCAGCTCGCTCAGACGTTGCCGCCTCTGCTGGCCGTTCAACTTCTGGCGAAGTTGAGCCGAATGGTCCCGTCCCCGACTGCTGCTGGTGCCATCTGGGGCACCACTGGAGAAGCAGCCGATCAGACCAAGGCTCTCCGCCAGGGCCGCAGGGTTGGTGGATTGCCGCTGCAGCAGCTCTAGGCCGGCCTTCACCACCTCGGTCTGGCTGAGGCCGAGGACGTGGCAAAGGCGCTCGAGCCTGACCTCGCTGCCGTCATCCAGGCGCACGGAAATCGTCCGCATCGCTTCGCTTCAAGTGCATTACGCCAATAATACAAAGGATGAGATCGGTCCTGCGCCCGGCGCCGGTGTTGGCCCTGGCCCCGCTCAGCGGTTGCCATAGGGGCAGCCCCAACGCCGCCCCCTCGGGCGTGTAGTACGCCAGTGAGAAACGGTCGCGGTGGAGCACCCGATGGCGGCGCTGCAGTTCCGCCTCCGCCTGCCGGCTCAGGGCAGGACAGAGCCGTTCCCGGATCGGCTTGGCCAGCGCGAGACGTTGTTGGCAGGCCCCGTCGGCCGCCGCCAGATCGAGCAGGACTGCGCAGGCCTTGCCCACCAGCAGATTTCTGTTGCCCTGCACCGTGGCGATGTGGCTCAGCTTGCGGCCAGGCCTCCAGCATCGCCACTCTTCGAGAAGGCTTCGCCGACGTAGAACGTCGTGAATTTGAGCCGTTCAGTCCCGTCCTCTTTGGTGGAGACATACCCCGCTGCCCGCACCAGCGTGGACGTGCTGACATCACCGAGCTCTTTGAGCTTTGCCAGCAGATCTGCTCCAGTCAAAGCCACGGGACATTCAGGTTTTTGATAGGAAGTTACCCATTTCCCAGCACCCGGTTGGGTGCCGGGGGTACCGATGCTGCCCCCAGTCCAGCTGCTGCCGGGCCACGGGGAGACAGGGGTGCGGCGCAGACCCAGGGACCACCTAGCTTGGGGCCCAGCTCATGGGTCTGGGGAGATGTTCAACTTCCTGTTCGGCGAAGCCAAGAAACCCCCCAAGACCAGGGAGATTGATCCTGACGATCCGAGGCGAAATTACAAACGCACGATCCTGCATGTGAATCCACCCAAGGGAGAGCTCCGCTCCGGTGAGGAGGGTCGCTGCCATGTCACCCTCTGGGATGTGAGCCGCGGGGGGCTCTGTGTGGTGGTGGGGGTCAAGAACACCAGCCATCTCAACGAGAGCGATCAGTTCACCCTGGTGCTCAAGGAGTCCCACGGGAGAGAGGAGGTGCTCTTTGAGGTGACCAAAATGTGGGAAAAGGAGGAGTACGGCAACACCTATTACGGGCTCACGTACTCGAACATGGGGCTCTCGGAAAAGGCCCGCACATTTCTGGAGAAGTACCTCAGCAAACCCTGACGCCAGCTCAGCTGGATGGCCCCTTGCCTGAAGGGCCCGGCACCAGCAGCAGCACCGATTGGATGGCCCGTTGGATCGGCTGGCCGCTTCGATCACGTTGGCCCCCATGGCTGACGCCCTGGACATAGATCGACGATGAAGATCCACCGTCGAGATTCAGGGCCGCGATGACTCCCCGTCCCTGCAGGTAGCGGCCCAGTTCCGCCAGGGTCATTCCTGAGCGGTCCCGGCCGGGCTTCTGCTCAACCATCACCCACAGGAGCTGGCCATCGGCCTTGATGCCCACCGCCGTACGGGCGTTGGCGCCCAGGGCATCGATGGCATCACGGACCACGACGCCCTGTTCCCTGGCCGTGAACGCTTCCCGTTCGGTGGTCAGGTTGGGAAGCAGCTGCGGCCCTCCACCGAGTGCCTGCTCCAGCCTGCAGGCGGGCGGGATCGGTGCCTGGTGGGCTGCAATCCCGTACTGGACCTTGCCCCTGCAGCGGTACACCCGGAATTCACTGCGGGCCAGGATCGCGTTGAGGTAGGGCCTCAGTGCCGGGTTCTCGATCAGGCGCCTGTTCTTGCCTGGGTTGGCTGCCACCCGTCCGTTGATCAGCACCCAGGAGTTCGTCTGTTGGTTGGCGGGATCGAAGTAGCCGCCGTTGATCCCTGCGATCGCTCCCCTGGCCCGGGCGATCTGCGCCAGGGGTTGCAGCGATGGGCCCACCGCCGGAACGACCATGAGGGCCGAATCGTTCGCGATCGTCAGCAGATGGACGCGCTCGCCGGCCCGTTCATCGACCTGATAAATCACACCGCTGGATTGGTGCCGGTTCGCCGGAGGGTTGGCGAATCCGCCGCCCAGGGCCAGCGCGGCGGAGCCAGCCACGGCGGCGAGGGCAAGCAGCTTTGGTCTCAGCTGTGGTCTCAGCCGTGGCCTCAGCAGTGGCATGGTCAGGCGGCCGTCTGGGCAAGGACGGGTTCGGGTTCATTCCGCCATTGTCCTGGCCCGTTCAGCTCCGGCTTGGGCCCCTGGGCAGCGGCCCTGGCGCACACCCAGCTTGGAGGCCACAGGGCTGCAATCCCATGGGGGCGCCCCAGAGGGGCAGGGAGTGAAGGGCCCGTGGTCGCGATCCCGGGAGGAACGTCTCCGCGCCGCTGGATGGCACGCTGTGTGCTCTCCTGCGCCGCTCCCCGGCGGCATCCGTTCGCCATGGCCTCGCCTCCCCAGACCCCTTCATCGCCCCTGAAGGCCGCCTTCTGGGACCAGCGCTACCGCGAGGGCCGCGACGGCTGGGAACTGGGCCAACCGGCGGCCGCCCTGGCGCAGTTCCTCAGCGGCCATCCCCTGGCGCCGCAGCCCCCGGGGCGGCTGCTGGTGCCCGGTTGCGGCCGCGGCCATGAGGCCGGGCTGCTGGCCGATCGCGGTTTCGAGGTGGTGGGTCTGGATTTCAGTGCCGAAGCACTCCGCGAGGCCCAGCGGCTCCACGGCAGCGCCGCTGGCGCGCTGCGCTGGCTCCAGGCGGATCTGTTCGACGCCCCTGCCCTGGCCGCGGCGGGTCTGGGTGGCGGGAGCCTGGCGGGGGTGCTGGAGCACACCTGTTTCTGTGCGATTGATCCGGGCCTGAGGCCGGCCTACGGGCGCACCGTGGCTGAGCTGCTGGCGCCGGGGGGCTGGCTGCTGGGGCTGTTCTGGTGTCATGGCCGCCCCGGCGGTCCGCCCTTTGGCGCCGATCCAGGGGCCGTTCACGCCCTGCTCAGCGGCGCCGGATTGGTGGAGGAGTTGTGGGAGGCGGTGGGGATGCAGGCCAAGGGCCGCGAGGGCGAATGGCTGGGGTTCTGGCGCAAGCCCTTAGCGACCTAGGTCGCCGGCCCCCGCCAGCTGGCGCTCGGCGTAACCGGCCGCCCAGACGGAGGGGGCCATGCCCCGCGGCACCAGGCGGATGAAGGTGGGCGTGTGCAGGATCTCCAGCACCGCTTCCCCCAGCAACTCATTGGAGCGGCTGTCGGGGAGCCTGTGGCTCAACACCTGGTGGATCCGCAGCAGGTACCAGGCGCTGCCTTCGATGCCGGCGCTGAAGCGCTTCCAGCTGTCGGCCTCCCGGCGGGCATCGAGCACCTGATCACGGGCGTTGTGGGCCTTGTCGGCGGCACTCACCCGCAGGGAGTCGAGCGGTTTGTGCTCCAGCGAGGCCACATAGCGGGTCTTGCGGGTCAGCCAGGGCTCCTTGTGTTCAGCCGCGGGGCTCCCGGCGCTGTCGCTGCAGTCGGCGACGATGGCGGCGACTCGATCGCCGAAGCGCGCCGCGATTGAAGCCTGGCTCTGGCCCGCATCCTCGATCGCGTCATGGAGCAGGCCGGCGATGGCCTGCTCCTCGTCGCCGCCGTCCTCCCAGACCAGGCCACTGACGGCGATCAGGTGGGAGATGTAAGGAACGGCCTTGCCTTTGCGCATCTGATCGCCATGCAACTCCGCCGCCCAGTGGAGAGCTTCGCTGTAGCGAGTGCTGATGGCCATGGATCAACACTGGCATGGCGATATCCCCCAGCCGCGCTGGCGGTGAAGGTCATCGGTCCAGCCCGAGCAGCGGTGGGTGAGGTGATCGCCGTGGGCCAGCAGGCCCTGGTGCAGCTGGCAGGTGAGCATGGGGATCCCGCCGGGGGCGGCATGGTGGCGAAACCAGTGGCAGGTCATGCAGACCTTGCGGCTGCGGGCGGCCACGAGCACGGGGCCCCCGAGCCAGGGCCAGTCTTCGATCGGCTCGAGGCGGGAGGGCTCAAGGGTGGAGAGGGGCAGCGGGACCATCGATCGCAACGCCAGTGGAACACCTGTACTAGTCGATTGGGGCGGCGTTGTCCATGGGTTCGGTGGTCGCAGTGGGATCCCCGCGGGCCAGCCGGGTGCTCGGGCCACCGGGCGCCGGTGGCAGGATGGCTCCGGCTGGATTGAGAGGGCGTGACGAAGACCGTTGCCCGCTGCCAGCTCGAAGCGTTCGGCTCGGCGTCGGCCTGGGTGCTGGTCTTGGCGCTGGGGCCGGCGGGATGGGCCCGGGAGCGGGAGCCAGGCTGGATCCTGCTGGGCCGTGGCGGTGCCGCCCTGACCTGGTCGATCCGTCCGATCGATCTCCGTGGTGCACGCAAGCTGGTGGAGATCCGCTTCGCCGACTACGCCGGTGTGGGCGATCGCCACAGCGAGCGGATCGACTGCCTCCGCCGAACCCGCGTCGTGTACGCCTACAACGGCGTGCCCATCCCCGAGGAAACCGAAAGCTTCGTGCCCGAGGAGCTGGTTTCAGCGGTGTGGGCCCTGGCCTGTCCGTAGGAACGGCTCACACCGGGGTGGCATCGCGCACGCTCTCGAACAGTTCGATGTCCCAGGCGACCAGATCGCGGCGGATCGCGTCGGCCAGCGGGCGGGCCAGCAGAATGCGGGCCATTCGCTGCCGGGTCATGTCCTTGCGCCGGACCGCTTCCATCGGCCTGCTGGCGATGGTGCCGGTGTCGATCGCCGCCGAGGCCCTGCACTGGGGCGATGGCGTCGTGTTCGCGACTTCAGCGATCGCGATCATCCCGTTGGCGATCTGGCTCAGCACCGCCACTGAGGAACTCTCGATCACCCTGGGCCCCTCGATCGGCGCCCTGCTCAATGCGGTGTTCGGCAACGCCACCGAGCTGATCATCGCCCTGGTGGCCCTCAAGGCCGGTCTGGTGGAGATCGTCAAGGCGAGCATCACCGGCACGGTGATGGCCAACCTGCTGCTGGCCCTGGGGCTCTCGATGCTGGTGGGGGGCATCGGCCGCAAGGAGCAGACCTTCCAGCCGGTGGTGGCGCGGGTCAACGGCTCGGCCATGACCCTGGCGGTGGTGGCGATCCTGATCCCCAGCCTCTCGGTGCTCTCGGGCGGCCATACGGCGGAGAGCACCCAGGGCTTCTCCACCTTCGTGGCCTGGGTGCTGCTGGCGGTCTACGGCCTCACCCTGCTGTTCTCCCTGGGCACCCACCGCAGCCTCTACGAGGTGGCCGCCGCCGATCTGGAGGCCCAGGAGGAGGGCGCGAGCGCCCACAAGCCGCCGCTGTTGCCCTGGCTGGGTGTGCTGCTGGCGGCCACCGCTGTGCTGGCCTACGAATCGGAACTTTTCGTTGGTGTGGTCGAGACCGTCACCGAGGGCCTGGGGCTCACGGCCCTGTTCACCGGTGTGGTGCTGCTGCCCCTGCTGGGGGGCACGGCCGAGTACCTCACCGCCGTGACCATGGCGCGCAAGAACAAGATGGATCTCTCGGTGTCCGTGTCGTTGGGCTCCACCCTGCTGGTGGCCCTGCTGGTGGTGCCGGTGCTGGTGCTGATCGGGCCGTTGCTGGGCCATCCCCTCGATCTGAGCTTTGATGTCTTCGAACTCGTGACGGTGATCACAGCGGTGCTGGTCAGCAATCTGGTGACGGTCGATGGCCGCTCCGACTGGCTGGAGGGGGCGCTGTTGCTGGCGGCCTACCTGATCCTGGCGGCCGGTTTCTTCTTCCAGGCGGGCTGAGCGCGATGGCCGCCACCCCCGACGATCGACCGGTGCTGCCGTTCCGCAGCCGGGCGGCTCTGGCCCGGCTCCAGGAGCTGCCGGCCCTGCAGCTGCTGCTGGCGGCCTCCGCCACCCTGGCGGCCCTGGCCCTGGGCTGGAGCTGGCTGGCGCTGTTGGGGGGCCTGCTGACCCTGGTGCTCTCGCTGCTGCAGCTGCTGCCACCCCTGTGGGTGGTGCTGCGCTCGCGGCTCGAGGAGCCCGCCACAGTGCAGACCCTGGCCCTGCTCGGACTGGTGCTGGGGGCGGTGGCGATCACCGTGGCCCTGGGCTGGTGGGAACCGCTGGCTGCGATCTACCGCAGCGGCGACTGGACCGCGATCGGGGCCGTCGGGGAGGGGGTGATCGGGGCCTTCGGCCAGATCCTGGTGGCCTTCGTGGCCCTGGTGATCGCCTGGCGCCAGTTCGTGGTTGACCAGCGGCTCACCACCCAGCAGAACCGCATCACCCAGGCCCAGACCATCGACAGCTTCATGCAGGGCCTCTCCGAGCTGATCAGCGACGAGGACGGGCTGCTGGAGGACTGGCCCCTGGAGCGCATGCTGGCCGAGGGCCGCATGGCGGCGGTGTTCGGCAGCATCGACGCCGAGGGCAAGGCCAAGATCCTGCGCTTCCTCGCCCACGCCCGCCTGCTCACGCCCCTGCGCCGGGACCAGCGCCTGGGCCGGGCGATTCTTGATGGCGAGGGCAACTACGAGGTGGACCGCCTCGACGGGGTGCCCGTGATCCGCCTGCACCAGATGCTACGGGGGGTGGATCTCTCGGGCGTCGACCTGCGCGGGGTGGATTTCAACGGCGCCGACCTGGGGGGATCCAACCTGCGCGGTTCGGATCTGGCCGATGCCAACCTGGCCGGGGTCAACCTCAGCGGCGCCGATCTCGATGGCGCCCGGCTGGAGCGCACGCGTTTCTTCTACGGCACGGCCGAGGCGGCCTCACCAGCGGATCCGCGCACCCCACCGGATTTTGAGTCGGGAGTTGGCACCGGCGCGATCGTTGAGAACGCCAACCTCTCCGACCTGCGCCAGCTGGACAGCGAAGACCGCTTTTACCTGGGCGCTTGGGGCGGCAGCCGCTCCCGCCAGAGCCTGCCCGGCAGCATCAAGGGCATTCCCAGCAAGCTGGAGCGTTAGGAGGCCACGCCGGTGAGTTCCTCGCTCACCGCCCAGAGCCGGCGCCGGGCGCCGTCATCAAGGGCTGCCGGGGCGATGCGGCCCCTGGCGGGATAACCGCGCACACCCCCCCATTGATCCGGGCCGTAGAGCTCGCCGCCTTTGGCGCTGGCGGCGACGGCGGCATGGAGCTGGGGCAGGGCCCCCATGGCGGCGCTCTGGAACAGGGGACCCATCAGCCCGTAGGCGATCGGCTCGATCCAGGAGCCGTTGGCGCTGATCGAGGCGGGCTGCAGGTTGGTGCGCGCCATCCCCGGGTGGGCCGCCAGGGAGGCCACCGTGCTGCCTGCGGCCTCCAGGCGCCGCTGCAGTTCGAGGGCGAACATCACGTTGGCCAGCTTGCTCTGGCTGTAGGCGCTCCAGCGGTCGTAGCGGCGCTCCCCCTGCAGGTCGTCGAAGGCGATGCGGCCGAACAGGTGGGCGCCGGAGGTGACCGTCACCACCCTGGCCCCGGGGCGCCCCTCCATCAGGGGCAGCAGCTGCAGGGTGAGGGCGAAGTGGCCCAGGTGGTTGATGCCGAACTGGCGCTCGAAGCCGTCACGGGTGAGGCTGCGGGGCAGGGCCATCACACCGGCGTTGTTGAGCAGCAGATCGAGGCGGCCCCAGTTCTCCGCCAGCCGCTGGGCCGCCGCCGCCACGCTGGCCAGATCGGCCAGATCCAGTTCCAGCACCTCCAGGCCGCCTTTGGCCTTGGGCAGCAGGGCGTCGCGGCTCTCCTCGGCGCGGCGGCGGGAGCGGCAGGCCAGCACCACCGTGGCGCCGTGCTCCGAGAGGGCCCGGGCTGACTCGAACCCCAGGCCGCTGTTGGCGCCGGTGATCAGGGCCAGGCGGCCGCTGAGGTCGCCGAGATCGTTGGTGGTCCAGCTCATGGGTCCAATCTTGTCGCCCGCAGCTCCATCACCGTGGGCGCCACCCAGAAGGCGCCGGGGGTCTGGTGGGCCGCGGTGATTTCGGCGGCGGCGGCCTCGGCCTCGGCCGCGCTCCAGTGGCCCTGGCGCACCAGTTCGGGTCCGTAGATGGCCACGAAGCGCTCAATCCAGGCCGCCACCGGATCCCACGGCTGTCCCAGCAGCAGCAGGGGCCGCAGCTCCTCGATCCGAAAGCCCCGCGCCGCCAGCAGCGCCGGCAGGCGCCGGTTCACGTCCGGGTCAGCGCCGCTGGCGCGAAAGCTGGCCTGGCAGGCGGCCCCGAAGCGGCCCAGGGCCGGCCCGTGGGGATGCAGGCCGAAGCTGTCCCAGTGGATGTACTCGTGCAGCACCACCTGGGCCCCGGGCCGCAGAGCCCCCGCCAGGGTTTCCACCAAGGGCTCCACGGCGGGCAGGAACATCGCCAGCCAGCGGCACCAGGCCAGATCGAAGCCCGTCTCGGCGAGGGCCTCGCGGTTCAGGTCGTGGCGGCGCAGCTCCAGCTGCTCCAGGCCAGCGGCGGCGGCCGCCCGCTGGCCCGCCTGCACGTAGGCGGCGCTGAGCTCAAGGGCCAGCACCTTCCCCGTCGGCCCCACGGCCCGGGCCAGTTCGAGGGCACAGAAGCCCGGCCCAGCGCCGAGATCCAGCACCCGCTGGCCGGGAGCGAGGCCCGCGCGGCCCCAGGCCTCCCGGGCGGCAGGCAGCCATAGCTCGTGCTGGAGCCGCAGGCGCTCACGCTCGGCCGGGTCGGTGCCCAGCACGTAGGTGTCGCTCGGCCGCTCAGCCGGCGTGCCTCCCGCCGCCATGGACCGTCGCTCAGTCTTCCGGGAACAGCAGCAGCGCCAGTTCGTCGGCATCCACGTCGTAGACGCGGGCCAGGGTGGTTTCGATCGCGGAGGTCACCTCACCGGGCAGGAAGCGCATGGCATTGAGGGCGTCTTCGGCGATGTCGTCGTTCAGGAGCTTTTCGTCGCCGCCGAGCTTCTCATCGTTGATCACCGCGATCACCCAGCTCTGATAGGCCTCGACCAGATCGGCGAACTCCAGATCCGGGTCGTTCAGGTCCAGGGCCATCGTTCTGTCACGTTCACGCCCCTGCAGTTTGGACCCTCGCCGGGGAGGATGGCAGCCATGAGCCGCACCGATCCGGCCTCCCTGCAGGCCACCCTGTTCGATTTCGCCATCGGCGAACTGGTGCGGCAGCACCGCGAGAGCTTTGCGCCCCTGTGGACGCTGGAGAGCTGGGCCAAGTTGATGATCTGGCTGGCGCTCAACTGCGGCTGCTCCGGCGAACGGGAGGCCCTGGAGCAGTTCGCGGCCGCCCTTGGCCCCGTGCTCTGTGGCCGCCTGCGCCGGCAGTTCTTCGAGCGTGAGCTGGGGGATCTGGAGCTGAAGCTGCTGGCCGATCCGGCCGAGGCCCAGGTACTGGCGTTGCCCCTGGTGGGCGCAGATGCCCCTGACCTGGAGCGCGTGGCGGTGGCCCTGGAGCGGGTGGGCCTGGGCGAGCGGGTGGCCGGGCGCGAGCAGTGGCAGGTTCTGGAGGGGCTGGTGGCGCTGCCCTGGGGGGAGCGATGCGCCTGATCGCCTCCTACCGCAACGCCGGCTTCGAGGCCCTCGCCGATGGGGCGGTGGCCTTCTTCGATCGCCGCAGCGATCTGCAGCGCCGCGGTGTGGCCTTCGGGGGCGAATCGGGTGGCGACTCCCCTGGCCAGTCCGGCGACCCCGGCCCCGCCAAGGTCTCCACCGACATCAGCCTGGTGGCGATCGACCGCTCCGACCCCGAGGCCTTTGCCCTCGCAGGCGTGATCCTGCGCGGCGTGGGCGCTGCCCTGGAGCGTTACCTGCAGGAGCGGCCGCTGCTGCGGCAGTGCTGCCCGGAACAGGCGATGTTCGTCAACCCGATCTTCAACCTGCAGCGCTACGCCCCCGGAGAGGGCTTCCACCGCTGGCACTGCGACTGGAACACCAGTGAGGAGGGCACCGAGCCGATCCGGCGGGTGCTGGCCTGGATCCTGTACTGCAACGACGTGAGCGAAGGCGGCACCGAGTTCCATTGGCAGGGGCACCACGAAGAGGCCGTGCGCGGCAAGCTCGTGATCTTTCCGGCCGGGCTGTCCCACATCCACCGGGGGCGGGTGAGCCATGCCGAGACCAAGACCATTGCCACCGGCTGGATCAACGCCGGCACGCTGGAGGCCTACATCGCCCGCCTCGCCGCCACTTGAAGCCCCTTGGACGTTCTAGGGACCGGCCAGATGCAGACCCGCTTACCCTGTTCGGTCGGCTTTGGCCTGTTCTAAGGCTTTTGGATGTTTCACAGTGCGATCACAACGATGCAGTGCTCATAACACTGAAGTTCGTAGATCGAAGTCCAGATCCTTTCGGGCCAGCATTCAGCTCATGAACATCATGGTCAATCCCTCGATGACCACAACCTCGATCCGCAGGTTTCTGACGTTGCCGTCTGCGCATCTTATGGCTCCTGAAGGAGCGCCATAGGCACGTCTCAGGCCTGGTAACAATTTCGGCTGCCCTTGGCACGCCTCGGCTGTCCAGATTAGTTTTCTGAGTCAGGAACCATCCTCTCCGCCTGCCTTCCGATGCCTCTCAACGAGTACAAATCGGGGGCCGCCTTCCCCGGTGTGATCGGCCGCACCGCCGACGTGTCGACGCCGGCCTGGCCCGAGCCCAACCGAGCAGCGGAAGGTGCGCCAAATGTGCTGTATCTCGTGCTCGACGACACGGGCTTCGGGCAGCTCGGCTGCTACGGCAGTCCGATTGCCACGCCGCATCTGGATGCCCTGGCGGCCGATGGGCTGCGCTACAGCAACATGCACACCACGGCGCTCTGCTCGCCGTCGCGCTCCTGCATGCTCACGGGGCGCAACCACCATTCCAACGGGCTGGCCTGCATCACGGAAGGCTCGATGGGCTATCCCGGCTCCAACGGCTACATCCCCTTCGAGAACGGCTTTCTGTCGGAGATCCTGCTGCAGAAGGGCTACAACACCTACGCCGTGGGCAAGTGGCACCTCACGCCCGCGGAAGCCACCTCGGCGGCTGGGCCCTATGACCGCTGGCCCCTGGGCCGCGGCTTCGAGCGCTTCTACGGCTTCCTCGGTGGCGACACGCACCAGTACTACCCGGAGCTGGTGCGCGACAACACCCAGGTGGAACCCGAGAAAACTCCTGAGCAGGGCTATCACCTCACCCCGGATCTGGTGGAGAAGGCCAAGGCGATGATAGCCGATGCCAAGCAGGTGGCACCGAACAAGCCCTTCTTCATGTACTTCTGCACCGGCGCCATGCATGCGCCCCACCATGTGCCGAAGGAGTGGGCCGACAAGTACAAGGGTCAATTCGACGACGGCTGGGATGCCTACCGCGAAACGGCCTTTGCTCGCCAGAAGGAGCTGGGCATCATTCCTCCCGATACCACCCTTTCGCGCCACGATCCCGACGTGCAGGATTGGAACACCCTTTCGGCCGATGAGCGCAAGCTCTATGCCCGGATGATGGAGGTGTTTGCCGGCTTCCTGGAGCACACCGACCACTACATCGGCGAGCTGATCGAGTTCCTCAAGGAGCTCGGTGAATACGAGAACACCCTGATCATGGTGATCTCCGACAACGGCGCCAGCTCCGAGGGTGGACCCACCGGATCGGTGAACGAGGGCAAGTTCTTCAACAACGTTCCTGAAAACCTGGAGCAGAATCTGGCGGCCATCGACGACATCGGCGGACCGAAGTATTTCAACCATTACCCCTGGGGCTGGACCCACGCCGGCAACACCCCGTTCCGGCGCTGGAAGCGGGAGACCTACCGGGGCGGCACCAGCGATCCCTTCATCCTGAGCTGGCCAAAAGGCATCAACGCCAGGGGCGAGATCCGCAGCCAGTACGCCCACGCGATCGACATGGTGCCCACCGTGCTCGATGCCCTGGGGATCGAGGCCCCCACAACGATCCGGGGGGTGACCCAGAGCCCGATCGAGGGCTTCAGCCTGGCCTCGTCGTTCGATGAGGCCACGGCTCCGAGCAAGCACATCACCCAGTACTTCGAGATGTTTGGCCATCGCTCGCTCTATCACGATGGCTGGCGGGCGGTGTGTCCCTGGCCCGGTGCCTCGTTCAGCGAATCAGGCCGCCGCTTCGGCGATCCGATCTCCTACGACCAGCTGATTCAGCTCGATGCCCACGGCTGCGAGCTCTACAACTTGGAGGAGGATTTTGCCGAAACCAACGACCTCGCCGCCAGCGAGCGTGATCGCCTGATCGCCATGATCGGCATGTGGTATGTGGAGGCCGGCAAGTACAACGTGCTGCCGATCGATAGCCGCGGCACCCAGCGTTTCGGGGTGGAGCGCCCTCAGATCGCCCCCGATCGCCAGCGCTACATCTATTACCCCGGCACCCAAGTGGTGCCCACCAACGCCGCCCCCCGGGTGATGAATCGCCCCCACTCGATCTCGGTGGAGGCCTTGGTGCCCGAAGGTGGCGCCGATGGGGTGTTGTTCAGCATGGGCGGCAACGACGGTGGTTTCGCGTTCTATGTGCAGAACGGGATCCTCACCTACGGCTACAACTACGTGGCCGAGAGCCACTTCCGGATCACCTCCACGGCGCCGGTCCCCAGCGGCCACCACATCTTCAGCGTGGAGTTCACCCCCACAGGCCCGGCGGACATCGCCAACGGCAAGGGCACACCCGCGGCGATCAAGTTGTTCGTGGATGGTCAGCCCGTGGGCGAAGGGCACCTGCCGGTCACGATTCCCCTGAGCCTGGGCCTGGCGGCGGGTGCGGCGGTCGGTGCCGATCCCGGTTCTCCCACCATGCCTGATTACAAGCCGCCCTTCGCTTTCGCCGGCACGGTGAAGCGGGCGCTGGTGGATGTGACCGGCACATCGGTGGAATCGCTCGAAGAGAAAATGCGCATGATCCTGGCGCGGCAGTAGCGGCTTTCCGCTCAAGTGTCAACGGCCCGGCTTGTTTGGAGCTGGCACAGTCTTACCCAGATTCAGTCTTCTGAACAGATCCTCAACCATGACCCCAGCTGATTCCGTACAACGCCAGATCTTGCCGATCCCGGATCAATCCCACGTGGGGCTGATCACCTACGACGCCAGGGATCCGGATACCACCTATCCCCCGATCCGGGATCTGCGGCCGCCGGCGGGAGCACCCAATGTGCTCGTGATCCTGCTGGATGATGTGGGCTTCGGTGCCTCCAGCGCCTTCGGTGGGCCCTGCCACACCCCGAACATCGAGAAGCTGGCTGCCGGCGGCCTCAAGTACAACCGCTTCCACACCACCGCCCTCTGCTCCCCCACCCGTCAGGCCCTGCTCACCGGCCGCAACCACCATTCAGTGGGCATGGGCGGCATCACCGAGATCGCCACAGCTGCTCCCGGCTACAACTCGATCCTGCCGAACACCTGTGCTCCCCTGGCGCGCACCCTGAAGCTCAACGGCTACTCCACCGCGCAGTTCGGCAAATGCCATGAGGTGCCCGTCTGGCAGACGAGCCCGATGGGCCCCTTTGATGCCTGGCCCACGGGCGGCGGTGGCTTCGAATACTTCTATGGCTTCATCGGCGGTGAAACCAACCAGTGGTATCCGGCGCTTTATGAGGGCACCACGCCGGTGGAACCCAGGAAGACGCCCGAGCAGGGCTATCACCTCAGCGATGATCTGACCACCAAGGCGATTCAGTGGATCCGCCAGCAGAAGGCGCTGATGGCTGACAAGCCCTTCTTCACCTATTTCGCTCCTGGAGCGACCCATGCCCCGCACCATGTGCCGAAGGAATGGGCCGACAAGTACAAGGGTCAGTTCGACCAGGGCTGGGACAAGTTGAGAGAGGAAACCTTTGCCCGTCAGAAGCAGTTGGGGGTGATTCCTGCCGACTGTCAGCTCACCGGGCGCCATGGGGATATTCCCGCCTGGGACACGATCACGGCCGAGATGAAACCGATTCTCGCCCGCCAGATGGAGGTGTATGCGGGCTTCCTGGAGCACACCGATCATCACGTCGGACGGTTGATCGACGCGCTCCAGGACCTCGAAATTCTTGAGGACACGCTGGTCTACGTGATCATCGGCGACAACGGCGCCTCAGCGGAGGGCTCCCTCCAGGGCTGTTTCAACGAAATGGCTCCGCTCACGGGCTTTGCCCACCTCGAAACCGCCGAGTTCCTCAGCGAGCGCCTGGATCAACTGGGCGGTGTACAGGCCTACAACCACTACGCGGTGGGCTGGGCCCACGCCATGGACACCCCCTACCAGTGGACCAAGCAGGTGGCCTCCCACTTCGGCGGCACCCGCAACGGCACCATCGTGCATTGGCCCAAGGGAATCCAGGCCAAGGGCGAGATCCGCAGCCAGTTCCACCATGTGATCGATGTGGCCCCAACGATTCTGGAGGCGGCGGGCCTGCCCCAGCCCACCTTCGTCAATGGGGTGCAACAGCGGCCGATCGAAGGGGTGAGCATGGCCTATTCCTTCAATGATTCCAGCGCTGCCGAACGGCGCCAGACCCAGTACTTCGAGATGGCGGGCAACCGCGGCATCTACCACAAGGGCTGGACGGCGGTGACCAGGCACCGAACCCCCTGGGTGACCGGTCAGGTGAAGCTGGCTGCCTTCGACGACGATGTCTGGGAGCTCTACGACACCAGCACCGACTGGACCCAGGCGCAGGATCTGGCCAGCGTCCATCCCCAGAAGCTCCATGAACTGCAGCGGCTGTGGCTGATCGAAGCCACCCGCTACAACGTGCTGCCGCTGGATGATCGCTTCGCCGAGCGGGCCAATCCCGAGATCGCCGGTCGGCCACAATTGATTAAGGGAACCCGCCAAGTGCTGTTCGGCGGCATGGGGCGGTTGAGCGAAAGCTCAATCGTCAACTTCAAGAACAAGTCACACGCCATCACCGCCGAGCTGGTGGTTCCGGAAGCGGGTGCCGAGGGCGTGATCATCGCCCAGGGTGGTCTCACCGGTGGCTGGAGCCTCTACACGAAGGAGGGCAAACCGAAGTACTGCTACAACTTCTATGGCGTGAACCGCTACACGATCGCGGGCACAGAGACGATCCCCCCTGGAACCCACCAGGTGCGGATGGAGTTCGACTACGACGGCGGCGGCCTGGCCAAGGGCGGCACGGTGACGCTCTATGTGGATGGACAGAAGGCCGGCGAAGGCCGGGTGGAGCAGACTGAACCGATGCTTTTCTCCGCCGACGAGACCTGCGACGTCGGTTTCGAGGCCGGTTCACCGGTGACCGACGACTATCCGAGCGTTGGTGGCACGTTCAGCGGCGAGGTGAACTGGGTGGAGATCGCGGTCGACAAGGACGCCGAGGATCTCGATCACCTGATCTCACCCGAAGAACGGCTGCAGGTGGCGATGGCGTTGCAATAGGCGGCGTTGCCATGGAAGGTGTGAACCAGAACAAGCCAGCAAAATCCATGCGCATCGAGTTGCGCTGGCCGGCTTCGCTCGCCGTGCTCGTTCTGTGGGCACTGGAGAGAGGGCTGCCCAACCGGTTCCGGCTCCTTCCTGCCGGCTTTGACTTCATCAGCTTCGGCCTAGTGCTGATCCCGATGCTGGCCGTCGGACTGACGGCCGGGCGCTCTCGCTGGTTACGCATCGAGCGCCTCACCACCTCGATCTTCGTGATTGCCGCCGGCGGCATCACGTTCGTCACCCTGGTCGTTCTGATCAAGGAGATGCTGTTTGGCCGAGGAGATCTCGATGCCCTTGAGCTGCTCGCCTCCGGCGTCGCGATCTGGGTGTCCAATGTGGTCATCTTTTCGCTGGCGTTCTGGCAGGTCGATCGCGGCGGCCCAGAGGCGCGCCTCAATCGTCTGGCCATCCGGGCGGACTGGTTCTTTCCGCAGGAGGGTGTGCCCGATGCTGTGCGCCCCGACTGGCGTCCCACCTTCATCGATTACCTGTTTCTGAGCTTCTCGACGGCGACGGCCTTCAGTCCCACGGGGGCGATCCCGCTCAATGCCCGATCCCAGTTGATGTTGATGCTGCAGAGCACCATCTCCCTGCTGACCATCGCCGTGATCGCCGCCCGGGCCATCAACATCCTCGGCAGCTGAGCCGCTGTCTGCCAGGGCAGGTGACGCGCAGGAATGGTTCGACGCCGGGCACGACGAAGGGAGTACGGCTTAGTCCTTATCCTTGGCTAAGTCCATAGGATCTCCCCATGCAGGTCAACCTCCACGACGCCAAAACCCACCTGTCCCGCTACGTGGCCCAGGCCCTGGAGGGCGAGGAGGTGGTGATCGCCAAGGCAGGCCATCCGCTGGTGCGCCTGGTGCCGGTGGAGCAGGGCACCCCCCAGCGCAGGACAGGCTTCCTCCAGGGGAAGGCCGAGATCACGGCCGATCTCAAGGCTGATTTCAGCGCCGAAATCGAAGCGATGTTCGGTTGATGGAGCCGGCGGGTCCGCTGCTGCTCGACACCCACCTGCTGCTCTGGTGGGCCGTTGAGCCCGAGCGGCTGCCAACGGCACTCCGGCAGGAACTCAGCGACAGGCGGCAACCGCTCCTGTTCAGCGTGGTGAGCCTGTGGGAAGTGGCGGTCAAAACCTCCCTTGGGCGCCCCGGATTTCGGGTCGACGCCCAGGCCCTGAGGCAGGGCTTGCTGCGCGAGGGGTTCAGCGAGCAGGCGATCACTGCCGCCCATGGGCTGGCCGTGCAGCACCTGCCCTGGGTGCACCGCGACCCATTCGACAGGCTGCTGGTGGCCCAGGCCCGCTGCGAAGGACTCACCCTGCTCAGCGCCGATCGCACCCTGATGGCCTACGGGCCTGAAGTGAGGCTCGCGGCCCTTTGAGAGCATGGGCTACCGCAGACCCTGATCCATGGCCGAGGCCGCCGCCCCTCCCCTCAACGACGCAGGCGCCCTGCCCAAGACCTACGACCCGGCCGGCACCGAAGCCCGCTGGCAGGCCGCCTGGGAAGCAGCGGGTGCCTTTCACCCTGATCCCAGTGCCCCGGGGGAACCGTTTTCGATCGTGATCCCACCGCCGAACGTGACCGGCAGTCTGCACATGGGCCACGGCTTCGAGACGGCCCTGATCGACACGATCGTGCGCTTCCAGCGCCTGCAGGGAAAGAACGTGCTCTGCCTGCCGGGAACGGATCACGCCTCGATCGCCGTCCAGACGATCCTCGAGAAGCAGCTCAAGGCCGAGGGCGCCAGCAAGGACGACCTGGGCCGCGATGCCTTCTTCGAGCGCGCCTGGGCCTGGAAGGCGGAAAGCGGCGGCACGATCGTGGGCCAGCTGCGCCGCCTGGGCTACTCGGTCGACTGGCAGCGCGAGCGCTTCACCCTCGATGAGCAGCTCAACAAAGCCGTGGTGGAGGCCTTCGTGCGCCTGCACGGGCAGGGCCTGATCTACCGGGGCGAGTACCTGGTGAACTGGTGCCCGGCCTCGGGATCGGCGGTGAGCGATCTGGAGGTGGAGATGAAGGAGATCGAGGGGCACCTCTGGCACTTCCGCTACCCCCTCAGCGGCGGGGCCGCCTCCGATGGCACAGCCTCCGCTGGCCCCGACCACCTGGTGGTGGCCACCACACGTCCCGAAACCCTCCTGGGTGACACCGGCGTCGCCGTGCACCCGGGCGACCCTCGCTACGCCGCCCTGGTGGGCCGCATGATCACCTTGCCCCTGGTGGGCCGCGAGATCCCGATCGTGGCTGACGAGCATGTGGATCCCGCCTTCGGCACGGGCTGCGTCAAGGTCACCCCTGCCCACGACCCCAACGACTTCGCCATCGGCGCCCGCCACGGCCTGGCGCAGATCACGGTGATGGCCAAGGACGGCACCATGAACGCGGCCGCCGGCCGCTTCGCCGGACTCGATCGATTCGAGGCGCGCGCGGCGGTGGTGGCCGCCATGGAGGCCGAAGGCTTTTTGGTGAAGGTGGAACCCCATCGCCACAGCGTTCCGTTCTCCGATCGCGGCAAGGTGCCGGTGGAGCCGCTGCTCTCCACGCAATGGTTCGTGAAGGCCGAGCCCCTGGCCGAGCGCTGCCGCGAGGCGCTCGATCGCGGTGAGCCGCGCTTTGTGCCGGGGCGCTGGGAGAAGGTGTACCGCGACTGGCTCACGGACATCCGCGACTGGTGCATCAGCCGCCAGCTCTGGTGGGGCCACCGCATCCCCGCCTGGTTCGTGGTCAGCGAAACCGCTGGCGTGATCACCGAGGCCACGCCCTACGTGGTGGCACGCGATCAGGTCGAAGCACAGACCCAAGCCGAAGCGCAGTTCGGCGCTGGGGTGGTGCTGGAGCAGGACCCCGACGTGCTCGACACCTGGTTCTCCAGTGGCCTTTGGCCCTTCTCCACCCTGGGCTGGCCCGACGCCGGAGCCGCCGACCTGGCCCGCTGGTACCCCACCAGCTGCCTGGTGACGGGCTTCGACATCATCTTTTTCTGGGTCGCCCGGATGACGATGCTGGCGGGGGCCATGGAGCCCCTGGGTGCCGGCAAACCCTGGATCCCCTTCGCCGACGTGATGATCCACGGGCTGGTGCGGGACGAGCAGAACCGCAAGATGAGCAAGTCGGCGGGCAACGGCATCGACCCGCTGCCGCTGATCGAGCGCTACGGCGCCGATGCGTTGCGCTTCGCCCTGGTGCGGGAGGTGGCGGGCGCCGGCCAGGACATCCGACTCGACTACGACCGAGCCACGGGCAGCTCAGCCACGGTGGAGGGGGCGCGTAACTTCGCCAACAAGCTCTGGAACGCCACGCGCTTCGCGCTGATGAACCTGGGGGGCGAAACGCCGGCTTCCTTGGGCGCGCCTGATGCTGCCCAGCTGCAACTGGCCGACCGCTGGATCCTCTCGCGCCTGGCCCGCGTGAACCAGGGCAGCGCCGAGCGCTACGGCAGCTATGCCCTCGGTGAGGCGGCCAAGGGGCTCTACGAGTTCGCCTGGAACGAGGTCTGCGACTGGACGATTGAGCTGCTCAAGCGGCGGATCAACCCCGGCGAGGACCCCAGCCCCGAGGCCCTCGCTGATCAGCGCCTGGCGCGGCAGGTGCTGGCCAAGGTGCTCAGCGAGCTGCTGGTGCTGCTCCATCCCCTGGTGCCCCACCTGAGCGAGGAGCTCTGGCATGGCCTCACCGGCGCCCCCGAGGGTACCTTTCTGGCCCTGCAGCGCTGGCCCGCCGTCGACGTAGCGGCGCTGGACGACGAGTTGGAGTCGTCGTTCGCCGAATTGATTGAGGCGATCCGGGTGGTGCGCAACCTGCGGGCCGTGGCCGGGCTCAAGCCCAACCAGCCGGCACCGGTCGTGTTCGTCACCGGCCGCCCCGTGCTGGCGGCGGTGCTCAACGAGGCCAGCGGCGACATCGCCGCGCTGACCAAGGCCGAGAGTGTGACGGTGCTGGATCCGGCGGCCGCGGCCCAGCGCTCCAGCGCCCGCACCCTGGCGGCGGTGAGCGGCGAGCTGCAGGTGCTGCTGCCGATCGAGGGACTGGTGGACCTGGGTGCCCTTAAGGGCCGCCTGGAGAAGGACCTGGCCAAGGCCGAAAAGGAGATCGCCGGGCTCTCCGCTCGCCTCGCCAACCCCAACTTCGCCGGCAAGGCGCCGCCGGAGGTGGTGGCCGAGTGCCAAGCCAACCTCGCTGAGGCCGAGGCCCAGGCCACCCTGGCCCGGGGGCGGCTGGAGGGGCTGGGCTGAGCCCATGGCAGCACGCACCACCCTCAATGCGAAGAACCTGGAGGCCCTCGGTGCTCCGCGGCTGGCGGAGTTGCTGATCGAGGTGGTGCAGGGCAACGCCTCCGCCAAACGGCTGCTGCGGCTTGCCCTGGCGCAGCAGAGCGGGCCGGCGGAGATCGCCCGGGAGGTGCGCAAACGTCTGGCCACCCTGGCCCGCGCCGGCAGTTTCCTCGACAGCCGCCAGCGCAAGGCGCTGCTGAAGGACCTGGAGCAGCAACGCCAGGCGATCAGCGGCCCGATCGCCGAACAGGATCCGGCCCTGGCGGTGGAGCTGCTCTGGACGTTCCTGGAACTGGTGGAGCCGGTGATCGAGCGCTGCGACGACAGCGACGGCGCCGTGATGCCGCTGTTTCATCAGGCCACAGAAGATCTTGGGGTGGTGGCAGCCCGTTGCGCTGTGAAACCCGAAGCGCTGGCGGATCAGGTCTATGCGGCGTTGATGGACAACGGCTACGGACAGTTCGACCACCTGATCGAGCAGCTCGCGGGCGCCCTGGGGGAGGCGGGGCTGGCCCATCTGCGTCAGCGCCTGGAGACGCTGCGTGCCCGCCGAGCCTCTGGAGCGGCCCACGAATCGCGGGCGTCGATCGTACGGCTGGCGATGCTCGACATCGCCGATGCCTGTGGCGATGCCCAGGCCTACCTGGCCGAGTACCAAGGCCATGACCCGAAGCTGCTGGCGCTGCCGGCGATCGCCGCCGAGGTGGCCGAGCGGCTCACGACGGTCGGTCGGGCCCAGGAGGCCCTGGATCTGTTGGATAGTGCCGTTCTTGATGAACGCCGTACGGCCGGACGCAGCGAGTGGCTGGAGGCTCGCCTGGCGGCCTTGGAGGCCTTGGATCGCGGTCAGGAGGCGCAGGCGCTGCGTTGGGCCGAGCTGGAGCGCAGCCTCTCGATCCGCCACCTGCGCGACTATCTGCGGCGCCTGCCTGATTTCGAGGAGGTCGAAGCGGAGGAGCGGGCCCTCGATCTGGGCTTCGATCACCCCAGCTTCCCCCTCGCCCTGCAGTTTCTGCACCAATGGCCCGATCGGCGCCGCGCCGCCCGGTTGATCCTGGCGCGCCAGAGCGAACTCGACGGCGATGCCTACGAGCTGCTGGGGCCGGTGGCTGAGCGCCTTGAACGGGAGCAGCCCCTGGCCGCCACCCTTTGCCTGCGGGCGATGATCGATTTCAGCCTGGCGCAGGCCCGTTCGACCCGCTATCGCCATGCTGCCCGCCACCTCGACACCTGCGCGGCCCTGGCCGCGGCGATCGAGGATTGGGGAGACATCGAGCCTCACGACAGCTACCTGGCCCGCCTGAGGCGCGACCATGGCCGCACGTACGGCTTCTGGGAGCTGACGGCCTCCAGGGCCTCCCCCCTAGCCTGATGATCAGGTGAATGGGCCCATGGACACGCTGCTCGATCAGCTCCTTCCCGCCCTGCGTTCGCCCGCCGGGGCCGTGGCCTTCATCCCCCTCTATGCCCTCTGGGTGACGCTGCTGTTGCCGGGGGTGTGGGCCTCGATGCTGGCGGGCGCCCTCTACGGCACGGTGTTGGGCAGTGCAGTGGTCTTCGTGGGCGCCTCGCTGGGGGCGATCGTGGTGTTTCTGCTGGGGCGCAGCTGGCTGCGGGAGTGGGCCCGGCGGCGGTTGGCGAGCAGCCCCAAGCTGCTGGCGATCGAGCAGGCGGTGAGCCGTGAGGGCCTCAAGATCGTGGTGCTCACGCGCCTGTCACCGGCGTTCCCGTTCAGCCTGCTGAACCTGGCCTATGGGCTCAGTGAGGTGAGCTTCCGGGATTATGCGCTCGGTCTGATCGCGATCCTGCCCGGCACGGTTCTGTTCTGTGCGTTAGGTGCCCTGGCGGGGGATGTGGCGCGATTCGGCGAAGTGCTGTCCGGCCGGGCCGATGCGGGCACCTGGGCCCTGCGCATCGTGGGGCTGGTGGCCACGGTTGGGTCGATCTGGGTGGCGGGCCGGGCGGCACGCCGAGCCCTGGAGGGGAACGCTCAGGAGTCGCCTTGATCCGGGTTCGCGGGGTCGGCTGGAGCGGCCAGGGGCCAATCCCGCAGCGCCGCGATCAGCACGAACCAGGCCAGCCGCAGCCTGGCCAGGGGGCCGGGCCGGGCGGCCAGGTCGCTGTATTGGGCGCGGCCGCACTCGGTCTTGATCCAGCGGAACACCGCCGGTGGCGGTGGGGCAGCGGTACCGGCCATGGCGGGCGAGAACGAAGCCCATCAAACCTAGGCATGTGCCTTGGACAACGCCGGCCTGTGGCGTTAATCGAGCCCTAATCAAGCGTTAACGACGCCAGGCACGTCCTCAACAGAGGGTGGCACCATTCGTTTTCCCCCTAACGATGGCCACCGTCAGCACAGCCAACGCAGGCCTCAACCTGTTGCTCGAGGAGGCCTACGTGGGCCGCAGGTCGGGCGACGCAGCCCTGACTCCTGCGGCCCCCGCGATTGCCAATCGCAAGGCTTTCCCAGGGCAGCCTGAGCCTGCTCCCACCAACCCCCTGCTGGGCTCCATCAACCTCTCCCTGGTTCTCCCACCAGTTACCACGCCTCCCACGCTTCCCACGGAGCAGTTCCAGACGGAAATCTCCGCCTACGTGAGCATCGGCGGCAAGACCTTCATCCTCTCCAGCGGCGGCGGCAGCACCCTCCAGGTCACCGATGCCACCAACCCCGCCGCCCTTGCCCTGGTCAGCCGCCAGCCCCTGGACACCTACAAGAGCCAGGCGGTGGCCACCTACGGCAACCTGGTGGCGGTGGCCCTCTCCCCCAGCGATTACGCCACCAACGGCGGCCGGGGCCTGGTGCGCTTCTACCGCCTCGGCTCTGACGGCAGCCTCACCGTGGTGAAGGATGTGGAGGTCGGTTATCTGCCCGACAGCATCGCCTTCAACGACCAGGGCACCAAGCTGGTGATCGCCAACGAGGGCGAACCGATCACGGGCTACGGCGTCGTTGCAGGCAAGGATCCGGTCGGAAGCATCGGCATCATCGACATCAAAGGCCGTGCCGGCCAGGAGCGTTTTTCTTATACCGATCTGGGCTTCGACGGCCTCACACTGCCTGCGGGGATCCGCATCTCTGGCCCTACTGGCACCACCCAGGCCAACGACATCGAGCCTGAGTACGTCTCAATCCTGGGCCACTATGCCTACGTGACCCTGCAGGAAAATAACGGGGTGGCCAAGGTCAACCTGATCTCGAATCAGATCGAGTCGATTTTTGCCCTCGGTACGGTCGATTTCAAGAATCAGCTCGTTGATCTCACTGATAAGGACGGCACAGGTGGTGCGCCCACCTTCAAGCCGCTGCTGGGCCAGAACTACGAAGGGCTAAGGATGGCTGATGGCATTGCCGCCTACAGCGTCAAGGGCAAGGATTACTTCATCACCGCCAACGAGGGCGACGGCCGCGAGTACGGCGCCTACACCGATGAACGCCGCGGGACGAACCCGGGCACCAGCAGCACTCCGGATGCCACCGCCTACCGCGTCAAGCGCCTCTCCGATGACACCAATGTCGGCAGTACCGATCGCATCACCACCTTCGGTGGCCGCAGCATCAGCCTCTTCGATGCCGACAACGGCGCACTGCTCTGGGATAGCGGCAACACCCTGCAGACCATCGCCTTCGCGGCCGGCATGTATGCCGATGGCCGCAGTGATGACAAGGGCGTCGAGCCCGAGGGCGTGGTGGTGGCCAAGCTCAACGGCCGCACTTACGCGATCGTGGGCATGGAGCGCACCACCAACTCGATGCTCGCGGTGTTCGATGTCACCGATCCAGCTGCGGTGAGCTTCGTCACCAGCACCGTGATTGCCGGGAGCATCTCCCCTGAGGGTCTGCAGGTGATCGAGGCCAAGCAGAGCCCCACCGGGCGCGATCAACTGATTGTCTCCAATGAGATCTCTAACACCCTCAACGTGTTCGACCTTGAGGCTCTGATCGCCGCGCCGACGGTGGCTGGTGCCGGCACCTTTGCCAGCACCATGCTCAAGGACGTGGCTGGCGGGCCCGAGCTGAAGATCAGCAGCCTGATCACCAACGGAGAGTTCACCAACGGCCTTGCCCCCGGCAGCCCGGTCTATGCCCCCACGGGGATCTTCGATGGCATGGGTGCCTACGACAACGGCGACGGCAGCTTCACCCTGCTGGTCAACAGTGAACTGGGCGCTGATCGCGGTTATGGCTATCTCCTGCCCGGCGTCGAGGGTGGGCTCACCGGTGCTCGCGTCAGCAGCCTGGTGATCGACAAGGACGTCGATGATGACGCCTCCAACGGCTACCAGAGCCAGGTGCTCAGAGGTGGTCTGGCCTACGACCGCATCCACCTCGACGGCTCGGACGCTGCGATCGATCAGGCTGCCGATCTGGGTGCCGCTGGCTTCAAGAGATTCTGTGCGGCCAATCTGGTGGAAGCGAACAGCTTCGGTGCAGGCATCGGCTTCGCCGACCGCATCTATCTGGTGGGCGAAGAAGAATTCAGCGGTGACGGTGGTTCCTTCTTCGCTCTCGATGTCAACAGCCGGGCCATCCATGAGGTGGTGGGCTTCGGCAAGGGCACCTGGGAATCCGCCACGATCATCGATACCGGCAGTGCGGACACCGTGTCGGTGCTGTTGTTCGACGACGCCAAGGCGCCCCTCTACCTGTGGGTCGGCAGCAAGAGTTCGGCCGCTGATGCCAGCTTCCTGGAGCGCAACGGCCTGGCGGAGAACCAGGGCACGTTGTACACCTACGTGACCACGGCCCTTCCCGAGAACGGGGTGAGCGCAGGCCCCGACTCCTCCGACCTGCTGGCCTTCACCCAGGCCAATGGCCTGAACACCGCCATCAATGGCTCCTGGGTCGACCTGGCCAGCCTCGATGCCAACTACACCCAGCTGGGTGCCCCGGCCCTGCGCCAGCTGGCGGTGGGCGCCGGTGCCCTGCAGCTGAGCCGGATCGAGGACGGTGAGGTCAACCCGCTCAACGGTCAGCAGGCGGTGTTCGTCTCCACCGGCACCGCTGATTTCGCGAAAGGTGACCTGTATGGCAACGTCTACACCCTTGGTTTCGATGATGCCTTCGGCAGCGATGGCCTGATTTCCGGACCTGGAGCCTCGGTGCTCAAGGTCGTCTATGACGGCGACCTGCTGGTTGATCCCACCACCGGTCTGCGCAATCCCGACAACATGACCATCAGCGCGGATGGCCATGCCTACATCCAGGAGGACCGGGCCAACGGCGGTGGCACCAACACCACCCTCGGCAACTTCGGCACTCAGGAAGCCTCGATCTGGAAGCTGGCGATCGATCCGATCACCGGCAATGCGACCGGAGAAGCTCTGCGCTGGGCTCAGATTGACCGCACCGCCGTGCCCACGGCCTATGGCCAGACCCAGCCCGCCTACACCAACGCAGACAGCAATGGAGTCGGCAACTGGGAGTCCTCCGGCATCATCGATGTCTCATCCATCTATGACGCTGCAGCTGGCTCCTACTTCCTGGCCAACGTGCAAGCCCACAGCATCAAAGACGGCAACATTGGCGGTGCTAACTATCTAGTGGAAGGTGGCCAGATCGATCTGATCCAACAGCAGCCCCCGCTGATCTGATCAGGGGCTGGCTTGGGGCTCGGCGTTGGTTTCCGGCAGGGCACCCTGCTCCTGCCGGACCGATTGAATCCAGATCGAGACCATGCCGGCGATCGGAATCGAGAGGAACACCCCCAGCAGGCCAGCGGTGCGCTGGCCGATGAACAGGGCCAGAAACAGCACGACAGGGTTCAGCTCCATCGCCTTGCCCATCACCCGCGGGTGCACGACGTTGTCCTGGAGCTGGCCCAGCAGCAACGAGGCGATCAGGGCCCGCAGGGCGATGTCGCCCCCCTGGGAGGCGTACACCAGGGCGGTGACCAGCACGATCCCGAGGGTGGCACCGATGCCCGGGATCGCATCGAGCACGCCCACGATCACCGCCAGCAGCAGGGCGTACCTCACCCCCACCAGCGGGAACACCACGGCGGTGCTCAGGGTGAGGAAGAGCATCAGCAGCAGCTGACCGTGGATGAAGCCCAGAAAGCTTTGCTTGAAGGTGCGCTCGAAGCGGTCCCGGTGGGCGTCGGGCAGCCAGCCCAGGAAGCCCCGCCAGAGCTTTTCGCCGTCGATCAGCATGTAGAGGCTGATCACCGCCCCGAAAATGCCGGTGAAGGCGCTGGTGAACAGGGTCTGCAGCACCCCCAGCCCCGTCACCAGGCCCGCCTGCAGCAGCTGGGTGATCTTGTCGAGACCGTAGCCCTCCAGGAAGCGGTGCATGGGGCTGAGGTCCTGCTCGCCCAGGGTTTTGCGCAGATCAAGCACCAGGCTCTGGCCCTGGTTGAGCACCTGCAGGCCCACCAGGGCGGTGAAGCCGCCGGCCAGCAGCAGGGCGCCGAGGAACACCACCGCGATCGCCAGGGGCCGGGGGATGCGCCGCTCCAACCAGGCCAGCGGGATGTTCAGCAGCGCCGCCACGATGCCGGCGGCGGTGAACAGGCCGATCGTGCCCGCGAAGTAGTTGAACAGCAGCACCGTGACCGCGGCGCTGGCCACGATCAACAGGTAGCGGACCAGGTTGGTGGTGCTCATCGGCGGCCAACGGCCCGGGGTGGCCGGATGCTATGCGCCCTCTCCCAGCAGCTCCTTCAGCCCCGCCTCATCGAGCACAGGCACCCCCAGCGCTTCGGCTTTGCTGAGCTTGCTGCCCGCCTCCTCGCCCGCCACCACATAGCTGGTTTTCTTGCTCACCGAGCCGCTCACCTTGCCCCCGGCCGCCTCGATCAGAGCCTGGGCGGCGCTGCGGCTCAAGGTCGGCAGGGTGCCGGTCAGCACCAGGGTCTGGCCGGCCAGGGGCCCATCGGCGCCGCTGCCCCCCGCTTCCGCCCGCTCGGCGTCCGTGGCCATCAGCGGCAGCCCCAGGGCTTGAAGTTGCTCCAGCAGCAGCTGGTTGGCGGGGGTGGCGAACCACTGCTGCAGGCTCTGGGCGATCTCGGCGCCGACGCCGAACACGGCCGTGACCGCTTCGGGTCGCTCCAGGGCGGCGGCGCCCAGCGCGCTGGCGCTGGGGAAGGCTTTGGCCAGGGCCTTGGCGTTCACGCTGCCCACATGGTGGATGCCGAGGCCGTAGAGCAGCCGATGCCAGGGACGGCGCTTCGAGGCCGCCAGGGCCTCCACCAGGTTGGTGGCTGACTTCTCGCCCAGGCGCTCCAGGCTGGCGAGCAGGGCTTCATCGAGCCGGTAGAGGTCGGCGATCGAGCCCACCAGGCCCCGGTCCACCAGCTGCTCGATCAGCTTGCCGCCGGCGCCATCCACATCAAGGGCGTCCCGGGCCACCCAGTGGCGCAGGGAGCCGCGCAGGATCGCCGGGCAGCTGGAGTTGACGCAGCGGGTGGCCGCCTCCCCTTCCTCCCGCACGAGATCGGAACCGCACTCCGGGCAGGCGTGGGGCAGCTCCAGGGGGCGGGCCCCGGGCGGCCTGAGTTCCGGCAGCACACGCACCACCTCGGGGATGATCTCGCCGGCCTTGCGCACCACCACCGTGTCGCCGATGCGGAGATCCAGCTCCGCCAGGCGGTCGGCGTTGTGCAGGGTGGCGCGGCTCACCGTGGTGCCCGCCAGGGGTACGGGTTCGAACTCGGCCACCGGGGTCACCACCCCCGTGCGGCCCACCTGGGCGCTGAGGCGCAGCAGCTTGCTGGGGGCCTCCTCGGCGGCGTACTTGAGCGCGATCGCCCAGCGGGGCGCCTTCTGGGTGAAGCCGGCGCTGTCCTGGAGCCGCAGGTCATCGAGCTTCACCACCACCCCGTCGGTGGCGTAGGGGAGCTGCGCCCGCCGCGTCTCCCAGGCCGCAAAGAAGGCCTCCACCGCCGCCAGATCGGAGCAGCGCTCGGCGTTGGGATTCACCCGGAAACCGGCGGCCGCCAGCCACTGAAGCGAGTTCCACTGGCTGCCGGGCCGCCCAGCTGAGACCGGCCGCCAGTCGTCGGGCAGGTGCAGGGTGTAGGCGAAGAAATCCAGCCGCCGGGAGGCCACCACCCGGGGATCGAGCTGGCGCAGGGTGCCGGCGCAGGCGTTGCGTGGATTGGCGAAGGGGGCCTCCCCCCGCTCGTTGCGCTCGGCGTTGATTACCGCGAAGGTGTCATCGCGGATCAGGGCCTCACCGCGCACCTCCACCCAGGGCGGTGGATCCTCCAGCTGCAGCCTCAGGGGCACCGCCTGGATCGTGCGCACGTTGGCAGTGATCTCCTCGCCCCGCTCGCCGTCGCCGCGGGTGGCGGCCCGCACCAGCAGGCCGTTCGCATAACTGAGGGCGAGGGCGTTGCCGTCGATCTTGAGCTCGCTGACCATCGCCAGGGCCGGCAGGGGTTGGCCAGGTTCCGGCAGGCGATCGAGCACCTTGAGCAGGCGGTTGTACCAGGCCTCCAGCTCCTGGGTGCTGAAGCCGTTGTCGAGGCTGAGCAGGCCGATGCGGTGCTCCACGCTCACGAAGCCTTCGGACGGGGCACCGCCGACGCGCTGGGTGGGGCTGTCAGCGGCCAGCAGCTCGGGGTGGGCGCTTTCGAGTTCCAGCAGCTCCCGGTAAAGCCGGTCGTAGACCGGGTCCTCCATCAGCGGGGCATCGAGCACGTAGTAGGCGTGGGCGGCCCGGTTCAGCAGCGCCCGCAGGTGCTGGGCGCGGGTCTGCGGGCTCGGGCTGGTGGCGCTCACGGCTGTTTGATGAGCGGCCACCCTCAGCTGGCCGCCAGCTTGGCGATGCGATCGACGCGCCAGTCGTCCTCCACCTTCACAAAGGTGAAATCCAGGGGCAGCTCCTCCTTGGCGTCGGACTTGAGCTTGACGGTGAGGATCATCTGGCCCTCCTGCAGCCGCGGGCGCCCGGATTTGAGGTTGCTGTACTTGTTCAGCTGCAGCCCCGCCAGAAAGCGGATGAACTGCTGACGGTTGACGTGGGAGCGGTAGTTCTTGGTGGTGAGCAGGTAGGCAGCGTCGATGCGGCCGGAGGCCACCTGGGTGAAGAACTGCTTGATCAGCGGGTTGATGCCCCGGGCGCTGATCACCAGCTTCACCGCCGTGTAGGTCCAGTAGAGGAGCAGGGCTCCAGCACCGGCCAGCAGCGACTTGGTGCCGATCTCACGGGCCAGGACCAGATCCATGGGGCTCGAACGGGGCGATTCGGGTTCCTGAGTCTGACCGACGGCAGGCGCCGGCGAGGCGGTTCAGACTGGAGGGGTTGACCTGCGGCCCTCGCGGCATGCCCCTGGAGCCCCTGCTGCCCCTGTTCCATCGGCTCGATCGGGAGCACTTCGGCGGCAGCCTCGCCCCGCTCGGCCGCTCTCTGGTGGAGTTGCGCTGGAGCGATGGGCGCATGAACCGCACCGCCGGCCTCTACAAGCGGGGCCGCTACGGCGATGGCCGCGACCTCTGCGAGATCGTGCTCTCGCGGCCGCTGCTGGAGCCACTGCCGCGGGAGGCCACGCTCAGCACCCTCTGCCACGAGATGATCCACGCCTGGGTGGACCGGGTGCTGCAGGTGCAGGAGGTGCACGGCCCCTGCTTCCGGGCCCGGATGGCGGCGATCAACGCCGCCCAGGGGTCGTTTCAGGTGAGCCTGCGCCACCGCTACCCGGTGCCGATCAGCGCCGCCCGCTGGCGGGCCCGCTGCCCCAGCTGCGGCGTCAGCGCGGCCTACCGGCGCCGGCGCGAGGGGCTGGCCTGCCGCCACTGCTGCGACAGGCTCCACGGCGGCCGCTGGCACACCAGTTGCCAGTTGATCTTCGAGTCCACTGCTGCGTAAGACGGCTGCGTAGAACTGCCGCGTAAGACCGGCGCTTAACCTGCGGCCTGCCGTCACGCCGCCATGGGCACCTTTCTCTGGGTGTTGGAGTTTTCCGGTGTGGGCATCGCCCTGGTGGGCCTGGGCCGCGAGCGCTGGCTCAAAGCCAGGCGTCAGTAACGTCGAAGCATGGCCGGATCCAGTAACCGCGCACGCCGCCGGGGCGGTGAGCCCATCGATTCCCGCCTTGGGCAGGGCTTCGATCGCTTCCTAGATGCGGGACGGCAGCTGGTGAATGGGGTGGCCGGCGCTCGCCCGGGCTCACGTCCCTCCGGGTCCGCCGGCCCGGGCCGCGGCGGCGGGCGAGCGGGCCTGGGCGCCTGGGTGGAAGACCGGCTCGATTGGCTCCTGGAAGACGAGGACGACTGGCGCGAGCCCTGGCAGGAGGCCTCCCGCACGGCCCCAAATCGGGAGGCCCCCTACGGCGACCGGTGGGGCCGCGAATCAGCCAGTCGTCCCACAGCTGGCCGTCCAACAGCCGATCGCTACGCCCCCTCCCCCCCCGTGCAACCGCGCCCCGTGGCGACCTGGGGAGGCGAACCTCCGGAACCGAGCCCCCGCCGCCAGCCCCTGGAGGCGATCTCCCGCCGCTCCACCCCCCTGCTGCCACCGGTGTCGGCACCCCCAGGCGCCGATGACTGGCCCGACCTCGAGGAGTTCAGCGTGCCCCGCTGGCGGCGGCCGGCCCGGCCCGCTGTGCCCGAGGCGGAGCGGCCCGAGCTCCGAGCGGGGGAACCGGAGGGCACGGCAGGGCGCCCGCTCCCCCGCTCCACCCGTCGCCGGAGCTGAGACCCGGTTCGAGCGCCCAGGTGTTCCAGACCACCGGCGCGAACGATGACCGTCTCAGGACTGCCTAGGTTGAGGCCTTCCTGAACCCTGGCGATGAGCAATCTGGTGGTGGTCGGCTTCCCCAAGGTGGCGGAGGCGGAAGAGGTGCGGCGCGAGCTGGTGGACATCCAGCAGGAGCACCTGATCTCCCTGGAGGATGCGGTGGTGGTGGAACATGACGCCGAGGGCGGCGTGCACCTGCGGCAGTCCATCAACCTCACGACCGCCGGCGCGGTCAGCGGCGGCTTCTGGGGCTCTTTGATCGGTCTGCTGTTCCTCAACCCCCTGCTGGGGGCGGCGGTGGGCGCGGGCATGGGGGCGGCCTCCGGGGCGCTCACCGACCTGGGCATCAACGACGGCTTCCTCAAGGAGGTGGGCGAGAGCCTGCCCCGGGGCAGTGCCGCCCTCTGTCTGCTGGTGCGAGAGTCCACCCCGGATCGGGTGGTGGAGCGCCTGCGGCGCCACGCGCCCCACGCCAAGCTGCTGCGCACCAGCCTCAGCCACACCGATGAAAATCGTCTGCGGGAGCTGCTGGAGACGGCGAGCAAGCAGGCCGAGGCCCTCCGCCTGACCTGAGTGGGCCGTTGGCTGGAGGGAGGCGAGTTCAGAAGCTCGACCAGATGTGGTGCCCATCGAGGAGCAAGAGCTCAGGCCATTTCCGCTGGCAGCCGGCACGGATTCGGCAAGCTCTCAGGAACGGCTGGCTGCGGCTGGAGCGTTGCTCGGCCCCAGCCAGCGCTCCAGGGCGGGGCTGAACACCTCCCTAATCACCGTCAGCTCCACGCCGCCCCGGAAGAAGCGGTAGTGACGACTCCAGAAAGGGCCCGGCTGGCCGAAGCGTCGCTCCAGCCAGGGGGCGTTCACCCGGGCCAGGCCGTCCACCTCCCGGAACAGCTCGGCCCGATCGGCGGTGAGGCTGCGCCAGATGGGCAGCTGGCGGTCCTGGAGATGGCGCTCGGCTGCCGCCTGGTTCCACCAGCTCTCAGCCCAGGCGAGGGTGGACTCGCCGCAGTTGAGCCACACCTGGCGGCGGATCAGGGGCGGCTCCAACTCCGCCACCTCCGCCGGCCGCTCGCTGGAGCTGGCCGTCTCGGCGTCGGAATTTGTGGCCGGATCGGGGGCCATGGCGATCAGTTCCACCTCCACCGGCGCGCCGGTGAGCAGCTGCAGGTGGCGGGTGGGGCTGCCGTCCCCCAGGAGCAGGAGCTTCCAGGGGCCACTGAGGTTTTCGCCGGCCTCGGCGGCCGTGACGGCGCTCTGGCAGGGGGCCTCCCAGAGCGCCGTCAGCGCCAGAAATCCCTCCGATCGGGTCAAAAGCCGCTGCTGATGCTGACCATCCGTTGGGTGGAGCCCTTCTCGATCACGGCCGAATCGCCTGAGGCCGAACGCAGCCGCCAGCCGCTGGAGCCGATCATCTCGCCCACCCCAACGCTGGTGGAACTGCTGCCCATCTGGAAGATGGCTGAGCCTGATCGGCCCGGCACCTGCACCACCCCGACCAGCTCGGGACCACTGCTGCCACCGCCACCTTCGTAATCGCTGCGGGAGTTCGAGCCGCCGGACGAGCCGGCGTTGACCGGAGGAGGAGGGCCGGGGTTGGTGAGGCTGCGGCTGAACGGCACCCTCAGCACATTGGAGGAGCGGGGAACCGGCGCAGAACCGCCGCCGCCTCCACCGCTGTTACCGCCGCCCTGGAGCGGTTCCAGCTGCTGCATCCAGGTCTCTTCAGGCGGTGGCGGCGGCAGGGTGGAGACACCCGTGGCCCCCAGGGTCAGGGTCTTGTCCTTGCCAGGTGGATCGAGCAGAGGTGCGGCCGGGGCCGAGGCGACCGCGTTGCCGAAACCGATGCTGCGCAGGCGCTCCAGCAGCTGCAGGTTGCGCTCCTGGCGCAGGTCGAGGCGGGCCTGGTTCCAACCGCGCCATAGAAGCACCGAGGAGCCAGCGGTGAACAGAGCCAGCAGTCCCAGCACCGCCGCCAGCAGCTGGACATCCAGGCTCAGGCTGGGCAGCTGCGGCTTCCAGCGGCTCACATCCCGGGCCCATTCGGGTGTGGGCCAATCAATCGGGAACAGGCGGGCGCCGCCGAAGAAGCGGGAGCCGAAGTGGCGCTCTTCGCGCACCTCCACCTCAATGGCGGGTTCGCCGGGGCTGGCCACTCCCGCCCCCGCGGCCCCCACTCCTGCAGGCACCCTTGGCGAGACCGTGGCGGGGCGGGGTGCCACCGGGGGGCGTTCGGCCGCCGGTGCCTGGGCCGCAAAGGCGCCCTGGAACACCCGGTCCATGACCTGCTCGGCCCGCAATTCCCAGAAGGTTCTCGAGGTGCTGCTTCGCGGAGCCATCGGCTTGCCCTCAGCGCGTCGGTGGGAGCACGGTACCTGCGACGAGCGCTTGTGACGAGGGTGCCGGTGTCCGCTGCCGTTTCTGCAGCTCCAGCCAGAGCATCAAGGCGGTCACATCGGCGGGGCTGACGCCGGGGATGCGGGCGGCCTGGCCAAGGGTGAGCGGCGCCACGGCATCCAGGCGCTCACGGGCCTCCCTGGAGAGGGTGGCGATGGCGCCGTAGGCGGTGCCGGCGGGGATCGGCCGGTGCTCCTGCTGTTTCACCCGTTCGATCTGCTGCACCTGGCGGGCCAGGTAGCCGCTGTATTTGATGTCGATCTCCACCGCCTCGCGCACGGCCAGGGGCAGAGCCGCCTCCATCAGGCCGTGGCGCACCAGATCAGCGCTGTGGAAGCCGGAGCGCCGCAGCAGCTCCGACAGCAGGATCGAGCCCTTGATCGGGGCGTCGGTTTCGGCGGCGATCGCCGCCGCCGCCGGATCGGACTCCTTGAGGCGCAAGGTGTCCAGCCGGCGGGCTTCGGATTCGATCGCCGCCTGTTTGCGCTCGAAAATCTCCCAGCGGCGGACATCGATCAGCCCCAGCTCCCGCCCCAGGGGGGTGAGCCGCCGGTCGGCGTTGTCGCCCCGCAGCACCAGCCGGTACTCGCTGCGGCTGGTGAGCACGCGGTAGGGCTCCTTGAGGTCCTTGGTGACCAGGTCGTCGATCAAGGTACCGATGTAGCTGCCCTCGCGGGGGAAGTGCACGGGCTCCTGGCCCCGCAGGCGCCGGGCGGCGTTGAGGCCGGCCACCAGCCCCTGGGCGGCGGCCTCCTCGTAGCCGGTGGTGCCGTTGAGCTGGCCGGCGCTGAACAGCCCGGCCACCCGCTTGGTCTCCAGGCTGGGCCGCAGCTGGGTGGCCGGTAAATAGTCGTAATCGACGCTGTAGGCGGGCCGCAGCATCACGCACTGCTCCAGGCCCGGCAGGGTGCGCAGCAGCTCCAGCTGCAGGCGCTCGGGCAGGCCGGTGGAGAAGCCCTGGATGTAGAGCTCAGGGGTGTCGCGGCCCTCGGGCTCCAGGAAGATCTGGTGACTCTCCTTGTCGGCGAAGCGCACGATCTTGTCTTCGATCGAGGGGCAGTAGCGCGGGCCCTTGCTGTCGATGAAGCCGCCGTAGATCGGGGTGAGATGCAGGTTGTCGCGGATCAGCTGATGGGTGGCGGCCGTGGTGCGGGTGAGGTGACAGGCCATCTGCTCTCCGCTCACCCAGGCGGCCGGATCGAAGGAGAAGAAGCGATCGGCCGCGTCGCTGGGTTGCTCCTCCAGCTGGTCGAGGCGGACGCTGCGGCGGTCGACCCGGGCGGGGGTGCCGGTCTTGAGGCGATCGGTGCGGAAGCCCAGGGCGCCCAGGGCCTCGGTGAGCCCTTCGGCGGGCTGTTCCCCGGCCCGGCCGGCCGCCATCGAGCGATCCCCCACCCAGATGCGGCCCCCCAGGAAGGTGCCGGTGGTCAGCACCACGGCGCCGGCGGCGTAGACGCTACCGAAGTAGGTGCGCACGCCGGTGATGCGGGCGTCGCCGGCCTCGGGGTCGCCCTCCACCACCAGGTCGGTCACCATCGCCTCCCGCAGGGCCAGGTTCGGGGTGTGCTGCAGCAACTGCAGCATCTGGCGGGCGTACTGGCGCTTGTCGGTCTGGGCGCGCAGGGCCCACACAGCCGGGCCGCGGCTGGCGTTGAGCACGCGCTTCTGAAGGGCGGTGGCATCGGCGAGGCGGCCGATCACCCCACCGAGGGCATCCACCTCATGCACCAGCTGGCTCTTGGCCGGACCGCCCACGGCCGGGTTGCAGGGCTGCCAGGCGATGCGGTCGAGGTTGAGGCTGAACAGGGCGGTGCTGATTCCCAGGCGCGCCGCGGTGAGCGCCGCTTCACAGCCGGCATGGCCGCCACCGACCACGATCAGCTCGAAGGTTTCGCTGGGGGCCTGCGCGGATCTCATCCTGTGAATCTAGGGCGTACAGCCGTTGTGGAGCGCTGGGGGATAGGGGAGAAACTCAGCTCCAGAAAGGCTTTTCAGGGGCCGGACCTGGAGCCGGGGGCGTAGGGCCCGTCAGCTCAGCTTCTGCTTCGGCCTGGCCTTCGGTTTGGGGAACGGCAGTTCCCGGGCCGTGGCCACCAGCAGCTGCCGCAGCCGGGCGGGATCCTCGATTTCGTCCCGCACCCGGAAATAGGGCTTGGCCCCCGGGTAGGGGGGATGCTCCGCAGGCGCGCCGAGGATCTCCCGTCCTGCAGCCGTCGGCTTGACGAATAGATCGTTGTCACAGACCAAGGCCACCACGACAGGATCCGTGGCCATGGGGTAGGGACTGATCGTTGTTCAGCCTGGAGCACCACCCCTCGGCCGCTGGCCTCAGAGTTCGACTTCCACGTTGGTCTGGAGCGTGCAGTCACTTTTGGGGTAGCTCAGGCAGAGCAGGGCGTAGCCGGCGCGCATCTGATCGTCATCGAGGAAGTTCTGCTCCGACTGATCCACGCTGCCGGCCAGGATCTTTCCTACGCAGGTGCTGCAGCCCCCAGCCCGGCAGGAAAAGGGGAGGTTGAAGCCCTGTCGTTCCGCGGCGTCGAGGATGTAAGTGATGTCGTCGCAGGTGAAGGACCCACCGCCTTCGATCGAAATGGTGTAGTTCGCCATTGGGAGAACGATGGGCTGGATCCAGTCTCACAGGCTGAGCCAGCCCAGGCCACAGGAGTTCAGAGATGTGGCGTCTGGGCGCATAAAAACCCCTAGGCAGGGCCTGGGGGTTGCTGGATGTCTCGCCTGGGGATCAGGTTCAGAAGCAGAAGGGAAGGAACTGGGTGTGGCAAGCGGTGAAGCCGTCCACCAGGGGCCCCAGACCGATCTGGTGGGCAATACCGGCGCCGGTCAGACCTTCGGTGATGATCCCGATCACGATGCCGAGCATGGCGGCCCGACCGTTGAACAGTTCCGCACGCTTGAGCTGTTCAAGGTGGGTCGCCTGGGTGGCGAAATCCTGGGCAGAGTTGTTGCTAGAGGGAGTGGTGGTCATGGTTGATACGGGGTGGGATGAATGTTCAGACAGCAAGCGCTGGAGTCAGCGGGAGCTGGAGGGGAGATCAGTGGGACGGGAGACAACAAACGTGACCATGCCCGTGAGCAACAGCACAACCGTGATCAGGCCGGTGATGGCTGAGGTGTAATCGGTGGACATGGGGTTCAACCGAGACCGATCTGGGAGAGGATGCCTTGACCGGTGAGCAGCTCGGTGCCCAGGCCGATCACAAAGCCGAGCATGGCCAGACGGCCATTCCAGGTTTCGGCGAAGGCAACGAAACCGAAGCGGGGGGTGGAATCAGCCATGGCTGCAACGAAGTGTTGCGAGAATTGTAACAGGTTGTAACGGCGCTGAGGACCGTCCCGCCCTCCGCAGTTCCGGGCCGGCGCCGAACCACCGCACCCCCGGGCCCGAGGGATCAAGCCCACCACAGGCCTGGCCTGCCTGGGCGCCGGATCAAAGCAGGTCTGCGGGGGAAGCGGGCCTGGGCGGTGATTCATGACACAACTTGGTGTAATCAGCTACAGACAGATGGGGCTTGATCGGGTCCGGCGCATGCTTATGGTTGAACTGCGGTGCGATGTTCCGCTGCTCAGCCCAACCCTTCCCAATGGCCCACGTCACCACCAGTCCAGCCCGAGACCAGGCCCTTCGGGACTCATTGCTCGTCCGTTACGCCGCCGCCGCCGCCGCCGGCAACATCGAGCTGAAACGGGCCCTCAATCAAGAAGCCGTCTATCTAGGCATTCAGCTCAACAACATCGTCGGTCTGACACCTGGCAGCCACTGAAGCCTGACCAGGCTCAAGGCACCGCTGCAACGCCGCCGGGGGATGGTGATCGATGCGTCCGTTGCTGTTGAAAACTCCGCTTAAACTCTGGCCCTGAACAGTCGTGTCCCCAGCAGGGACCACAGAGATGAGTGCTTCAGGGGTGGCGGGGTTACCGGAGCGAAGGCACACGCGCTTTCCCTTGCCCTCCAACCTGGCACCTGTGATCGCCGAGTTCCGCGGCCCCGCGGACGAGTTGCTCCCCGGCCGCCTCTGGGACATCAGCTCCGCCGGAGCCTGCCTTTATCTGTCCCGCACGGCGGTGGTGGACGAGAACAGCCTGGGTGTGTTGATGGTGCGACTGCCGAACAGCCTCGATGAGCTGTCCCTGCCGGTGCAGGTCTGCTGGGCCACGACGCCCTCGCCCACCACCACCTTGGTGGGCATGGTGTTCAGCGAGGGCCTGCTGGCCCCCGGCACCTTCCTGGATGAGTACATGAAAGGCTCCTGGGCCGAGCGGCTGGAGCATTTCCGCACCGCCCAGGTGACGCGCTTTTTTTCATAGGGTCAGGGGCGCCAGGGGCTCGATCTCCGGCCGCCGGCCCCCCACCTGGTTGGTGCGCAACACCAGGGCCGAGGCCCCATGCTCGAGGAACACCTTGATCACCGTGTCGGAGGCGAGCCGCGGCAGCATCGTCCGCCAGCTGCTCAATCCCCGGGCCAGGTTGGCCAGGGGCCGATCCTCCAGGCTGCTCCCCAGCAGGTAGGCGTTCTGGCGCCAGTCGGCGCGGGTGCGCCCCAGGGGATGCAGCTCCCGCCTCAGGGCGCGCTCCAGCCGCAGCAACTGCGCCAGCCGCTGGGCCGGCTCGGGGTTCTCGCGCTCCCACTCCCGGCGCAGGGTGGGATCCACGGCCTGGATCTGCTCCAGCAGCAGCCGGATGGCGCCGAACAGGGCCTGGTTGGAGTCCTGGGCGCAGTTGTTGGCTGGACCGACGAAGGTGGCGCCGGTGCCATCCCCCACCCGGTAGCGGGCGGTCATCGCCGCCAACTGGCACTCGAACAGGGCCAGGGGGGAGCGCAGCTCGTCCCCCACCTGGTAGGGGGCGGTGAAAGGCGGGAAGCGGATCAGGATGTCGGCCACGGGGCGGGTGCCGAGCCAGCCCGCCTGTCGATCGCCCATGTAGCGCCACCAGCTGTGGGCGCCGGCGATCACGCCATCGCCGTTGTGGGCATACACCTGGTGGTAGTCGATCGCCAGGGACGGCTCGGCGGCGAGTGGTTCGAGCACCACCTCGGCGGTGCCGTAGGCGAAGTGGCCGAAGATGAGGCCCGAGGCCGCAGCCGCCTCCCGCCGCTGGCCGCCGATGCCGCCGTAGACGTGCAGCACCAGCAGGCGATCGCCGATCCGCCAGTCGGCGAGCAGGGCCTGGGGATTCGCCCGGCGGCCGCTCACCAGCACCGAGCTGAGGCTGCCGGCGGAGGTGTCGGCCCAGGCCTCACGTTTGAGGTAGCGCCAGGCGGCGCGCCGGCCGCTGATCACCCGCTCCGGCGCCAGGCGCAGCAGCGCCCGCGGCGCCATCGACTGCACCACCAGCCGGCCCTCGCCATCGCTCACCCCGGCGACATACCAGCCCTCGCGGTTCGGCGGCAGTTGGTTCAGGTCGGTGCTGGTGGAGGGCCGCAGGCCTTCGCTGTTGGCGATGGGCTCCGGCAAACGCAGCTCCAGGGCGGCGCCACTGAAGCTGCGCCGCAGGGGGTCGAAGGCCACGGCTTGCCAGAGGTCGCCGCCCAGGGGTTTCTGGAACTGCACCAGGGCCATCCCGCTGGTCTGGCGCGGCTCGGCGACGATCTGCAACTCTGGCACAGCGCCGGTCGTCTCGATCCGCACCGGCTCCGGCAGGGCCACGAACTGGTCGTCATAGGGACGCGCCCCGGCCAGGGATTCCAGCGGCGTCACCTGGCGCCAGCCCTCCAGACGCACCGGGTGCACCCCACCCTGGCGGAGGCTGTGGCGCGCCTCCTCGCTGAAGTGCACATCGAACACGATCGCGGCCAGGTGGGGGTCGTCCCAGTGCAGGCGCAGGGTGCGGCCCACCAGGTCCGCCGCCTCGGCCGGCGCTCGGAACACCTCGAAGTCCACGCTGCCGTCGCGCTGCTCAGGGGAAGGCAGGATCAGGCGGCCGAGCCAGCGGTCCAGGGGCCGGAAGGGGCCGGGGGTGGGCTCCAGCTGCCCGGTGTCACGGGCCCGATCGAGCTGGTGCCAGCGGTTGGCCCGGGCCAGGCCGTAGCTGCTGCCCTCCGGGAGCGCCAGGGGCGGCACCACCGGCCGCTCGCCCAGGATCGCGGCCACCAGATCCAAGGTCTGCTGAAGAGGGCTGCGGCCATCGGGGAGCAGCGCTTCGCCATCGAGGATGCCGCCGGGGAGCTCATGGCCCACGGGGCCCAGGGGGATCAGGCTCACCTTGCCCCGCCGCCTGGCCCGGTTCCAGTAGGAGAGCGCCACCAGGGGCCAGCGCCGGGGGAAGACGATCCGCCCGAAGCGCTCGACGCGATCGCGATCCCCCACCAGGTGGTAGAGGTGCTGGACCTGGAGAAAGGGGTTGCCGCCGGCGAACACGCCCCCCAGGGAGATCACCTCGATCGGGGCCTCCAGGGCGCGGCGCAGGTAGGGCAAGGCCCCCAGGGAAATCTGGCCGCCGCCGCTGAAGCCCAGCAGGGTGATCGGCAGGCCCGTGCCGAGGGGGTAGCCGTTGGCCACCAGGCTGTCGACGATCACCTGGGCAATGCCCTGGTTGTAGATCGGCCCGTAGCGCTCGTCGGCGGAGACCGCCACCACGGTGACGTTGCGCAGGTTGATGATCAGCCCCAGCAGGCTGCGGGGGTTCTTGAGGCGCAGGCGATCCACCCAACGCCAGAACACCGCCAGCCAGCCCATTTCGGTCAGCGGCACGTTGACCACCGAGTAGGGCATGATTCCGCGCACGATCGGCGTGTCATCCGGCAACCGCTGGGCGAGGCGGCGCAGGAAGTCTTCGCCTTCGGGCAGGGCCTCGGCGGAGGCCTGGCCGATGCCATCGAGGTAGACGACCATGCGCGCCAGGGGCTGTTCGCCGCGCCGCGGTGTGGCCAGCACCCCCGTCGCCGGGTGGCCCTCCACACCTCCGCCATACCAGCCCGCCCACCAGCCCAGGGCTTCGAGCGGAGCGAGCAAGGCGGCGATCAGGAACAGCAGCGCCCCGATCGTGACCAGCTCGATCGCGACGCCGAACGTGCGATGCAGCAGCGCATAGAGCGGTGCCAGGGCCAGGCCGGCGCCCGGCAGCAGCACCAGGGCCAGGGCGACCAGCAGCCACCAGCGGCGGGAGAAGGGGGGCAGCTTCATCGCCGCCCCGAGCGCAGCAGGGCCTGCAATTGCGGCCGGTCGCTGACCACAGCCACACCGGCGGCCCGATCCAGAAGTTGCTGGCCCAGGGCGATCACGGGCTGACCGGCGGTGCGTTCCAGCAGCTGGCTCAGCAACCAGCCGCCGATCAGACAGGCGAAGGCGCTCCAGGACCCCAGACCCGTGACCGCGTGCAGACCGACCACGAAGGCGATCGCGGTCCAGAGCGAGAGCAGCGACAGCAGCGGCACCCCCAGGTAGGGCAGCACCCCCAGGAAGCTCAGCAGCTGGGGGGCGTAGGCCAGGGCGAGGGCGCGCACCACCAGGGCCAGGGGCACGGGGTTGCGGAACACCAGCTGCGCCACCAACGCCGTGCTCAAGGCCCAGACCAGGAACCCGAAGGCGAACAGCAGCGTCTGCACCAGCAGCGTGAGCAGGAAACGCAGGGGCGTGACCCGGTTGATGAACAGGATGAAGCCCTGGGCGATCTCCCGGCTCAGCCCCGCCGCCAGCACCAGCGGCAGCCCCAGCCCCGGCAGCTCCCGCATGGCGCGGAAGCTGGCCGGATCGAGGGCCAGGGCCCCGGGGATCACCTCGCTGAAGCCCACCAGAGCTGGATCCGGGGATGCAGTCGTTGTACTCCCCCGGCGCCAGACTGGCTGTTCCTTTCCCCCTGCCCCCCGTGCATAGCGCCGTTCAGGAGTACTACGGCAGCACCCTGGCGGGCACGGCTGACCTGCGCACGGATGCCTGCTGCGACGCCAGCGCCCTGCCCGAGTCGCTGAAGCCCCTGTTGGCAGGCCTCCACCCCGAAGTGCTGGAGCGCTACTACGGCTGCGGCCTGGTGGCGCCGCCGGTGCTGGAAGGCACGCGGCTGCTGGATCTGGGCTGCGGCAGCGGCCGGGATGTGTACCTGCTCGCCCAGCTGGTGGGAGCCACGGGCGAGGTGATCGGCGTCGACATGACCCCCGAGCAGCTGGCGGTGGCCGAAGCCCACCGCGCCTTCCAGGCCGAGGCCTTCGGCTACGCCAACGTGCGCTTCCTTTCGGGCCTGATCGAGCAGCTCGAGGCCTTGCCCCTGGAGCCCGCCAGCTTCGATGTGGTGGTCTCCAACTGCGTGGTCAACCTCAGCACCGACAAGCTGGCCGTGCTGCGGGGTGTGCGGCGGTTGCTGAAACCCGGGGGTGAGCTGTACTTCGCTGATGTCTACGCCGACCGGCGGGTGCCGATCGAGCTGCAGGGCGATCCGGTGCTCTACGGCGAATGCCTGAGTGGGGCGCTCTATGGCCCCGATTTCGTGCGGCTGGCGCGCCAGGCGGGTTTCGCCGATCCGCGTCTGGTGGAGCAGCGGCCCCTGGCCGTCACCGATCCGGAGCTGGCGGTGAAGCTGGGGGAGCTGCGCTTCCGCTCGGCCACCTACCGGCTGTTCGCGCTCGATGATCTGGAGGAAACCCGAGAGGATTACGGCCAGACGGCGACCTATCTCGGCACGGTGACCGACCGTCCCGAGACGTTCAGCTTCGATCAGGAGCTGGGCTTTGCGCGCGGGGTGGCCCAGCCGGTGGATGGCAACACGGCGCGGATGCTCAGCGAGAGCCGCCTTGCCCCCCACTTCGAGCTGCACGGCGATCGCTCCCGCCACCGGGGCCAATTTCTGGCCGCAGCCGCGGCGGCTGAAGCGGATCCTGCTCCCGCGCCAGCCTGTTGTGGCTGAAGCCGCCGGGCCCTATGCCCTCTGGCTGCTGCCGGCGCCGGAGCAGGCCCAAGTTCTGCAGGCGTTGATCGAGCGCCTGGCCGAGCGTTACGAGGCGCCGGCCTTTGCCCCCCATGTGACCCTCTGTGCTGGCGATCGGTCGGGGGCTTTGGAGCCTTGGCTGGAGGCCACGGCCACGCTGGCCAGCCGCCTGGCGCCCCTGGAGCTGGCCACGGCGGGACCCGCCTGGTGCGATGACTTTTTCACGTTCTTTTATCTGCTGCTGCCGGATCCAGCCGCCGCCGAGCTGCTGGAGCGTGCTCGCTTGGCTTTCCCAGGCAGCGACGGGCCGCCGCTGGGGCCCCACCTGAGCCTGCTCTACGCCGAGCCGGAGCAAGGGCAACCCGGCGCTGCGATCGACCGGGCGGCCCTGGCCCGGGAGCTGGCGCCGGAGCTGCCGGCGCGCCTCAGCTTCGATTCCCTGGCGCTGGTGCGGCCGGGGCCCGGCGGTTGGCGCCATGGCTGGCCCTGGCGGGTTGAGGGTCGTTTCAGGTTGGGAGCGGCGTAGGCGGCCCCTGCCGATAACTTGCTTCTTTGCCCGTGCTCGCCATGGCTGGGATGGTGGCCGCCGCGGAGGAGGGCCGGCTTGAGGCCCTGACGAAGGAATTCGAGCGGGAGGCCAGCTTCAACCAGGTGTTCGTCGTGCTCACGGTGGGCGCCAGCCTGATCGCCACCCTGGGTCTGCTGGCCAACAGCCCGGGTGTGGTGATCGGCGCCATGGTGGTGGCCCCGTGGATCATGCCCCTGCAGGCGATGGCCTTCGAGATCCTGCGGGGGCGGGTGGGGATGCTGCTGCGGGCGTTCCGCACCCTGATGCTCGGGGTGGTGATCTGTGTGGCGCTTTCGATGGGGTTGGGAGCCCTGGTGGCGTTCCCCAGCTTCGGAACGGAGGTGATCAACCGAACGAGCCCGAACCTGCTCGATCTGGGCGTGGCCCTGGCGGCCGGAGCGGTGGCGATGTACGCCAAGTTGCGTAAGGAGGCGATCTCCGCCCTGGCCGGCCTGGCGATCGCCGTGGCGCTGGTGCCGCCGATGTGCGTGGTGGGGCTCTTGCTTTCAGCCGGCCAGAGGACCGAGGCCTACGGAGCGCTGTTGCTGTTCGCCACCAACCTGCTTGGGATCATGGTGGGCGCCATGGCGGCGCTGGCCACCCTCGAGCGCGTCTACCGGGCCAGGCTGTTCCACAGCCGGCTCGGCCTGATCAGCGTGGGCCTCACCGCCTTGCTCGTGATTCCCCTGGGCAGCAGCTTTTTTCGGCTGGTGGGCAGCTACCGCCAGCAGGCGGCGGCGCAGCGGGTGGAGGCCCTGATCGAGCAGCGGCTGCGGAGCAGCACGATCACCCTGGGCAGTGACCCGGCCATCGATCTGGTGGGGATCAGCATCGACTGGCAGAAGAATCCACCCCAGATCGACGCCCGGGTCCGCGTCACCGACCCCGATCTGCCCACCCCCAAGCAGGTGGCGGCGGTGCAGGAGTTCATCAATCAGCAACAGGCCCCGATGCGCTTCCGGCTGCTGGTGCAGCGCACCGCGGTGGATCTGATCGGACCGGAAACCCCACCCAATCCAGCCGCCATGGGGGGGCCAGCTCTCCTGGGGCTGCCGCTGCCGGGAGCCGTTCCACAGGACGTCGACTAGCTCTCCGTTGTCATGGCCGTTGCCGTGCCCGTTGCCGATGGCTCCACGGCCGGTGCCGTTGGCAGCTCGGGTGCGGCGGCAGCGGCAGGCCGAGCAGATCGGCGACCACGTTGTGCCCGGCGAAGCGGCCCCTTGGCCCAAGCCACCGCGATCGCTGATGACATCGCCCAACCCAGCAGGACCAAGGGGACCAGGCAGAGGGTGGGCATTTGGCGGGTCAAGGTTTGTTGTGCCTTGTCTTGCCATCACACCAACCACAGGCCAGAGAGCCCACGGGCGTGCTCAACCTGGTCGTTCTCCAGGCGACATGGCTCAGGGCAGGGTGAAGCCTGATTGCAGGTTCCTGAGGTCGAGCATCACCCAGGTGACCCAGATCACGAGCGCCACCAGGCCGGAGATCGCCGCCACTTTTGCGCTGGCTCTCAGAACCACCTCCAGAAGGCTGATTTCTTTCATGGGCCGATCCAGCGGGCCCTCCATCTTGCTACCGCCGGGTTCGCCGGGGCTCAAAGCTTGCCGTTGAACGCCTGGTTCAGCTGGGATGGTTTCCATGGCGCCAGGGATCTGTCGTGGGTTGAACGGATTGAGACAACTTGTACCCCCCGCAGCGCAAAACTCCCACTCCCGTTCAGCGATCAGCTTGGGCACTGGCTTTCGCCAGCGACTCCCGCAGGGCGGCGAGCTGGGGGCCCAACGCCTCCGCCTGGGCGGGGTAGCGGTGGTACTGGAACACGATGCGTCGTTTGGCCCCGCTCTGGCGCACCAGTTCGATCCATTCCGAGCCGCCATCGTCGCAATCGGGGCAGCCGATCACGACCTGGGGCTTCGTGAGTTGAAGGCTGTCCGCCAGGCGAACGAGCGTCCGCCAGGTCTGCGGGGGAAGGCTGGTGAGCTGGATTTTCGGCGCCAGCGTTGTGCCGTTCGGAGTGCGCCAGGCCCGGCGCTCATAGCGCCCGCGGGTTCCCAGCAGCTCCAGTTCCTCCTCGCAGTAGCCCACGCAATGGCCGAAGCTGCTGCCGCTGCGGAGGACGACCAGGGGATCACGGGGCGCCGCGATTCCCGCAGGCAGCGCCGCCAGCCCCAGGCAGGCGATCCACAGGGGGATGGTGGTTGTCATGCGGCTCCAGAATTGACCATCAGCGGGCTGGCCCGTGCCTCAACCGATCCGGTTCAGCCACAGGCCGATCGCCACCCCGGCCAGGGCGGCACAACCGGCGATCGACACCGTGGTCAGCACCGTGGGCAGCACCGCGCGCTCGCCGATCCGGGCACGGCCGTAGCCCAGCAGCACCAGTAGTACCAGGGTCATCAGCAGCGACACCGGCCGGGCCTGCTCCAGCGGCAACAGGGCGAAGGCCATCACCGGCGTCAGCCCCGCGAACAGATCCGACACGAGCATCCACAGTGCATGGGCCCAGGGCTGCTGGCGACTGGAGGCAGAGGGCACCGCGGCGCGGCGCTCCAGTTCCGGCAGCGTCGCCGGCCGCTGCTGCAGGTCGCTCTCAATGGCCGCCAGGGTGGCCGGCTGCAGGCCCGTGCGGCCCAGGCGGCCCATCAGCGCGGCGATCTCGCCGGTGGGATCGGCCCCCACGGCCTTGAGGCGGCGGCGGCTGTCCACCCGCTCCTGGTCCTGCTCTGACTGCAGGTCGAGGAACACCCCCGCCATCATCGAGACGGCGGCGGCCACGGCTCCGGAGGCACCCGCGATCAGCACGCTCTTGCCGGAGCTGGCTGTGAGTGCCACCCCGGCCACCAGGCCGAAGATCGACACGGTGCCGTCCTCCATCCCGAAGACGACATCGCCGATCGAGGCCTCAAACGAGGATCTCAGTGAATGGAGCAGGTTCTGGCGTGGCATGGAGGGGGGGATTCAGCCGGATCGCCTGTGAGACGCGAGAGGAAGGCGAGATCTGCGTACAAGTCTGCCTCGGCAAGTGAGGCGCAGACCGTGTACAGCTTGCGATTCATTCACGCGTCGGACGTTGCCACCCATCGGCAGTCATTGCTGTCCATCAGGGTCCCTTCTCGATGACGGGCCCAACCACCGCGCCGCTGAAACTGTCATTCCTGAAGGGCGGCTTCGATCGTGGCGATGTCGATCTTCGTCATCTCCATCATCGCCGCAAAGGCACGCTTTGCGGCCTTGGGTTCGGGATGCGCCAGGGCTGCTGTGAGCACCCGCGGGGTGATCTGCCACGACACTCCCCAGCGGTCTTTGCACCAGCCACAGGAACTCTCCTGGCCTCCGTTCGCCGTGATGGCGTGCCAGAGACGATCCGTTTCTTCCTGGTCGTCGGTGGCGATCTGGAAGGAAAAGGCTTCGCTGGGGCGGAAGGCGGGGCCCCCATTGAGGCCCAGGCAGGGGATTTCGCAGACCGTGAACAACACCGTCAGCACATCGCCCTGCTTCCCGGAGGGGTAATCACTCGGGGCATGAAATATGGCACCCAGCTCGCTATCCGGGAACGTTGAGGTGTAGAACGTGGCCGCCTCGAGCGCTGCGCCGTCGTACCACAGGCAGATCGTGTTTTTTGCCACCATCGTGTTTCTGCGGTGCACTGGAAAGACGTAGGTAAGGGTAAGGCGATGATGCGAGGTTGATCTGGGCTTGCTATGGGGCTGTTGGGAACTCCGTGGCGCTCAAGGGTTTTCGGTTCAGGCGGGTTGGGTGTTGCGGGTGGTGGAGTTCCATCGCTGCAAGTTATGTCGAATGCTCATGCTCCGCCGACGACGGCAATGTCTGGTGCGGGGCCTGCGAGCCAGAGGGCTGACGCGACCTCAGGGATGGGAGCCTGGCCTCCATCCGACCCAGCGCGCCGGCGAGCAGGTGCGACAGGAAGACGCCAGTCCGGCGCCTTGTCATCGCGGCCCAACGGCGCCGATCAGCTCTCAAGAAGAAGCCCTCTCGCCATGGGCAGAGAGCTCAGAGGGCACTTCTACGGATGAAGAGGCCCTCTTAGGCGGCGTTTTGATTGGCCCAGGTTGATCTCACCGGGATTCAAGAAGGCAGGTGCGAACTGCCTTAGCCAGGCGGCTCATGGGCGGCTACTTGGCGCCAGCGTTGTACTGGTAGTTGCCTTCGAACTGGTCGAGAACGACGGTGTTGGGTGGGTTGGAGTCGGCGGCGGCCGTCAGAACCATCTCCTTGTCCAGTTGGCGTGATCTGAACTGCCATCCCTTCGGCAAGGTCAGGCGCTGGCCCAGGGTTGGCAGGTTATCGATGGTGTTCTTGGGGTCCGCTTTCAGGGACAGGCTGAACATGGTGTAAACGGCGCCCTCGGGAGTGATCAGTTCATATACCGTTTCGCCCGCATTGAAGATCATGCGACTGTCACGTTTGGAGACCAACGGCTTGTAGGCCACGGGCGGTCCGGAAACGAACTTGTCGAAACTCGGGACTTCGAAGGTGCCGTCCACGTTCAAGGGGATCGTGCCGATCACTCTCTGCTTGCAGCCATCCCAGGACATCGCCGTTAGGCTATTCGCCACGAAACGCCGTGGGCCATTGAAGAAGATCCCGTCGCCCCCGAACGTCTTCTTCAAGGTCTCCGTATTCAGAGCTCGGAAGCGCGCGTCCATCTCGTCGTTGGGCGCTGGAAGGGCGTTGCTGAGAGAGTTGAAGTAGTTGCCGATCCCGCCACCGTTGGGCTGGCGGAACATGAACAGAATCTCGTAGAAGGCCTTGCCGCGCCAGTTCTCAGCCTTGATCGGGCAGGGATCCGTCAGTTTGACGATCGGTCCGGCTGCCGGTTTGGCTTGGGCTTGTGCCGTGGGGTGCCAGCCCACCGAAGCGACCAGCGCGGCAGCGGTGAAGAAGGTAGGCAAGACGTAAAGAATCAACTTCATGATCGAAACGTTCGATGGGTTGGTTGAGGGTGAATCGAGAGAGCGAATGGCCATGAGCGCTGATCAGAGACCGAGATTGATGAATCCGATCATTGCGCCTGCATCACCGCCGGCGGCTTCCAACTGCCTGTGCCGGGGGGCAGGATCGACGGTGGGGTGGCCTTCGGCCAGTACAGGCGCATCACCATGTAGATCGGGCCATCAGGCGCGGGCAGCCAGTTGGCTTCCTTACCTTTGCCAGGCGAATCCTTCTGGATGTAGAGGGTGAGCGACCCGTCGGCGTTCTTCTTCAGCTGGGGCAGCATCGGCGAGTTGATCAGGTAGCGGTTGATCGGGTTTTTGATCAGGAGCTGCGTCGTGCCGTTGTACATGGTCATCGACCAGAAGGCGTTGACAGGAGGGAGCTGATCCTTGGGGAAAGTCAGCTTGTATTTGTGCTTGGCTCCGTCGAGTCTCTCGCCGCTGGCGAGCGTCTTGGTCAACGGATACATGGCTTCAACGGCATCGTTGCCGAAGATTCCGCCTTTGGCGCCAGCGGCTCGCTTCAGCCAGTCGCCGTTATAAAACTCTCGGTTGCCAAACAACGAGCCGACCTTCCAGCCATTGATGTTCTTCTGTCCGGCTTCCAGGTAGCTTTCGATCCTGGCGCCGCCTTCCTTAATCGCAAGCACGATGGCGGCCTGGCGCTCAGGCGGCAGATCCTTGATGCTGAACATCTTGCCCGGGCCGATGCCGATGCTGGCGAGCTTGGCGCGGATGGCTATTTCCTCAGGACCAGGCGGCGCAAACTGCAGCGCGAAGGCCAGGTAGTCGAAGAAGTTAGTCTTCACCAGCTCCTTGTCGATCTTCGGAAAATTGATCGGAGGTGCGGCTGGCGGGGGCGGCTGCTTGAGGTAAGCCGACAGCGGCTGTGTCCTGTAGCCCGCCTGCACTTTCTCAACGTTGGGCAGGTCCTTGGGGTCGAAAAGCTGGGTCCGGAAAATCGCCAGCGAGAAGTCGGTGCCCGAGCGGAACACCTGCTTGATGCCCGGCGGTTGTTCACCCTTCCAACGGGGGCCGACGATCAGGTAGTCGCCGGCTTCATGGCCAGTGGCGCGGCTGCCGATATAGCCGTAATTGAAGGTGTTGCCGTCAATCAATTGCACCGAGTAGTAACGCTTGTTCTCCACCAACGGGACTGACACCACTTGCGGCTCGGCGCGAAGGTCCATCCAGAGAAGCGAATAAGGCGTGTCACTGTTCGGCGTCGGGATCGCCGTATCCTGGTAGGTGAAGACGCGAGCCTCGTTGAAAATCTGGTTGAAGGGCGCCTTCCACTGGCCAGAATTCTTGTTCAAGATGTACTCGTTCATCACCGCATAATTCATCACGATTGGCAGACCGTAGATGAAACCCTCCTGTGCGATGGTCTTGACTTCCGCGATGCCGGGCACCGGCAGACCGGCGACCGCATCCATCTTCGCTGCTTGAGCAACGGGGACGGCGGGTTTGCCGTAGCCGGCGAGCGCCATCAGAGGGAGCGACCCGCATACAAAGCACGACACCAACGCCTGTCTTTGTTTGACCACCGTCATCACCATGGGCTGAATGAGAAGCCCACCGTAGCCTTGGGATCTCACGCTTGGTAGAGCCCGCCCAACGTCTCCGATCACCTGCCCGCTCGGAGCTGGTGGGTGTTCCAGCAAGTCTGCGATGGCGAGTCAGGAGCATCAGGCTCTGAGCCACGATCTGTTCGCGCTGCCGGGATTTAGCGAAGCCGCCCTCATCGGGCGGTGGCTTCATAAAGATATCTCTGGAAGCCTGAAAAGAGCTGACCGATGTCTTCGGGCCTGCCCAGATCGGCCACGGCATCGGCAATGGAGTTCTGGTAGCGAAGGCAGAGCAACGGCGTGAGTTTCTCTTGAGCGAGCTCCTGCACGCCCATCGTCACGTAGTGCTGGAGCACGAAATCCAGGAAGAGCTGTTGCTTGCTGGTGAATCTGGAATGGATGTACAGACGGGCCTGCTGGGCGCGCGCCTCGCGGGGGATGGGCTGCAGGGCATAGGCCACATGGGCCAGCACATCAAACAGATCGCTGTTGCCTGCATCAATAATCGACTGCATCTCGGCCAGCTGCGCTGCACCGAAACCCTTCTCCGCGAGGCCTTGGAGCAACTTGCTGCGGGTGTCTGGTGCACTCCAGAGCGCTCGCAGCTCGGCTTCATCCTTCACGAACTCCGGCAACTGGCCATAGAGCAGTTCCAGGAACTGCTGAGAACTCATCGGCCTGCCATCGGGGTGCCAGAAGCTGGTCACCGTCATGTGCTGGATGGAGCGTTCCTTGCCGTCACCCAACTTGATCCGGGCTCTGGTGCGGCTGGGCTGGCCGCTGGTGTCATCCTCGTCGCCTGGATCCTTGGGGTCAGGGGGATCGATGCGCTGCTCCGGTGCCCGAGGCACAACCTCTTCCGGCTCCGTGGGTTCACCGTCCCACTCCGGATCACTGAAGTGATGGTGCGCCTTCACGAAGTCGTAGATCGTGAAGTACTCCTTGCCGTCAAACAGGCGGGTGCCACGGCCGATGATCTGCTTGAACTCGATCATCGAGTTCACCGGCCGCAGCAGCACGATGTTGCGCACATTGCGGGCGTCCACGCCGGTGGAGAGCTTCTGGGAGGTGGTGAGGATGGTGGGGATGGTCTTCTCGTTGTCCTGGAAGGCGCGAAGGGCCTGGTTGCCCAGTTCGCCGTCGTTCGCCGTCACGCGCTGGCAGTAGTTGGGATCGGGGCTGGCCTTGAGCTGGTTGATCAGATCACGGATCGCCAGGGCGTGGTCCTGGGTGGCGCAGAACACCAGGGTTTTCTGGCGCTGATCGATCTGAGCCATGAAGATCTCGACCCGCTGCTGCTCGCGCTGTTTGATCTCGATGATCCTGTTGAAGTCGGCTTCCTTGTAGAGCTTGCCGGCTTCGATCTCCCCTTCCACCACCGTGTCATCGGGGGTGTAGACGTACTCATCGAGGGTGGTGGTGACCTGCTTGACCCGAAAGGGGGTGAGGAAGCCGTCGTTGATGCCCTCCTTGAGGGAATAGGTGAACACCGGTTCGCCGAAGTAGGCGTAGGTGTCGGTGTTGTCCTTGCGGCGCGGGGTGGCGGTGAGCCCGAGTTGCACGGCGGGGGCGAAGTATTCGAGGATGCCGCGCCAGGTGGATTCGTTGTTGGCGCCGCCGCGGTGGCATTCATCGATCACGATGAAGTCGAAGAAATCCGGCGGGTACTGGCCGAACCAGGGGGAGCGCTTGCCGTCGCGCAGCGGCCCGCTCATGAAGGTCTGGAAGATGGTGAGGAACACGCTGGCGTTGGTGGGCACCCGGCCTTTCTTGCGCAGGGCATCCGGCTCCAGGCGGGCCAGGGCGCCCTCTTCGAAGTCGGCGAAGGCGGTGAAGTCGTTGAAGGCCTGATCGGCGAGGTTGTTGCGATCGGCCAGAAACAGGAGGCGGGGCCGGCGGCTGGGTTGGCCCGAGAGGTTCCAGCGGGCCGCAAACAGCTTCCAGATGATCTGAAACGCGATCGAAGTTTTGCCGGTGCCGGTGGCCAGCGTCAGCAGGATGCGGCTGCTGCCGGAGGCGATGGCCTCAAGCACGCGGGTCACGGCGATGTCCTGATAGAAGCGGATCTGCCAGCTGCCGCCCTTGTCTGGGTAAGGGATGGCGGCGAAGCGATCACGCCAGGCGTTCTCTTCGGCAAAGGTGCGGTCCCATAGCTCCTGGGGGCTGTGGAAAGCGTCGAGCTCCGCCTCCTCGCCCGTGGCCCGATCGATGGCGTAGACGCCCTTGCCATTGCTGGCGTAGGTGAAGCGGATCTGCAGTTTGGTGGCGTAATCCTTGGCCTGGCCCACCCCCTCGCTGAGTGGCAGGCTGTCGGCCTTGGCCTCCACCACCGCCAGCTGGGTGTTGCGGTAGGTGAGCACGTAGTCGGCGATCAGTGGCTTACCGCGGCGGCCGCCGCCCTCGATCCGGCCCGGGGTGATCGAGTATTCGCGGCGGATGCGGCTGCCCTCCACCACGCCCCAGCCGGCCGCCGTGAGCAGCGGATCAATCAGCTCGGCGCGGGTTTCGGCCTCGTTCATGCGATCAGGGCATCCACGTGGGCGAGCAGCTCAGCACATCGTTGGTTCCAGGCGACGCGATCGAGGTTTTCCAACTCCGGTTCTTCGTCGTAGCGGCGCAGGACGGCAAAGAGAGTGAACCGGCTGAGAGCCATGAAGGGCTCGATCGCAACACCTTGATCCCGCAGCATCTGGAACAGCAGCCGGAGATTGTGCGTGAAGGGTGGTTGTTCTGGAGCCAGAACCAACAGCCAGGCTTTGAGGGATTTTTCTGTGGCCTGTTGGAGATAGAACCCCCAGGTGTCCTCCTCGAAGACGGAGGAGTCCGCCATGGCCATGGCGGCACGCAGATCGCGGTGGGCGATGCGCAGAAAAGCGGCCGACGTCTCAGCTGGCGCCATGCGGAGACTCCTCTGGGTCCAGCCGCCGTCCGTAGCGGAAGGCCTCGGCAATCACATTCTGACGACCATGACGCCGCTCCTCCACCTCACTGGCGGAGTAGAGCAACAGCTCGATCGGCAGGCGGTGATGGGCCAGCTTCCAGCCCAGGGCATCCGTCTCTTCGAAGCGCGAGTGCGTGGCCAGCCAGTCGTCAGGCACCGTCACCAGCAGGTCGATGTCGGAGTCGGGCCGTTCGGTGCCACGGGCGCGGGAGCCGAACAGGCGCACCTCGGCGCCGGGGATCGCCGCCTGGATCTCGGCCGCGATGGTGCCCAGCAGCGGCTCATCCACCACGTAGTGATAGCTGGAGGGGCGGGCCGAGGCGGTCATGGGGAGAAGTCTGAACCAGAACTGGGCATGGTGGTGGTTGTCAGCGTTGCCGGCCCATGGTTGTCAGCTGGACCCTTGCCAGATGCGAATCACCGCAAGGCATCGAAGGCATGGGCCTCCAGCACGGAGTCTTCGGGCTCGGCGTGGAGCACACCGGATCCGCGCAAGGCCGCCCAGGGAGAGGGGTTAGTGGCGGCACCCATGGAGGGTGGCGTCTGGCATGCCACTGATTTGCCGCACCGGATAAACTCCAGATAGTGGGCGAGGAGCTTGGTCACGGAAATGTCCATCCCGACAACGAAAGAGGCATTTTGATCGAGGCCCTGCTTTCTGCTCAGGGCCGATCCCCACGCCGGTAGAACACCACCCCCGCTCGCTGGATGTGATCGATCAGCTCGGGGGACTGGAGCGCGGCCAGGAGCGAGAGGTCGAAGCGCCAGGGCAGCAGCAGATCGTCGAGGGCGACATCGAGGCGGGCAAGGGTGCGGTGATCGAGGTCGACGCCGGAGAGGGTGAGGTCGATGTCGGAGCCGGGACGGTGGCGCCCGAGGGCCCTTGAGCCATAGAGGGTGGCCTGCTCGATGGCCGGAAAGGCGGCGAGGGTGGCCTGGATCCTGGCCACGGCGGCGATGGGCAATCCGTAGCGGGTGGCGGAAGCCTGGGAGGTCATGGCCGGGCCTCCTCTGCCTGGAGGAGTGATTTCAGCACCGTCGCTTCGTCGTAGGTGTGGGCGCTGAGGTTGCGATGGCGGATCATCTCCATCCAGATCTCGCCATCGTTGATCAACCCCTGGGCAAAGGCTTCACGGGTGGTGTCGCGGGAACCGAAGAGGTCGGACACACCGCGGGAGACCAGGAAATCCTTGAGGGTTTTCCAGCTGAGTTCATGGGTGAACTCGAAGGCCTTGATCAACCCCTGCCGTTCCAGGTCACTGAGGCTGCGCTGCTGGGAGAGCTCCACCGCTTCCCTCAAACGCGCCAGTGCCTGGCGGAAGTTGCCGAAGCGTTGCTGCCAGCGGATGTCGACACCTGTCCTGGGTTCAAGGTAGGGAATGGCGCCCGTTCATGCCCCCTCGGCACCACGATCAACCCCGTCTGCGGCTCCCCGTAGCCAACGCACGCGCCACCCATCGCGAGCTGCTGGGCGGCGACGGCACAGAGGGCCGCATCGATCCAGTCGATGTTGGTGAGCTCGCGGCAATCGAGGCCGAGCCGTTGCAGCAGAGCCCAGCGCTCCTGGACTTTGCGGCGCGCCTGGGGAGGGGGAAGTCCGAGGGCCCGGTGCAGGTGCCAGGTGATGGCGTGGGGAAAGGTTTCGAAGCAGCAGCGCTGTTCTCCTGCTGGCAGGGCGCCTGCGGGCAGCTCGGCTGTGGGCAAAGCGGTGAGCAGGGGATGGCTGGGCTCCAGGGCTTGGTAGAGCGCTTCGCCGCGCAGCATCCAGCCGAAGTAGTCCGTTGGGTGCTCGATGGCCCGCTGGCGGCTGGGGCTGGAGAAGCATGGGATCCGCTCGGCCATCAACGCGCGTTCGGCGAGGCGGCTGCGGCCATCCGCGCTCCAGCGGCAGGGGGCATCAATGGCGATCACGCTGGCGCGCACCACCGAGCGGCACCAATGGGCCAGGGCCGCTGCATCGCTGCTGGTGAAGCGGGAGTGATAGGCACCACCGCAGAGGGCCACGGCATGGAAGCCCTTGCGGGCGCCGCCCACATCAATGCCGACGGTGGCGTCAACCAAGACGCTGACGCGTCCAGAGAGCATCCCTTCGGGCATCGAGAACGGCGACCACAGTCAAGTCGTCGACGTCAAACGTGTAGTAGATGCAAAAAGGAAATCGCTTCGACAGCGCTCGATAAACCATGGGCAAGCCCGTGAATCCCTCCGTAGTAGGCCAGAGATTCGCTATCGGCCAGCAAACAGCTACGGAAATAGCCCCCAAGACCCGGAGCCTGCTGCTCGTCAAACCAGAATCCCTCCTCCAGATCTTTCAGAGCATCTGAAGAGATGTTGATGATCATCCACCGAGTTGCTGAAGCTGGGCCTTGGCCTCAGCCCATGGGATCCGCGTAGCCCTGCCATCGGTCAGTCTCTCGCTGCGTTCCCGCAGCACCTCAGCGTGCCATTCAGGTGAGGAGACATCCGCCGGGTGGCTGCAGAGGCTTTGCCAGACCTGCTCAAGAAGACGAACCTTTTCCTGCACAGTGAGCGCATCAAGCACGTCGCCGGAAAGATCAATCGACATGCGCTCCCCCTGTGTTGTGGCCATTCTAGAACCGGTTGGCTGGATTCACCGTGACACCTCCGCCCCGCTATCACTGCGCTTCTGAAGTGGTTGGGCAGTCAGGGCATCAGTGACGGCGGCGAAGGAGAAGCTGAGGCCGCTCGCCATGGCTCAGAGCTCGCCGCTGAAGGCCTGGTGCAGCAGGGATTTTTTCAGGGCCTCCAGCGCGGCGAGTTTGCGTTCGTAGATTTGGGTGAGGCGTTGGGTTTCGGTGGCGAGGGCGTCGAGCAGGCTGACGATCCGCTGCTGTTCGGCCAGCGAAGGAAGCGCGATTGACAACCCAAGGACTTGCTCACGGGAGATGCCGGGGATTGCGGCACCCGTGGAGAGCGCCTGGAAGTCGTCAAATTTCGAACTTAAAAATGCGTAGACAAAGCTCGGCACAGCTCTGGTTACTCGAACGGCCATCAACTGACGACTAATCGCAACTTCGTCTTCGTCGAGCAGATTGACTTTGCCGACGCCCGAGCCCTTGACTGTTATGAGGACATCGCCTCGATTCGCAAGTATCTTTGGATACTCCGTCCACTTTGTGATTACCGGATTAAGTGGCCCAAAGTCGGAGGGTCCAGTGAGATAACCGATGCCCCGAGACTCCGTATTGTAGTCCTTCGCGTCAATGTGCTGTCCAGAAATGAGTTGACAAACGTCACCAAGTGTTTTCGTTTCCCACCCCTTCTTCATAACAGCGCCCTGATGTTCCCCAGCACTTCCGCACTCTCAGCATCCAGCGCCGCAATCTCCTCCATGATCTCTTGCGGACTGCGGTGCGCGATGGCCTCGCCGCCGTTGGGGTTCTTCACCGACAGATCAAAGGTGTACGGGTCGATGGCCGCCACGTCCACGCTCCAGCTCTTGGGCGAGTCGGCTTTGGTCTTCTGCAGGTCGATGAACTCGGCGAGGTCGGCGTCGTTGAGCGGGTTGGTCTTGCCCAGGTTGCGGCCGGGGTCGAGCTGGTAGAACCACACCTTGCGGGTGGGCGAGCCTTTTTCGAAGAACAGCACCACGGTCTTTACGCCCGCCCCTTGAAAGGTGCCGCCGGGGCAGTCGAGCACGGTGTGGAGGTTGCACTCCTCGAGCAGCTTCTGGCGCAGGGCCACCGACGCGTTGTCGGTGTTGGAGAGGAAGGTGTTCTTGATCACGATGCCGGCGCGGCCGCCCGCCTTGAGCACGCGGATGAAGTGCTGGAGGAAGAGGAAGGCGGTTTCGCCGGTGCGGACCGGGAAGTTCTGCTGCACTTCCTTGCGCTCCTTGCCGCCGAAGGGCGGATTGGCAACGATCACATCGAAGCGGTCTTTCTCCTCCACATCGGCGAGGTTCTCGGCGAGGGTGTTGGTGTGGAGGATGTTCGGCGCCTCGATGCCGTGCAGGATCATGTTCATGATCGCGATCACATAGGCGAGGCTCTTCTTTTCCTTGCCGGTGAAGGTGCGGCTCTGAAGGGTTTCCAGATCAGCGGTGGACAGCTCCCCGCGGCGGCGCATGAAATCAAAGGCCTCGCAGAGAAAACCAGCTGAGCCCACCGCTGGATCGCAGACCGTTTCCCCGATCGTTGGATGGACCACCTGGATCACGGCGCGGATCAGCGGCCTTGGGGTGTAGTACTCGCCGCCGTTGCGGCCGGCATTGCCCATCCGCTTGATCTTTTCCTCATAGAGCATCGAGAGCTCATGCTTCTCGGCCTGGGAGCGGAAGCGCAGGCCATCGATCACATCGATGATCTCGCGCAGGTTGTAGCCGCTGCTGATCTTGTTGCGCAGTTCGCCGAAGATCTCGCCGATCTTGTATTCGATCGTGTTCGGCCCGCTGGCGCTCTGCTTGAAGCGCTCCAGGTAGGGGAACAGGCGCTGGTTCACGAAGTCGCGCAGGTCGTCGCCCGTGAGGGCGGCGTGGTGGTCGAGCTGGCCGCTGGCGTTCTTCGGTGCCGCCCAGCTGTTCCAGCGGTAGGGCTCATCGAGGATCGGCGTGGTGCTGCGGCCCTCCAGGGCGGCCACGGTGGCTTTGTCGTCTTCGAGTCCGTCGAGGTACTTGAGGAACAGCAGCCAGGAGGTCTGCTCGGTAATCGAGCTCGGTGCCGCAGCCGGCCTCCTTGCGCAGGCAGTCGTCGATGGCGCGGAACGCCTGCTCAAACGAGCTGGGGGCAGCGGCGCGGGCACCGTTCGGGGCGCGGTTGGAGGGGGCAGAGCTGAATTCCTGGCCATGGCCGGGGGCTTCTTCCGCCGAACCATCCGCCAGTGCCACCGAACCGCCTCGGCCACGGCCGGGCACGATCAGCCGGCGGCTCAGCAGGTCGCCCTTCACCGCTTCGTAGCTGGCTTCGTCCCACTCCAGCATTTCCCGCAGGCGGCCGTTACCCGCTGATCCACCCAGGGCTTCGAGGGCGCCGAGGAACTCGTCGTGGAGGTCATCCTGGGTGTTTGCAGGGGTCAGAGCGTGATCAGGCGCGGTGGTCAAGGGGAGAAGGAGGGCTGAAGGCTAAGGATGGCAGGGTCAGAGAGTTGGGGGGAAGGTTGGGGGGAGTTTGTGGATGAGGGATAAAGCTGGTATGGCATGGACGGGTTTATTTGCATTTAACTCTTGTCATCATCAGGCCGAATATTAAAATGCAGGAGAAGGATCTTGCTGGAGGTAGCTAGTGCAAGGTGATGCTGGTTGATCCTTGACGGGACGCAACTATTGGAGTAAATTCTATACTTAAATTGAAAATATTGTCCAATGCGATCTGCTTCTGTTGCCCGTCTTCCGAGCAGGTAATCTGCAGCATCTGATCAGTCCGAGAAGATCTGCTGAAAGTCAACCTCTGAGATAGTAGTACGCAAATCACGCTTTAGTTCTTCGTACAAGTCTTTGTCTTGTCGCGCGACAGATCTAGCCATCGCTTTGGCAAGCTCAATCTCCTTTTGTGCAATATGAATTGTTATTTTGTTAATGATCATCTTAGGTACTCCGTGACGGCGCGAGAAAATGTCTTTTGAAACCACGGTACCTAGGATCTGGGCTACGACAACTGGATTTATTCCCCACATGATTCGGCTCAGCGATTCATGAAGTCAGAAAAAGTATTAGACTGGCGAGAGCGATCTGCAAAAAGATCGAAGAGGCTGCGAATCATCTCCCTAAACATGACCTTTGTCTCTTCGTCGGCAGATTCGTTTTTCGACAGCTCTGTGAGGGAGGCTACCAGGATGCTGAAGTTTTGGCTATTGATCTGAAGTTCAGTACACCGAGCCTGAAGAGCTGCCCGGAATGCCTCTTCTTTTGACCTCAAGGCATAGACATCTCTGAATCCATCTATTATTACGGGCAGATTATCAATAAGCCCCTTTGCAAGCACTCCACCTGTATTCATAGCTGAAACATGGGGAATTGATGAGTCACTCATGATGATATCCAAAGAGGAAGGATGAAGAATGGCAATATGTTAGTTATCTTTGGCTATGAGGTCAACAAGTACCTTTACACCCCAGATTGAGCCTGCGGCAATAACAGGTACCACCAAGACAGTGCCAGCAAGCATGCCTCCTCCGACGAGAGCGCCTAATGCCGCCAGGCCAGAGGTAATGCCCGCAGCGCTAAGGCCGAAGACAGAGCCAGATGCAGCGACGGCTGCAACAGGAACGCCGACACCAGCGAGGCTTGCGGCACATTCCTTGATCAGATTGTTAAAGGAGTCTGAATCACTTGGGGTATTGCGAATCTGCCAAAGATTAAATTGAACCTGCTTAATCGCCTGAATCTGATCATCTTTAAGCTCCAGGTGACGTCCAAGACGGATGACATGCTCCTGCTCTTCAACTGAGATGTAGCCATTGGCAAGAGACATTAAGAATAGATCTGAAATCAATGTGAAACGGAGATCCGAGCTGCCAAGAGCCTTAATCCCAGCGAGGATTGCTTCGCGATGCGAATCCTTTAAATCGTAAACAGCAGCATAAACCCTTGCTTTGCCTTGGTCAGAAATGTCAAGCTTGGAAAGCTCAGTATCTAGGTGTTTACGCTCTTGTTCGTCAAAGATGCGATCTATAAAGCATAGTTCGGCAAGAAGTGACAGATAAGCAATCCTTGCCTCTTCGGGGTGGGCGAGAAGGGGGTGCTTCGGTGCCTCAGTCATTATGCTAATCCAAGCAATGCAACAAGCTTACATCGGAAGGCGTGTGTCGTCAGCGTTTTTGATGCGTTATGCAGTTATTGTATATTTTATGCCTCGGATGGCTAACGCTAAGATCAGAAGCTGGCATATCTCTCTGCACTTATAATGTACCACGCACCCGTCTTCTGAATCTTGATGTTAGAGGGGTCTACTCAGGCAGTCCATAGTATTTAGCAATGAGTTTAGGTAGCACCGTCGTCGCCGTGGCTGTCGCGACTGTCCAAGTGCCAGCCATAGCCTTTGCGATCATGCCTCCGACCCAGCCCGCGACGCGAGCGCCTAGCTTCTCCCCTTTGGGCTGGCCATCTTCTGCAATTGCCTCCCTTAAGTCGCCTGAATCATTAGGGCTAACGCCAAGCCTTGAAAGCTCGCGAATAAGACACTCTAAGTCCCCGGGAGCTACGCCTGCTGACTGAGTGACTTGTGTGCTTGCTTGTGCGATATTACCAATGTTTCCATACACCACCGTATGAAAGACCTGAGATAATGCGGCACTTGAGTTCGGCAGGTCGATTCCATCAAGCTCAATCACTGATTCGGCCTCAAGTGCGAAAGTAAGAATCCGATTCCGAACCGACTCGATCGCTCCGATAATCGTGCTCTTGGAAATGCTCAGCCATGCTTGGGCAAGTGCCATGTTTTCGTAGAAGTCCCTCTGAACCATGGCGATGAGATCTCCTGGCCATGCACAGAGAAGATGATCATCTTTGCGACGAGCGATTTCTTCGAGAGTTGCAATCGGATGACGGAATTTCGCCTCGCGCGCCCAGTGTCTTAATTCATCTGGAAGATTGCTTGCAGGGAGTACACTGTTCCGAATAGCGCTACCGAATGGCCCCATGAAGTCACCCATCGCAAGCCCGGAAAGAACACGATAGTTAGGCAGTTCGGCATCTTCGGGATATCCATTGAGCTCGTTTTGAACCCACATGCCTAGGTCGGGTATCTTTTGGCGCGCCGCGAGGACTTGACAACGTCGAAGTAATTCGCCAACAGGCATGTCTGCAGATACTGCGCCATCTTGAATTGTCCGTAGCAAATCAGCGTTGGTAGTCATATTGGCTTTATTCGCAGGCTAGCTAGATCTTCGCCGTTTCCCAGAACAACGCTAGCCACTGAGCGTTTGCCCGTCCAACTCGCAGGAAGCCTTAGGCCCACTTAGCGCGAACGTCTGCGCCCCGATGGATCTGCGCCTGCTTGGTTCCAAACGAACCACTGTTTCGCGAACCCGCTGAGCCCTTTTCGCGACACTACAAAACGGCGATCGGGAGGTCGATGCACGGAGGCTCATCGACAAACCCCTGGGCCCGGGCCTGCAGTGGTGCTGGGTGTCCTTGAGCTGACCTGACGTCGTGGGCACCCCAGCTCCAACGTCCCTCCCCATCGACACGCCAGACCGCAGACATTGCGTCACTGGGGGATGGGCCAGGCCCAGCCGTTCGGCATCGGCCGCCCCTGCCGGTCTTTCCAACCGCCCAGCGCGCTACAAAGATGGAGCGTCCCCCGCCGTTGCCCCATGGCCGTGTGGATTCAGGTTCCCTCGGCGGCCCGGCGCACGGCTGAGGCGCCATGAACTACGTCGACTACTACGCCGCCCTGGAGGTGGAGCGGGGCGCATCGGCCGAGGAGATCCGCAAGGCCTACCGGCGCCTGGCGCGGTGCTACCACCCGGATGTCTCCAAGGAGCCCGACGCCGAGGAGCGCTTCAAGGCGATCAGCGAGGCCAACGAGACCCTCTCTGATCCCCAGAAGCGCGAGGCCTACGACCAGCTCGGCCGCCACCGCCCGGGCGAGAACGTGCAGCCCAGCGCCGAATGGGACAGCCGCTTCTGGCAGGGTGCCCCCGGCGAGGACATCGACCTGGCCGAACTGCTCGAGCGCATCGGCTTCCATGGGAGCGTCCCGCGCGGGGCGGGCGGCCCCCAGCGACCGGGGGGTGGCGGGCGGGCCCCCCGCCGCGGCCAGGATTTCGAGATCGCCACCAGCCTCAGCCTCGAGGACGCCGCCACGGGCACCGAGGTGAGCGTGGAGTTCAGCGTCGCCGAGCTGGGGGACGACGGCCGGGTGCAGCGCCGCCCCCACACCGCCCGGGTGCGCGTGCCCAAGGGGGTCAGCGATGGCGAGCGCCTGCGCGTGCCGGGCAAGGGTGGCCCGGGGCTGGGGGGCGGCAAGCCGGGGGATCTCTACATCGACATCCGCCTGGAGCGCCATCCCCGCTTCGAAGTGGCTGGCCACGATCTTTATTTGCAGGTGCCGATCGCCCCCTGGGAGGCGGTGCTCGGCGCCGAGATCGAGCTGCCCACCCTTGATGGGCGCCTGAAGCTGACCGTGAAGCCCGGCGCCCGCGGCGGCCAGAAGCTGCGCCTGGCCGGCAAGGGTCTGCCCCGGCGCGGCGAGGGGGCGGGTGATCTCTTCGCCGTGCTCCAGATCGTCACCCCCAGCGTGATCAGCGACAAGGAGAAGCAGCTGTTCGAAGAGCTCGCCGCCAGCTCCAGCTTCGATCCCCGTGCCCACCTCACCGGAGAACCCAGCCATGTCTGAATTCGCCTTGAACCCGTCGAGTCCCGAGGAGGCGATCGACCTCGACGATCTGATCGCGAGCACCGGCCTGGTGCAGGCCGAGGTGATCGAGCTGGTCGAGCTGGGCGTGCTTGAAACCTGCAGCGGCCTCACGGGTTATGCCTTCTACTCGCGCACCGTGGTCCAGGCCCGCCGCGCCGCCCGCCTGCGCGACGACTTCGGCCTCAACACCCCCGGCATGGCCCTGGCGCTCACCTACCTGGAGCGGATCGAGCAGCTGGAACGGCGCTTGCGGGTGCTGGAAGCCAGCCAGCCCCACTGAGGGGATCAGCCCGTTGGCCTCTGCCGCAGCCTGGGCCTCGCCGGCGCCCTGCTGCTGGATCTGCCCCTGAATCACTCTGCCCTGGAGATCGTGCTGGGGGTGCATTCCTTTATTTCTGCATCGTGATCATTCGGGTTGTTGTTTGTTGTCCGGCCGCCACGAAACGGCCATGTCGCTGCGCAGGGATGAGTTCAGCCGCGCAAGTTCTCTTCAGGGGCGCAAGATTGCGTGCTCAAGGCAAACTCCCTTCTCCGGCATCCGCCCTGGGGCCAGTGCAGGCCCTCTAGGGTGAACGATCGCTGCATCCCGGTCATGTCGATCGCCTGGATCCGCCGGATGTGTCTTCTGCGCCATCTCGTTATCTCCCTCCTGCTGATCGCCAGCCTCGATCTAAGTCCTGACCAACTGTTGGCTGGGGATCTGTCTCCCTCCGATGGCACCGGTGGCCTGGATTTACCCCCCGCAGCCAATGAGGAGTTGCAGGAGTCGATGCCGGAATTGCAGATGTTCCCGTCCCAGGAACCAGCACCATTTTTGCCCCCACTGGGGGATTCGCCTGACGCTCCTCAGATCTGATGACGGCGAACACCCCAGCGTCGATCCGCCGCGGCCTGCGGGCGCTGGTTCCTGCCCTGGCGTTGCTGTGGGCCGTCCCCACCGTCGCCGCTCCTTCCACGGCTCCCACTTCAACGGCCTCCTCTTCAACAGCAACGGTCCAGGAAATCCTCGATGGCCGCCAGGTCGCCATCGAGGAGCGCCAGGTGCGGGTGGGGGCCAGGGCCCAGAGCCCCCAGCAGGTGAGCACCGGGGACAGCCGCGCCCAGCTCGCCTTCTCCAGCGGCGCCTCCGGCCGCCTCAACCGTTTCTCCAGGCTGCGCCTGGGCAGCGATTGCTTCCTGCTCGGGGCCGGCCAGGTGTTGGTGTCGGGTAAGCAGAACGCCTGCACGCGCTCCAGCCGAATGAGTGTGCGCGGCACCAACTACGTGCTCGATCTGCTCGCTTCTGGCGAGTTGGAGCTCAGCGTGTTGGAGGGGACGGTGGCGGTGCAAACCCTGCGCGAGGGCGTCCCCACGGGTGAGCCGCCTGTGGCCGTGCTGGCGGGAGAGCGGGTGCGGCTCTCAGCCAGTGGCGCCCTGCTCAGCCGCCAGTTGCTCAGCGCCGCCGCCCTGCGGGAGATCCTCGAGGGCCCCTTGGTTCAGGGGTTCCGTTCACCCTTGCCCGATGGAGAGGCCCTGGCGCGCCTGGCCCGCTCCCTGGCCTCCAGCGCCCCGGCGCCGTCCAGCGATCCCATCGTCAGCCTGATCAATGGCGTCCGCACCGGCAACGGCCGCGCCCCGCTGCAGTCCTTGCCGGTCACCCTGGCGGCCGCCAACACCGCCTACGCCGAGCCCGTGCTGCGGCAGCTGATCGCGACGGGTTCCTGCGACCACGACCTGGGGGCCTGGCAGGCGTTCCAGGCCCGTTCCGCCGCTGGCCGGTTGCGACCGGTGAGCGAGGTGCTCGGTTGCCCGGTGCCCAGTGGCCGCTGGAACCCCGAGCGCGTGCTCAACCTCTGGCTCAGCTCCTCCCATCACACCGACGTCCTGCTCAACCGGCCACGCACCAGCCACGCCGCCTGCGTTCAGCTGAGCGACGGTGGCCGCACCGGAGCTCTCTGCACGTTCTGGGTGCCCCAGTGAGCAGCGGCCATGGGCCCCGCCGCCGGAGCCCTCCCTAGGGTCGGGGCAACCTCTGGTGTTTGCCGTGGTCACGCTCTATTACCGCCCCGGCTCCTGCGCCCTCGCTCCCCACATCCTGTTGGAGTGGATCGGTGCGCCCTACGAGGCGATCAACGCCCCTCGGGATGCGAGCTACCGCGCCATCAATGCCTCCGGGGCGGTGCCGGCCCTGAAGCTTGCCGATGGCCAGGTGATCACCCAGGCGGGGGCGGTGCTGCAGCATCTGGCCCAGAGCGCCGGCCGCGGGGATCTGCTCGGGGGGCCTGAACCGGCCAACCAGGCCAGGGTGTTGCAGTGGTCGTGCTTCTTCACCGGCGATTTCCACCCGGCCTTCTTCCCCCTGTTCGTCCCCGGCCGCTACACCACCGATCCTTCCGTAGCGGCCCAAGCGGCGGTGAAGGCGGCGGCCGTGGAGCTGGTGAAGGGCCACCTGGCCACCCTGGACGCCCACCTGAGCGAACGCACCACCTTCGTGGGCGAGCAGCTCACCCTGGTGGATGCCTACGCGGTGCCGATGCTGCGTTGGGTGGGACGCGTGATCGAGGGGGGCCTCGCCCCCTGGCCTGCCGTGGATCGCTTCTACGCCCGCATGGTCTCGGATCCCGGCGTGCAGGCGGCCTTGGCCGTGCACGGCATCGAGCCCTAGTGCCCCACGGGGGCGGCCAGGTTGCGGAAGCGCGTGAACTGGGGCTCGAACAGCAACTTGCAGGTGCCCACCGGCCCGTTGCGGTGCTTGGTCACGATCACCTCGGTGATGCCGCGATCGGCCGTTTCCGGGTTGTAGTACTCGTCGCGGTAGATCATCAGCACCAGGTCGGCGTCCTGCTCGATCGAGCCCGATTCGCGCAGGTCGCTGAGCATCGGCCGCTTGTTGGTGCGTGATTCCACCCCGCGGCTGAGCTGGGAGAGGGCCATCACCGGCACGTTCAGCTCGCGGGCCATGGCCTTGAGCCCCCGGGTGATCCGCGAGATCTCCTGCACCCGGTTGTCGGGGCTGGAGCCCTCCATCAGCTGCAGGTAGTCGATCACGATCAGCCCCAGCTCCTTGCCCTGCTCCGCCATCAGCCGCCGGCAGAGGGAGCGCATCTCCAGCACCCCGGAGTTGGGCTTGTCGTCGATGAACAGCGGCAGCTGGCCCAGGGTGTTGATGCCCTGGCCCAGCAGCGGCCATTCCTCCTGGTGCAGGCGTCCGGTGCGCAGCCGGCCGCTCTCAATCCCGACCTCCATCGACAGCAGCCGGTAGGTGAGCTGCTCCTTGCTCATCTCCAGCGAGAACACGCACACGGGCAGCTGGTGCAGCTGGGCGACGTTCTTGGCCATGTTGAGCACGATCGAGGTTTTTCCCATCGCCGGCCGCCCGGCCACGATGATCAGATCGCTGCGCTGCAGCCCCTGGGTGATCGCGTCGAGGTCGTAGAAGTTCACCGGGATGCCGGCCACCGCGGTGCCGAGCGAACGGCTCTCGATTTCGTTGAAGGTGCTGGTGAGGATCTCGGCGGTGGGGGTCAGGCCCACCGAGGGTTTCTCGTTGCTGATCGCGAAGATCTGCTGCTCGGCCTCATCGAGCACCTGCTCCATCGGCTTGCTCTGATCAAAGCCGAGGCGGATCACCTCGTTGCCGGAGCGGATCAGCTGCCGCCGCAAATACTTGTCCATCACCAGGCGGGCCACCTGGTCGATCGAGGCGGTGGAGAGGGTGCGCTCCACCAGCTCCACCAGCCGGCTGGTGCCACCCACCTTCTCCAGCACACCGGTATCCGCCAGCCAGGCGGCCATGGCGGTGAGGTCGGTGGGCTTGCCCTGGCCGTGCAGCATCAAGGCGGTGCGGTAGATCTCGCGGTGGGCGCTGAGATAGAAGGCCTCCGGCCGCAGCACGTCGGCGATGCGGCCGAGGGCGTCGGGGTCGAGCAACAGGCCCCCGAGCACCGCCTCTTCGGCTTCCAGGTTCTGGGGCGGCACCGAATCGGGCAGGGCCTCGAACCGTGCCTCGTCCCCACCCTGGTTGCGCCGCCGGAAGGCGGGCGTCACGGTGTTGCCGCCCAGGGGTTCTGGGCCGTCTGGATCGTGGAGAGGAGCGTGCGCCATCGGCTCAACCTAGGGCCGATGGCCCCTGGATCCTGTCGCCCCAGACGCCAATCCCCCGCCAATCCCACGCCATCCCAAAGGGCCACCGGAGCGCCGCCCTAGCGGCTTCTTGCCGCAAAAAAACCGGACCCCCAACGGAGCCCGGATCTTCTGCTTCAACCCATCGAGGGCCCCTGTGGGGCCTCAGTGGCTGACGACTTCGAGGTTGATTTCGGCGACCACTTCGGGGTGGAGCTTGATTTGCACCTTGTAGGTGCCGGTGCGGTGGATTTCGGGCACGGTGATGTCGCGGCGTTCGACGTCCTTTTTGGTGGCGGCTTCGATCGCTTCGGCCACGTCGCCGTTGGTGACGGTGCCGAAGAGCACGTCATCGCCGCCGGTCTGCTTTTTGACCGTGAAGCGACCGATGGTGTCGAGGGCGGTGCGGAAATCGATGGCGGTCTGCTTGAGGGCGGCCTGCTTCTCGGCTTCCTTGGCGCGGCGGTGCTGCACCTGGCGCAGCACCGCTGGGGTGACGGCGAGGGCCTTGCCGGTGGGGAGCAGGAAGTTGCGGGCGTAGCCGGGGGCTACCTCCACCAGATCGCCGTCTTTCCCGAGGCTCAGGACGTCTTCGCTGAGGACGACGGATACGCGCTTGGCCATGGATCTTCCTGCGGAACGTGCTGCGGTGAGGCGATTGGCAACCTTAAGCCACGACCCGAACGGCCCTCTCGCCGGCGGGCCCTTCGGCGGGCAGGCGCACCGCGGTGGCCAGACCGAGGCGCTGCAGCGCTCGGATGTGCAGCCAGGTGAGGTCGAGCTGGCTGGGCTTGAGGCCGTGGCGGGCTGAATGGGGGAAGGTGTGGTGGTTGTTGTGCCAGCCCTCGCCGAAGGTGAGCGCCGCCACCCAGGGGTTGTTGCGGGAGCCATCGCCGCTCTCGTAGGTCACCTTGCCCCACTTATGGGTGGCGCTGTTCACCAGCCAGGTGCATTGGTAGACCACCACCAGGCGCAGGGGAATGCCCCAGAGCACCAGGGCCCAGCCGCCGGTGCCGGTGAGGGTGCCGATGGTGAACAGCAGTAGGCCCAGGGGCACTTGCAGCAGCAGGAAATTCTTGTTCAGCCAGCGGTGGTAGGGATCGCGGGCCAGGTCGCCCGTGAGCCGGGGCACGGCCGCCATGGCCGGGATCTCATGGAACATCCAGCCCATGTGGCTCCACCAGAAGCCCTTGTGGCTGTTGTGGTGATCCGCTTCCGTATCAGAGAATTTGTGGTGATGGCGGTGCATCCCCACCCAGTCGATCGGACCGTGCTGGCAGCTGAGGGCGCCGCAGGTGGCGAAGAAACGCTCCAGCCAGCGGGGCACCTTGAAGGAGCGGTGGCTGAGCAGGCGGTGGTAGCCGATGGTCACGCCGAGGCAGGCGGTGAGCCAATAGAGCACCAGGAAGCTGGCCGCGGCGGGCACACTCCAGAACTGGGGCAGCAGCGCCACCAGCGCCAGAACATGGATCACCAGCATGAAGCCGATGGTGACCCAGTGGGCGCCCTTGGGCACCAGGGGCTGGGGTTCGCCGCGGCGGGGCTGGTGCAGGGCACGGGCCTGGCGCAGGGCGGTGGGCGGTAGGGCGACGGAGGCCGTCATGGGCCGACTCCTGATCGATCGATAAAATAGTAACAGTACGAATCCGTATCGCGTGGGATATCAAGACCAACTCGCATCAGGGCGCGAGGCATTTGCCCATCTGATCAGGGCCTGGCATGAGCGCAACGGCTGGTCCCACCGTGTGCTGCCCGGCCTCGCTGAGGTCTTTGACCTGGGCCGGATCCACAACTCCCAGCTCTCGAATCTGCGCAACCGCAAGCTCGCCTCCCCCGGCCCGGAGGTGTTCCTGGCCCTCGGCGGCGTCAACCGGCTGCTGGCCGAGCAGGTGCGCTCCGGGGCGCTCAGCCCGGCGCTGGCCGATCCGCTCGCGCGCCATCCCGATCTGCTCGCGGCCCTGCAGACCTCCGCCCTGGCCCTGGCCGGCGAGGACGCTCAGGTGCTCGGTCCTGCCGAGCTGTTCGCGATCTTCGTGGGCCTTGAGCCCCTGCCCGCCGCCTTCGACCTGCGCATCGCCGAGGCCGAGGCCGCGCCCTTAAGCGCCGCCCTGGCCCAGTTGCTCACCGCCGGCCGCCCCTGGCGGGCCTGCAAGGAGCAGCTGCTGGCGGCCTATCCGGCCGAGAAACGCCAGCGGCGCGAGCGCTTCGCCGCCGTGATCGCCGGCCAGGGCGACTACACCGCCGCCGAACTCGACGGCGAACTGCTGGACCTGCACCGCACCCTCACCGCCCTGGGGGTCGCGGCCGAGCAGGAGCTCAGCGCCGATCTGTTCCTGGAGTTATTGCGCCAAAAAGCCCGCCTGCTGGAGCAGACGGGCGGCGGTGATCTGGCGGCGGCGATCCGTCAGGAGTTGGCGGTCGCCCCGACCTTGGCCCCGAAGGCGGGGCTGTAACGGGCTTCGCGGATGCGCTTGGCCCAGCCCAGGGCCCGCAGCAGCTTGATGTGCTGCCAGGTGATGTCGAATTCGAACCAGCGCAGGCCGTGGCGGGCGCTCGATGGGTGGGCGTGGTGGTTGTTGTGCCAGCCCTCACCGAAGGAGAGGATCGCCACCCACCAGCAGTTGCGTGACAGATCCGGGCAGTCGAAATTGCGGTAGCCGACGGCGTGGGTGGCTGAGTTCACCAGCCAGGTGACGTGATAGACGATGGCCAGGCGCAGGGGGATCGCCCAGAGCACCAGCCCCAGGCCGCCGCCATGGACATTGGCGTGCTGGCCGTACCAGTAGAGGGCCAGGCCGATGGGCACCTGCAGCAGCAGGAACCAGCGGTCGAGCCAGATGTAGAAGCCGTCCTGCTGCAGGTCGCCGGTGAAGCGCTCCACCTGCTGCACCGCCGGGATCTCGTGCAGCATCCAGTCGCTGTGGGCCCACCACAGGCCCCGGGCGGCGTCGTGGTGGTCGTTGGGCTGGTCTGAATACTTGTGGTGGTGGCGGTGCAGCCCCACCCATTCGATCGGACCGCTCTGGCAGGCCAGGGTGCCCATCACCACGAGGACGCGCTCCACCCACTTGGGGGCCACGAAGCTGCGGTGGGCCACCAGCCGGTGCAACCCCAGCGTCACCCCGATCACTGTGACCCAGTAGAGAACCGCCAGCGCGGCCACCCCCTGCCAGCTCCAGAACATCGGCAGCAGCGCCGCCACGGCTCCCACGTGGATCGCCAGCATGAACCCGGTGGTGCCCAGCTTGTAGATCCGCTGATCCCGGGGCAGCCGCTCTCTCGGGGCGTTAACGGCGGCGCGCATCCGGGCCTCCTGGGCCTCGGAAAGGCGGCTGCCTTCATTCATGACGGCGACCAAATGAACTCTCTGCCGAGGGCTATGGCGCAGAAATCTACCGGTGCGACTCTCCCTGGCGCGGCACCATGGCCGCGGTTGAGACATGGAGTTCATGGGCACGGGCTGGGCGGCCGAGCGGGTGGCCGCGGCGATCGAGCGGGTCGCGCCCCTGGCGGCGCAGCGCACGGCGGCGGTGCGGCCGCGGCTGGAGCGGGTGCTGGCGGCCTTCGCCGCTGAGCGCCTGGGCACCCACCATTTCGCCTCCGTGAGCGGCTATGGCCATGGCGATCTGGGCCGAGACACCCTCGATCGGGTCTTCGCCCGCGTGCTGCAGGCCGAGGCCGCCGCCGTGCGCCTGCAGTTCGTCAGCGGCACCCACGCCATCGCCGCCGCCCTGTTCGGCGTGCTGCGCCCGGGGGATCGGCTGCTGTCGATCACAGGCCGCCCCTACGACACCCTTGAGGAGGTGATCGGCCTGCGGGGCTCGGGCCAGGGGTCCCTGGCCGAATTCGGCATCACCTATGACGAACTGCCGCTCAGCGCCAGCGGTGCCGTGGATGGGGCCGGCCTGGCGGATGCCCTCTCCGTGCCGACGCGGATGGTGTTGATCCAGCGCAGCTGCGGCTACAGCTGGCGGCCATCGCTGGCGGTGGCGGAGATCGGCCGGCTGATCGAGTGGGTCAAGGCCCTGCAACCGGGCTGCGTCTGCTTCGTCGACAACTGCTACGGCGAGCTGGTGGAGGAGCGGGAGCCCACCGCCGTGGGGGCCGACCTGATCGCGGGCTCGCTGATCAAGAACCTGGGGGGCACGATCGCCCCCACCGGCGGCTATGTGGCCGGCCGCGCCGAGCTGGTGGAGCAGGCCTGTTGCCGCCTCACCGCCCCGGGCATCGGCAGCGAGGGGGGAACGGGCTTCGACCTGCACCGGCTGCTGTTCCAGGGGCTGTTCCTGGCGCCCCAGATGGTGGCCGAGGCCCTGATCAGCGCCGAGCTGGTGGCGGCGGTGTTCAGCGACCTGGGCTATGCCGTCCATCCGCTGCCGGCCGGGAACCGCAGCGATCTGATCCAGGCGGTGCGCTTCGGGGCCCCCGAGCCGCTCATCGCCGTCTGCCGTGCCTTTCAGGCCTGCTCCCCCGTGGGCTCCTACCTCGACCCGGTGCCCGCCCCGATGCCTGGCTATGCCAGCGAGCTGGTGATGGCCGGCGGCACCTTCATCGACGGCAGCACCAGCGAGTTCTCCGCCGATGGGCCCCTGCGGGAGCCCTACGTGCTCTTCGCCCAGGGGGGCACCCACCGCAGCCATGCCGAGCTCGCCCTGGAGCGGGCGCTCGTTGCCCTGGAGCCCCTGAGGGCTGCGTCGGTCACACTGGGGGGCACCTGATCGCCTCACCGCGATGGCCCCCAGCTTCCCCGACGACCTCCGCTACGCCGACAGCCACGAATTCGTGCGCCCCGAAGGCGAGCTGATGCGCATCGGCATCAGCGCCTTTGCCGTCGATCAACTGGGCGACATCGTTTTCGTGGAGTTGCCCGAGGTGGGCAGCGCCCTGGAGCGGGGCAGCAGCTTCGGCACGGTGGAATCGGTGAAGGCGGTGGAGGAGATGTACGCCCCGATCAGCGGGACGGTGGAGGCCCGCAACGAGTCGGTGCTCGCCAGCCCCGAAGAGCTCCAGAACGACCCCTACGGCGAGGGCTGGTTGCTGGTGGTGCGTCCCAGCGATGCCGCCCAGCTGGAGGATCTGCTCGATGGCCCCAGCTACCGCGCCAAGGTGGAAGGCGCCTGACCCCCTGGAGATTCCTTAGGATCCCGCCACCTTTGATCCTGCGGTGTGAGCTCTGGAGCCTTTCTCGTTCGGCACATCGGGCCCACCGCGTCTGAGCAGGAGCAGATGCTGCGGGAGCTGGGGGCGGCCGATCTTGAGCGCTTCGTCGCTGAGGTGGTTCCCGCCGACATCCTTCTCGATCCGGCCGAGGCCGCCCTGGGCCTGCCGGAGGGCTGCGGCGAGCAGCAGGCCCTCTCTGAGCTGGCCGCGATCGCCGCCACCAACCAGGTGCGCCGCAGCCTGATCGGCCTCGGCTACCACGGCACCGCCACCCCGGCGCTGCTGCAGCGCCATGTGTTCGAGAACCCCGCCTGGTACACCGCCTACACCCCCTACCAGGCCGAGATCGCCCAGGGGCGCCTGGAGGCCCTGCTCAATTTCCAGACCTTGATCAGCGAGCTCACCGGCCTGCCGATCGCCAACGCCTCCCTGCTCGATGAGGGCACCGCCGCCGCCGAGGCCATGGCCCTCAGCCGTGGCGCCTGCAAGCGCTCCGGCGCCCTGCGCTTCCTGGTGGACGAGCAGGTGCTGCCCCAGACCCTGGCCGTGCTGCGCACCCGGGCTGAGCCCCTGGGCCTCGAGCTGGTGGTGGCAGATCCCGCCGATTTTGTCTTCGGCCCTGAGGTGTTCGGAGCGCTGCTGCAGCTGCCGGGTCGCCGCGGCCTGCTCTGGGACCCCAGCGCCGTGATCGAGGCCGCCCACGCCGGCGGGGCCCTGGTCACGGTGGCGATCGATCCCCTTGCCCAGGTGCTGCTGGAGCCCGTGGGCGCCCTCGGCGCCGACATCGCCGTCGGCAGCGCCCAGCGGTTCGGTGTGCCCCTGGGCTTCGGCGGGCCCCATGCCGCCTTCTTCGCCACCACCGAGGAGCACAAGCGTCAGATCCCCGGCCGGCTGGTGGGCCGCTCCCTCGACGCCGAGGGCCACCCCGCCCTGCGCCTGGCCCTGCAGACCCGCGAGCAGCACATCCGCCGCGACAAGGCCACCAGCAACATCTGCACCGCCCAGGTGCTGCTGGCGGTGCTGGCCAGCTTCTACGCCGTGCACCACGGCCCCGATGGGCTGGCCGCGATCGCCCGCCGGGTGCTGCGGCTGCGTGCGGCCCTCGCCCTGGGCCTGGCGCAGCTGGGCCTGGAGATCGAGCCCGGCCCCGGCTTCGACACCGTTGGCCTGACCACCTCCCGTGCCCTGGCGCTGCTGGAGCGGGCCGAGCGCGCTGGCTTCAACCTGCGCCTGGAGGGACCCGATCGCCTCGCCATCAGCCTCGATGAGCTCAGCGACGCCGCCGAACTCGATGCCCTGCTGGCGGCCCTGGCCGATGGGCAGGCCGTGACCCCTGCCGCCGAGCTGCTGGAGCAGTTGGAGGCGGGCCTCACCGCCGCCGAGCCCGAGCGCCAGCTGCTGGCGGGGCTCCCCCTGCGCTCGGGTCCCTGGCTGGCCCAGGAGGTGTTCCACCGCCACCGCAGCGAAACCGAGCTGCTGCGCTACATCCAGCGCCTGGTCTCCAAGGATCTGTCGTTGGTGCACGGGATGATCCCCCTGGGCAGCTGCACCATGAAGCTCAATGCCGCCGCCGAGCTGGCGCCGGTGAGCTGGCCTGCCTTCGCCCATCTGCACCCCTTCGCCCCCGCCTCCCAGACGGCGGGCTACCAAAAGCTGGTGGCGGATCTGGAGGGCTGGCTGGCGGCGATCACCGGCTTTGCCGCCGTGTCGCTGCAGCCCAATGCGGGCTCCCAGGGGGAGTACGCCGGCCTGCTGGTGATCCGCGCCTGGCACCGTAGCCGCGGCGACGACCAGCGCACCGTCTGCCTGATCCCCACCAGCGCCCACGGCACCAACCCCGCCAGCGCTGTGATGGCGGGCCTGCAGGTGGTGCCGGTGGCCTGCGACGAGCAGGGCAACATCGACCTCAAGGATCTGGAGGCCAAGGCCGCCCTCCACGCCGAGCGCCTGGCGGCGGTGATGGTCACCTACCCCTCCACCCACGGCGTGTTCGAGACCGGCATCCGTCAGCTCTGCGCCACCGTGCACCGCCACGGCGGCCAGGTGTACCTCGATGGGGCCAACCTCAACGCCCAGGTGGGCCTGGCCAAGCCGGGGCTCTACGGCGCCGATGTGTGTCACCTGAACCTGCACAAGACCTTCTGCATCCCCCACGGCGGCGGCGGCCCCGGGGTGGGGCCGATCGGCGTGGCGGCTCATCTGGCCCCCTTCCTGCCCGGGCACCCCCTGGCGAGCTGCGGCGGCGATCAGGCGATCGGCCCGGTGTCGGCGGCCCCCTGGGGCAGCGCCTCGATCCTGCCGATCAGCTGGATGTACATCCGCCTGATGGGCGGCGACGGCCTGCGGGCGGCCAGCAGCGTTGCCCTGCTCTCGGCCAACCTGATCGCCGAGCGGCTGGAGCCCCATTTCCCGGTGCTGTTCCGCGGCGCCAACGGTCGGGTGGCCCACGAATGCATCCTTGATCTGCGGCCGCTCAAGCGCAGCGCCGGTATCGAAGTGGAGGATCTGGCCAAGCGCTTGATGGACTACGGCTTCCATGCCCCCACCGTCAGCTGGCCCGTGGCCGGCACGGTGATGGTGGAGCCCACCGAGAGTGAAGGCCTGGCGGAACTCGATCGCTTCTGCGCCGCCATGGCGGCCGTCCGCGCCGAGGTGGCCGCGATCGAATCCGGCGCCGCCGATCCGCTCGACAACCCGCTCAAACGCGCTCCCCATACCCTCGCCGCCGTCACCGCCGAGATCTGGGATCGTCCCTACGGTCGCCAGCAGGCCGCCTTCCCCGTGGAGCAGCTGCGCAGTAACAAGATCTGGCCAGCCGTGGCCCGGATCGATAATGCCTACGGCGATCGCAACCTTGTCTGCACCTGCCCTTCGGTGGAGGAGATGGCTGTGCCGGTGCTCACACCGGTTTAAGTCGCCGTTGCGCCCGTGCGTTCTTGCCGAAAGGCGCTACATTCCGGCCTAATGGCCATGAATCAGCCCCATCTTTCGGGTTGATTTCACATTCCAACAGTTCATCGATGGGGATCATGAACGGCGACGACACAACCACAACCGATGGGGCCAAAGCCGCCAGCGATCACGCTGGCGGTGCAACCATCAACGGCAGCCGATTTCCGTCCCGTTCGGTGGATCTTCCGCCCTTGATGGCGGCGTTTCAGCAATCCGCCAGCCGTGGAGAAATCCACCAGGTGGAAGGAACCAATGTGATCCGGGTGCCCTTCGGTGTGCGTCAGGCCCGTCGGGTGCGGCCCGAGCGCCCCGAGCACTGGGCCACCCTGGTGCTGCCGTTCCAACTGAACGGGCCCAACCCCACCCCGCCTCAGGCGGCCTGAACCGTTTCCAGGCGCCAGTCCACCAGGGCCTTCACATCGTCGATGGAGCTGGCCGGCGCCCGAAACGGCAGCATTCGCATCGGACTGCGTTCCGGGCGCACCAGCCAGGTGAGGTCGTCCTGGGGGATGAGCACGAAGCCCCTATAGCGCACCACCCAGCGCTGGGGCGCCGCCGGCCGTGGCCCACTCAGGGTTTGCTGGCTCCGATTGTTCAGCAGCTCACGTCGCTCCGCCATCGATCCGATCAGGTGGTGATCCTTCCTGTGTAACTGGGTGGCCGCGGGCGTGTTGCATCCTTCGCTTCAATCCAGCTCGAACAGCAACAGATCCGCCCCCTGATCCAAGGCGCTGAGCGTGGAGGGGGTGCCCCCTGCGTCGTCAGCGAAGCCGTAGCCATCGCCCCGCTCCAGGCTTGGCGGGGCCGAGGCGGCGGCACTGTTCTCCAGGCGCACGGCCCCGTCGATCATCTGCAGCCAATAGCGGCGGCCGGCGATGCGGGGCAGCTCCAGCCGTTGCCCCGCGCCGGGCTGCGCCCGCCAGAGCCGCAGCGGCCGGTCGATCGCCATGGCGCCGCCCTGCTGGTCGGGATCGATCAGCAGAATCCAGTCGTCGCCGATGCTGAACGCTTGTTGCCCATAGGCCGGCGGGATGCCTCGGTGGCTGGGCTCGATCCAGACCTGCAGCAGCCGGCAGGGGCGATCGCTCTGGTTGATCTCGCTGTGCACCACCCCGGTGCCGGCGCTCATGCGCTGCACCTCGCCGGCGTGGAGCACTTCGCCGTTGCCCATCGAATCGCGGTGGCTGAGTTCCCCGTCCACCATCACCGTGATGATCTCCATGTCGCTATGGGGATGCATCCCGAAGCCGCGGCCGGCGGCGATGGTGTCGTCGTTGATCACCCGCAGGGGGCCGAAGCCCATCCAGGCGGGGTCGTAGTGGCTCGAAAACGAGAAGCTGTGCCAGCTGTCGAGCCAGTCGAGCTGGCTGTGGAAGCGCTCGGCGGCCGGGCGGAAGACAGGGCGGGTGCCGTTGCTGGTGGTGGTCATGGCAGGAAGGGGTAATCGGTGTAGCCCGCGGGGCCTGGGCTGTAGAAGCTGGCGGGATCGGGGGCGTTGAGCGGGGCGCCGCGCCGCAGGCGCTCGGGCAGGTCGGGGTTAGCCAGGAACGCTGAACCGAAGGCCACCGCATCGATGGCGCCGGCGCCGATGGCGGCGTTGGCCTCAGCAGCGTCGTAGCCCATGTTGGCCACCAGCACCCCGTTGAAGTGCTCCCGGATCGGGGTGAGCACATCGCCGTGCTGCTGCTGGGCGAAATCGCTGCGCATCACGTGCATGTAGGCCAGGCCGCTGTCGTTCAGGCGCCTGGCCAGCCAGCTGGAAAGACCCAGCGGATCGCTGTCGAGCATCGAGTTGAAGCTGTTCAGGGGTGAGATGCGCAGCCCCACCAGCTCGCTTTCCTGGCGCACCGCGTCGATCACCTCCAGCAGCAGCCGCGCCCGGTTCTCAATCGGGCCGCCGTAGGCACCGCTGCGCTGGTTGCTGCCGTCGCGCAGGAACTGATCGAGCAGGTAGCCATTGGCGCCGTGCACTTCCACGCCGTCAAAGCCGGCGGCGATGGCGTTGCGGGCCGCCAGCCGGAAACCCTCCACGATTCCGGGCAGTTCCCCGTCGGCCAGCTCCCGGGGCAGCACGTAGGGCTGCTTGCCCTCGGGGGTGTGCACGCCGTCATCGGTGATGGCGAGTGCGCTGGGGGCCACCGGCTGGCGGCCGCCGTTGAGCAGGGGGTGGCAGGCGCGGCCCCCGTGCCAGAGCTGCAGCACGATCCGGCCGCCGCGCCCGTGCACGGCATCGGTGCTCAGGCGCCAACCCGCCACCTGGGCCGCCGAATGGATGCCGGGCTCGCTGATGAAGGACGAGTTCCCCTCCATCACCATCGTGGCCTCGGCGATCTCCAGGCCGGCGCTGGCCCGCTGGCCGTAGTACTCCGCCATCAGCGGCCCGGGGATGTGGTCCGCCTCGGCGCGGCAGCGGGTGAGCGGCGCCAGCCACACCCGGTTGGGCAGCTCCAGGGAGCCGAGGCGCAGGGGGCTGAACAGGTCGGTCATGGGGGAAGCGGCTGGAGGAGTTGGCGAGAGTGGGGGAATGGTTTTGCTCGGATGTCGGCCATGATCTCAGCTCAGTGGCTCACAGGAGCGCACCGAACCTTGTTGTCCTTCCTGCCGCGAATCAATGGGTCAGCTAAACGGGTTCGTTGACCAGAGCGCTCAGGCAGGCGTGCCCAAGCCAACAGTCTCTGAGCCCTGATGGTCTGGTTTCTTAAGCCGCGCCGTTCCACTCCCAGGGTCCCCGTGTTGCGGTCCCTGCGGCTGCGCAAGCAGGACGGGGTGTTCCGGGCCGAGAAGCTCGATGACTGGCGCCACCACTGGCGTGAGCCCTACCACCTGATGCTGGCCATCCCCTGGCCGGGCTTCGTGGGGCTGATCGCGGCCAGTTATCTGGCCCTCAATCTCGCCTTCGCCCTGCTCTATCTGCTGGACCCGGGCGGCATCGGTGGGGTTCCCGGTGGAGGCCCGGCCGGGTTCGCCGAGGCCTTCTTCTTCAGCGTCCAGACCCTGGGCTCGATCGGCTACGGCGTCCTCCATCCCGCCAGCCTCTGGGTGAATCTGGTGGTGACCCTTGAGGCCCTGGGGGGACTGATCTTCATCGCCGTGACCACGGGCCTGGCCTTCGCCCGTTTTTCCCGCAGCCGGGCGCGCATCCTGTTCAGCGAAGTGGCCACGATCGAGCCCTGGAATGGCGTGCCCACGCTCACCTTCCGGATCGCCAACGTGCGCCGCAACGGCATCCTCGATGGGCGCATGCGGCTCTACCTGGCCCTGGAGGAGCTCAGCAGCGAGGGGTTCAGGCTGCGGCGCCTGGTGCCCCTGACCCTGCTGCGGGAGCAGTCGATCCATTTCCAACTGATGTGGACGCTGATGCACACGATCGATGATCAAAGTCCGCTCCAAGGTCACACCGCCGAAAGCCTGGCCGCCCGCCATGGGGAGCTGCTGGTGGCCTTCCAGGGGGTGGACGAGACCCTGCAGAGTCCCGTCCACGCCCGCTGGACCTACCGGCCCGGCGATCTGAGGCTGAATGCGCGGTTTGCCGACATCGTCGTGGACGACGAGGACAGCCGGGTGCTCGACTTCAGCCGCTTCAACGAGACGGTGCCCTGCAGCGACTGCGGCGATCAGGCGGCCACCAGTTCAGGCTCCCGATAGGGGATGAAATTGGCCTTGCGGGTGCCGCAGAGCGGGCAACTCCAGTCATCGGGGATGGCCTCAAACGGGGTGCCGGCGGCGAGGCCGGAATCGGGGTCGCCGAGTTCGGGGTCGTAGATCACCGAGCAGACCTTGCAGATCCACTTGCCGGCCACAGGGGCGGTTTCCCCGGCCGTGCCGGCGCCCATGAGCGCTTCAAGGGCGACGCTGTAGCGATCGGCGTGGTGGTGCTCGATGGGGGTGAGCAGGCCGAAGTTGCTGGCGGCCTTGCGGAAGATGCCGGCGTGCTCAGCGGATTCGGCGATCTGCTCGTTGAACTCGGCTTCGGCGCCGCCATCGCGGTCGCTGCGGGCCTGCTCGGCGAACTCCGGGTACATCGTTGTGTACTCATAGGTTTCCCCTTCGATTGCCAACTCCAGGCAACGGCTGAGCACGGCCTGCTTCTCGGCATCGCCCAGGGTGGCGGGGTCGGCCACGACGAGCTCGGGGTGGAGCAGGCGGAAGTGGGCGAAGGCGTGCTCGGTTTCCTGGGCGGCGGTGTCGCGGAAGAGTTTGGCCAGCTCGGAGTTGCCGAGCTGCTTGGCCACATCCGCGAAGAAGAGGTATTTGCGGTTGGCCATGCTCTCACCGCCGAAGGCGGCTTCGAGGTTGGCTGTGGTGCTGGGCTTGGAGAGGTCCATGGGGGAGCCATCGTGGATGCCAGGAAGCTTACACGAAGTCGGACTGACTCCGCATAAGGCCGTGGAGGGTCAGTAAAAGGCGCCGCTGCGCCGTTGGTGCACCGCCGGGGTGGCGCCCGCATCGAGCAGGCCGCCATGGTCGACCTGGGCATACACCAGCCAGTGGTCGCCGCACTCCATCCGCTGGGTGATGCGCGCCTCCAGCCAGGCCACGGCCTCCGGCAGCACAGGCTGGCCGCCGGGGGTTTCCTCCAGCTCCAGGCCCGCGAAGCGGTCGGCGCCGGGGGGGAAGGGCTGCAGAAACTGCTTCATCGGGCCGCTGGAGCGACCTTCGGCCAGCACGTTGAGGGCGAAGACGCCGCCCACATGCATCAGCTCCTCCACGGCCCGGTCCTTGGCCACCGCCACGGTCAGCCCCGGCGGCGAGAAGCTGGCCTGGGACACCCAGCTGGCCACCATGGCGCCGCTGATCCGATCGGCACCTTCGCCTTTGGCGGCGGTGAGCACGCACAGGGGCCCGACCACGCGCCCGAGCGCCAGCACCGCCGGGTTGCTGAGGCTCTCCCCCAGGCCGCCGCTGCGCAGCTGCTGCTTGCGCTGGCCCTTGAGCAGCTCCCGGGCCAGGGCGGTGCCCGTCTCCTCCAGGCGCTTGAGGGTGGGGCCGTCGGGGCTGAACTTGACCCGGATCGGCTCGAAGGCGAAGCGGAAGCCGCCATCGCGCAGCTTGCTCTCGAGCAGATCGATCGCTTCGCCGCTCCAGCCGAAGCTGCCGAACACCCCCACGGGCTTGTCCCGGTCGCCCTCCGCCAGCAGGCTGCCCAGGGCCGAAACGATCGGGGTGGGGGCATGGCCCCCGAGGGTGGGGGAGCCGATCAGCACCGCGTCGCAGCCGCGGATCGCCGCCAGCAGCTGCTCGGTGGGGGCGAACTCGCAGTTGATGCTCTCCACCCGCACCCCCGAGCGCGACACCCCCTGGGCGAGGGCGTCGGCGATGGTGGCCGTGTTGCCGTAGGCGCTGGCATAGAGCAGGGCGACCGCCAGCTTGGCCTTCTCCTGGCTGGCGCCCCAGCGGCGGTAGTCCGCCAGCAGGCTGCGCCAGCTCTGCTCGATCGCCGGCCCGTGGCCGGGGGCGATGGTGCGGATCGGCAGCGCCTCGAGCCGGTCCACCACCGACTCCACCTGGCGCGCCATCGGCGCCATCAGGCAGTCGTAGAAGTAGCGCCGGTCTTCCTCGCTGCTGCTGGAGTTGGCCTCGGCGAAGGTCTCGGTGCAGAGGTGGGCGGCGAAGAACTTGCCGCTCATCAGCAGACCGGTCTTGGCTTCGAACGCCACCAGGGCCCCGGGCCAACGCGGTGTGGGCACGGGGATCAAGCTGAGGCGGTGGCCAGCGGCCAGGTCACGGCTCACCTCCTGCTTGACCACATCGATCGGCGGCAGGGGAGGCAGGGGCTCCTGCGCTTCACCCTCTGGGCTGGGTTTGCGCTGCCCCCAGAGCTCTTCCACGAGCCGGGCGCCGGCGTTGGAGGCCACCAGCATCAGCTCAGGCCAGCGCTGGGCCAGCTGGCGCAGCAGTCCCACCCGGTTGGGGTTGGTGTGGCCGACCACCACCTTCAGGGCTTCGCCTGGTCCCACCAGTTCGGCCAGCTGTTCCAGGAACGGCGCGGCGAAGGATTCACCGGGTGGATGGACCAGCACCGGCGGCACCGGTTGGCCGGCTGGGTTGGTGCCGGCGCTGAACAGGAAACTGTTGGCGCTGGTGCCGCGCTCCAGGCCGTATTCCACCTCGAAGCGCAGCCGCTTCGGGCTCAGCCCCCTCAGACAGAGCAACCCGTCATCGACAGGAAGGACGATCACGCGGCGGTCGCTGCTCTCGGCCGGCGAGGCGGGGGCCTTGAAGCTGGTGTCCGCCATCAGTAGTGGTTGCCCACCTTGCGGTGGTGCACGGCGGTGGCGGCCTCACTGTCGGCCACGGTGCCCTCCTCCACCTCGGCATAGATGATCCAGTGGTCGGGGCCCTCCATGCGCTGGACCACCCGGCAGCCCAGGAAGGCCAGGGCCTCGCTCAGCACCGGCCCGCCGGCGGCGGCCCCCTCCAGGGTGGCCACACCGGCGAAGCGGTCGGCCCCCGGCGGGAAGCGCTTGAGGAAATGGCGCAGCAGGGCCTGGTGGTTGTCCTCCCGCAGGATGTTGAGCACGAAGCGGTCGCCCACCTGCATCAACGCCTCGATCGCCCGGTCCTTGGCCACGGCGATCGAGATCCCCGGCGGATCGAAGCTGGCCTGGTTCACCCAGCTGGCCACCATGGCGCTGCTGCGCTCCTCCTGCTGGGCGGTCACGATGTAGAGCCCGCCGCTGATCCGGCCCAGGGCCTTGTCCAGGTCGCCGTCGAGGCTCTTCATCGCCGCGATGGTTTTGTCGCGGGTGAGCAGCTGGCCCAGGTCGGTGCCGGCCTCCTCGCCGCGCTGGTAGTCGGTGGCATCGGGTACCTGGCGCACCCGCAGGGGGCTGAAGGCCTCCTTGAGCCCCAGGCCCCGCAGCTGGGTGGCGATGCTGTCGATCGGCTCATCGTTGCCGCCGTAGGCGTCGTAGACGGCCACGAACTGCTTGGCCTTGAGGGCCGCCAGCAGGGTGCCGATCGACTGCTGGATGTCGGCGTCGGGGCTGATCGGCCAGGTGGGCACCACCACCGCTGCCGCACCCCCCACCAGCGCCGCCAGCTCCTGGGGATCGGTGGCGCGCAGGTCCACCAGTTGCACCTCGGCCTCGGTCTTGCCGATGCCCCGGGCGATCGCCTGGCTGAGCCGGTCGCAGAAGCCGTACTGGCTGATGTAGCAGACGGCCGCGTAGGTCTCATTGGCGCTGCGCTGGCTGCTCCAGTCGCGGTAGTCGCCCACCCAGAGGTTGAGGTGCTCCCTGAGCAGGGGGCCGTGGCCGGTGGCGATCGTGGTGATCTCCGGCAGGGCGTCCATGCGCTTGAGGGCCTGCAGCACGCTGCGGGCGTTGGGGCCCATCAGGCAGTCGTAGTAGAAGCGGAAATCGGGGGCGATCGCGCCGGGATCGATGTCGAAGACGTCATCGCCGCAGTAGTGCAGGCCGAAGGCGTCGCAGGTGTAGAGGATGCCGGTGCCGTGGTCGAAGGAGAAGATCGTGTCGGGCCAGTGCAGGTTCGGGGCGCTCAGAAATTCGAAGCGGTGCTGCACGCCGCTCCCGGGGTTGGTGCCCAGATCGAGCTCCTCGCCGCTCTTCACCGCCCGGCTGCGGAAGGGCCGGTGCACCTGGTCGGCCAGGTAGGCGATCGCCACCTTGGAGGCGACGATTTCGATCTCGGGATTGAGCTCCAGCAGATCACCGATCAGGCCCGAGTGGTCGGGTTCGGTGTGCGAAACAATCAGATAGTCGATCGTGGCCGGATCGATCTGCTCGGCCAGTAATGGTAGCCAGGTGTCACGGAATTTGGCATGGCTGGTGTCCACCAGGGCGGTGCGCTCGCCGCGGATCAGGAAGGCGTTGTAGGTGGTGCCGTTGCGCAGGCCGAACTCGATGTCGAAGCGGCTGCGGTCCCAGTCGAGCGACCGGATCGTGGTGGTGTCGGGTCCGATCGCTTCGCACTGGAGCGAGAGGCGGCCGGGGGCGGCGGGAGCGGTCGTGGGGGCGGCGAGCTGTGTCATGGCGTCGGGGGCTCAGGGTTGCATCGCGTGGAAGCAACTTAGGAACAGCCGCCTGTTGCCTGGCTGACCCATCCATGGGTCTTGCTGATGGGACTGATCGGACTCGGGCTCCTTGCGCTGCCGTGCGGCTGGGATGGGCTGTGACCTCAAAGGTTGCAGGCGCCGCAATCGGCCGGCTCGTGGCCAGGCGGGTGGGGTTGCGGTGGGCGCGCATGTCCGTTGTCCGTTTCGACCACGGCCACTCCATCGGAAGCGGCCTCGCTGCAGCGTTCGATCGCCGCCACCCGTTGCTCGCGCGTGCTGAGTTCTTTGAAGCAGAAAGGATCCCCGGCCTGCTGGGGAAGCTCACCCGCCTGAGCCAGGGCTCCAGATCGTCTCCGGGCCGCACCTCTGGAAGAAAGCAGCCACAGAGCTGGGTGTGCCCGCCAAGGCCATCCCCAAGGGCTCCAGCCGTGGCACCGAGTGGTTCTTCGACGGCAGCGTTTACGACCCCGCCAAGCCCCAGGCCTACCTCGACAGCCTCAAGATCAAGCGCTGATCGGGCGACCGTGATCCCTGGGGCCCCGGCCCCCCGCCCCGGCAGCCGCCTGAGCGCCCATTGATCGCCTCTGCTTATCACTTCTATTCACAATCCTTCGCAAAATTCACACCCAATCGCCAGGGACGGCCATTAGGGTCCGCCGACCAATGACGAATTTCGTTTCAGATGCTTTTTTGAACGCCCGTTGATTGATCCCTGGGACCCAGTTGGATCCCTTTAATTTGAGCGTTTTCCGGTACTTCTGTTTCTCCCAGTCCGGTTTCGTTGACTTGTACCAAGTTTTCCTTTTTTGCAGGAACTTTTTCCATGTCTAAGCGTCGTCAATTTCTCGCGCTGATGGGTGCTGCCATGGCCAGCAGCGTTGTGCTCACGGGTTGCCTCGGTAATCCTCCCGAACCCGGTGGTGGCTCCGCCGGAAGCGGCGCCCCGCCGACCGCTGTCGCGCCTTCCAACCTCGAGACCAAGACCATCAGCCTGGGCTTCATCCCCATTCTTGAGGCCGCGCCGTTGGTGGTGGCGGTGGAGAAGGGCTTCTTCGCCAAACATGGCCTGGAGGTGAACCTCACCAAGCAGGCCAGCTGGCCCTCCGCCCGCGACAACGTCGTGCTCGGTTCCGCCGGTGGCGGCATCGACGGCGGCCAGTGGCAGATGCCGATGCCCCAGATGATCAGCGAAGGCGCGATCACCGATGGCAAGAAGGTGCCGATGGTTGTGCTGGCGATGCTGATGAGCCAGGGCAATGGCATCGCGGCCGCCAACGCCGTCAAGGATGGCAACCTCAGCGTTGATCTCAAGAAGACGTCGCCGGGTTTCTTTGATTCGTTCGCCCAGAAGACGGGCAACAAGTTCAAGGCCTCCTACACATTCCCGAAGGCCAACCAGGAGATCTGGATCCGTTACTGGCTCGCCGCTGGCGGCGTCGATCCCGACAAGCAGGTGGAACTGTTGACGGTGCCCGCCACCGAAACCCTCCAGGGGATGAAGAACGGCACGATGCAGGCCTTCTCCACTGGCGATCCCTGGCCCTCGCGCATCGTCAAGGACAAGGTGGGCTATCTGGCGGCCACCACCGCCCAGATCTGGAAGGCGCACCCCGAGGAATACCTGGCGGTGCGCTCCGATTGGGTCGACAAGCACCCCAAAGCTGCCGTGGCTCTGATCAAGGGGGTGATCGAGGCCCAGCAGTGGCTCGACAAGCCTGAAAACAAGGCCGAGGCCGCCAAGATCCTCAGCTCGCGCAAGTGGTACAACATCCCGGCCCCGGTGCTGGAGCAGTCGCTCAAGGGTGAGTACCTGATGGGCGCCTCCGGCAAGCCCGAGACCGACCTGGCCATGGGACCGCTCTATTGGGCGAGCGATCGGGGTGTGATCTCCTACCCCTACAAGAGCCTCACCCTCTGGTTCCTGCTCGAAGCCCTGCGCTGGAAGTTCTACCCCGGCATCCTCGACACGGTTGACCAGGCCAAGGCAATCAACGACAAGGTGACCCGCGAGGATCTCTGGCTCCTGGCGGCCAAGGAACTGGGCCTGCCCGCCGCCCAGATCCCCACCGGCTCCAGCCGAGGCAAGGAGACCTTCTTCGATGGCGTCGTTTACGACCCGGAGAATCCCCAGGCCTATCTCGATGGCCTGAAGATCAGGAAATAACGGCCAACTGCCGAGATCGAAACGCCTCGGCAATAGATACACGCTCCATCACCACTAACACACGTCATGGCTCCGATTCCAATGCCCCGTAAAGGCAACAACTCCAGCCCCCTGAGCTGGCTCACGCGCAGCTCAGGACAGTGGCTGCCGCCCCTGCTGGGCACCGGCGGCTTCCTGCTGCTCTGGCAGCTGCTCTCGATGAGCGGGGTGATCGCTCTGCCGGCCCCCACCAGCCTGTTCACCGAAGAGCGCACCCGCATCCTGATCCTCTACCCCTTCTATGACCGCGGTGGCCTTGATAAAGGCCTGTTCTGGCAAACCCTGGCCAGCCTCACCAGGGTGGCCCAGGGCTACACCCTCGCCGCCCTGGTGGGCATCGCTGTGGGCATCACGATCGGCCTGAAGCCCACGATCAACCGCGCCTTCGATCCCCTGTTCCAGTTCCTGCGCATGGTGGCGCCCCTGGCCTGGGTGCCGATCGCACTGGTGCTGTTTCAGAAGAACCAGCCCGCCGCCATCTTCGTGATCTTCATCACGGCGATCTGGCCGATCCTGATCAACACCGCCGAGGGCGTGCGCCAGATCCCCCAGGACTACCGCAATGTGGCCCTGGTGCTGCAGATGTCGAACCGGCGCTTCTTCATCAAGGTGCTGATCCCTTCGGCCCTCCCCTACATCTTCACGGGTCTGCGCATCTCGATCGGTCTGGCCTGGCTGGCGATCATCGCGGCCGAGATCGTGATGCCCGGCACCCTCGGCATCGGCTTCTTCATCTGGGATGCCTACCAGCAGAACTACGTGGGCGAGATCGTGCTCGGCGTGATCTGGATCGGCGCCATCGGTCTGATTCTCGATCGCCTGATGGCCTGGTTGCAGACCCGCATCTCCCCAGGTCAGTGATGGTTTCCTGTTTCCGCTTCCGTTGTTTCACCATCCCACAGGAGCCCCAACCATGACCGCACTGGTAGATGTCCAATCGATCGAGAAGAGCTTCGATCTCCGTGGCGGCGGCACCTATCTGGCCCTTCAAGGCATCGATCTGGAGATCCGCAAGGGTGAATTCATTTCCCTGATCGGCCACTCGGGCTGTGGCAAGTCCACCTTGCTCAACATGATCGCTGGCCTCGATCTGCCCACTGAGGGCACCGTGCTACTCGACGGCGAAGCCGTCAAGCGCCCCGGTCCCGACAAGATGGTGGTGTTCCAGAACTACTCGCTGCTGCCCTGGCTCACGGTGCGGGAGAACATCGCCCTGGCAGTCGATGAGGTGATGGGGACGTTGCCCACCGCCGAGCGTGATGCCCTGGTCCAGGAGCACATCGACATGGTGGGCCTGGGCCCGGCGGCCACCAAGTTGCCCCTGCAGCTCTCCGGTGGCATGCGCCAGCGGGTGGCGATCGCCCGGGCCCTGGCGATCCGCCCCAAACTGCTGCTGCTCGATGAGCCCTTCGGCGCCCTCGACGCCCTCACCCGGGGCAATCTGCAGGAGAAGCTGATGCAGATCTGCAACGAGCACGAGCTCACTGCGGTGATGGTCACCCACGACGTGGACGAGGCGGTGCTGCTCTCCGACCGCATCGTGATGCTCACCAACGGCCCGGGCTCGAACATCGGCGGCATCCTCGAGGTCGACATCCCCCGGCCACGGCAGCGCCTGGAGGTGGTGCATCACCCCAGCTACTACAGCCTGCGCTCGGAGATCATCTACTTCCTCAACCGCCAGAAGCGGGTGAAGCAGTGGCGCGCCCGGCCCCACCAGACGGTGGCCCGCCACGGACTGGAGAAGGTGAACCTGGATCTGGGCTTCCTGCCCCTGGCGGCCAGTGCGCCGATGGCGGTGGCCGAGGCCCATGGCCTGTTCGCCAAGCACGGCCTCGATGAGGTGAGCCTGATCCGGGAAACCAGCTGGCGCGGCATCGTCGACGGGCTGGTGGACGGCACCCTCGACGCCTCGCTGATGCCGGCGGGGATGCCCACCTGGATGACCGCCGGTGGCCACGGCGGTACGCCCTTGCCGATCGTGACGGCGCTCACCCTCAGCCGCAACGGCAACGGCATCACCCTGGGCCGCCGCCTGGCGGAGCAGGGGGTGCGCACGGTGGAGGATTACCGCGCCTATCTCAAGAGCCACGAGCGCGAGCCCCACACGATGGGGATCGTGCACGAGGCCTCGATGCACAACCTGCTGCTGCGCTACTGGCTGGCGGCCAACGACATCGACCCCGACAAGGACGTGCACCTGCAGGCCCTGCCGCCGGCCCAGATGCTCGCCGACCTCAAGGACGGCAGCATCGACGGCTACTGCGTGGGCGCCCCCTGGCTCGATCGGGCGATCCGCGACGGCCACGGGATTCCTGTGGCGGGCGACCTGGCGATCTGGCCCGGCCATCCCGGCAAGGTGCTCGGCGTGCGTGAAGACTGGGCGATCGCCTACCCCAACACCCACATCGCCCTTACCAAGGCGCTGCTCGAGGCCTGCCGCTACTGCGCCGATCCCGCCCACTGGGGCGAACTGAGTGAACTGCTCAGCGATCGCCGCTACCTGGGCATCAAGCCGGAAATGATCCGCTTCAGTGAGGCCAGCGCCGATGTGGACCGGGGCGGACCGGAGAGCGAAGAAGCCGTGCCGCACCACCTCTTCTTCGGGGAAGGCCTGAACCGGCCCAGCCGCACCGAGCACCTCTGGATGATGACCCAGATGGCCCGCTGGGGGGAGATTCCCCTGCCGCGCAACTGGGTGGAAATCCTTGAGCGCGTCTGCCAGGTGGGGGTGTTCAGCACCGCGGCCCGCGAACTCGGTCTCGATGCGATCAGCTACCAGCGCCAGGGCATCGAGCTCTTCGACGGCCAGCCGTTCAATGCCGACGATCCGATCGGATATCTCAACGCGCAGACGATCAAGCGCGATTTCAGCATCGCCGAGATCCCCCTGGCCCCGCCCCGGCGCGGCTGAGAAGGGCCGTCTGGCCCACACGCTTTGTTTCCCGCTTCGCCTCCCATCAGCGAGATTCTTGATGTCCACATTGCTTCAGTCCACCCCGGCGGGCCCCACCAGCCCCCCCAGCGAGGCTTTCCTGCGTTTCGAGAACGTCAGCAAGGTGTATCCCACCGCCACTGGCCCTTACACGGTGCTCGATGGCATCGACATGGCCGTGAACCAGGGGGAGTTCATGTGCGTGATCGGCCACTCCGGTTGCGGCAAGTCCACCCTGCTGAACATGGTCTCGGGCTTCTCCACCCCCACCGAGGGCCAGGTGGTGCTGCACGGCAACAGGATCACCAAGCCTGGTCCCGACCGCATGGTGGTGTTCCAGGGCTATGCCCTGCTGCCCTGGTTCACCGCCTACGAAAACGTGTATCTGGCGGTTGATTCGGTGAAGCCGGATCTGCCGGAGCGTGAGAAGAAGGAGATCACCCGGGAGCACCTGGCGATGGTGGGGCTCACCGAGGCGGCCGAGAAGAAGATCCTGCAGCTCTCCGGTGGCATGAAGCAGCGGGTGGCGATCGCCCGGGCCCTGGCGATCCGGCCGGAAGTGCTGATTCTCGATGAACCCTTCGGGGCCCTCGATGCGATCACCAAGGAGGAGTTGCAGGAGGAGCTGCTCACCATCTGGAACACCCAGAAGTGCACGGTGCTGATGATCACCCACGACATCGACGAGGCCCTGTTTCTCGCTGATCGGCTGGTGATGATGACCAACGGCCCGTCCGCCAAGATCGGCGAAATCATGGACATCAAGTTTCCGCGCCCCCGCAACCGCGAGGAAATCATGGAGGATCCGATCTACTACGACCTGCGCAACCAGGCGCTGGACTTCCTCTACAGCCGTTTCGCCCACGACGACACGGCGGACTGAGTCGACGGGCCCTTGTGATCGTTGCCAGCAAAAAGCCCCGGCCGAAGCCGGGGCTGGTGCCTAACAATCGTCCTCTCGTGTGACCGGGTATCACCCCAGCGCGCCTAAGCGCTTCAGTCCTCCACCTTCACCGACACCGTGGTGCTGGTCTGGGCCTTGGGGGCGATGACGGTGAGCAGACCATCCCGGTAACGGGCCTCCAGATGTTCCCGATCCAGGCCGCCTGGGAAGCGGAAGCTGCGGCTCCAGGTGCCGTAGCGGAATTCGCTGTGCAGCGGGCCCGCCGGGGCGCCTTCAGCGCTCTGGGGTGCTTCGGATTTGCGCTCGGCGCTGATCACCAGGGAGCGGTCGGTGGCTTTGACGTCGATGGAGGCCTTGTCCACGCCGGGCAGTTCCAGCACGATCGTGTAGGCCGCTTCGCCTTCGTGCACTTCGGCGGCAGGCACGCGCTCGGCCTGGACCACCTGTTGCTCGAGACGCTCAAAGAGATCGAAGGGGGATTGGCGCAGGGTCAGCATGATGTGTCCTCGGTTTGATGATTGATGGGGGTGAGAACGCTTCACCCGTGATGTCACTGTGCCCCGAGTGTTTGGGGCCTCCGAGGGGGAGAACCGGCCCGTCCGGTACGGCGCTCACGCATCAGTTCGGGCCCCACCCCAGGCCGGTCGAAAGAACCGTCCGATCCGCCTCAGATCCACCACCAGCGGCTGAAGGCGGCCGCCTGGCCGCAGCCCCGGCCCTCCTCGTCGCGCAGGGTCCAGAGGCGGGCGTTGTCGATCACGAAGCGGCGCCCGTGGCTGTTGATGCGCACCCCGGTGTAGCCGCGGATCGCCTCCAGCTGGAGGGCGCTCTCCAGGAGCCGTTGGCGGGCGCTGCGCTCCTGGGGCTCCGCCGTCAGCCGCGAGGGCAGCCCCACCATCGCGGCCCAGGGGCGACGCCACAGGCGCAGGGCCGCCCCATTGGCGTAGATCAGCTGGGGATCGCGGCCGCCGCCGTGGGCCAGCACCACCTCCGCGCCGGCGAACAGTTCCTGGGCCGCCAGCCGCCGGGAGCGGCCGGGTCCGTCGCCCGCCAGCAGCGGTCGCCCGAAGGCGCGCAAGTGGGAGTCGAGCAGCAGGGCGGTGAGTCCCAGGCACTCCGGCGTCAGCCAGGGGGCCTCAGCCACCCCCCATGGCCTGTGCCATCGCCTGCTGGCCCAGCAGGGTTCCCTGCTGCCGCAGCCGCTCGAGGAACAGCTGGTTGGCCTCGGGGAAGCGGGGTTCGGCGGCCAGGGGCAGATCGCCCGCCTCGTCGAGCCCGGTGTCGCCCTCCAGGGCCGGGGTGACCACCACCAGATCGGGATCGAGGGGGGCGTCGTAGCGCCACCAGCGCCCGGGATCGGTGATAGCCGGGTGGGGCGGATGGGGGGCGGCCGGGGCGGTGGCCTTGGCGCTCAGCAGCTGGCGGCGTTGCTCCGCCAGGTTCGCGAGCAGCTGGTTGCGGCTGCGGCCCCGCAACTGGAACAGCACGAAGGGGTCTTCGCTGAAGCGGTCCCCCATCAGGTAGTAGACGGCGCTGGTGTGCTTGCAGGGGTTGGCCTTGTCGGGACAGGTGCATTCGCTGCGCACCTCCTGCAACTTGAACGGAAACAGCCGGCGGCCGCTGGCGGCGAAGGCGCGCTCGATGTCGGCGGGCATGATTCCCGCCAGCAGCTGCGCCGACCAGCGGGCCTTCTGCCCCAGGGCTTCGAGCACGTAGCCCCAGTCTTCGTCGCTGAGGGTGTCGAGCCAGAGCTTCACCTTGTAGGGCTCCTCTTCGGTGCCCTGCACCCTGGCGTGCACGCGGCGCCCCTCGAAGCGGATCGAGAGCACGTTGCCGGAACGGGCGTAGGTCCAGGCGCGCTCCAGCCGTTTCTTGTAGCGGTAGGAGTTGATCAGCTCCATCCACTGCTCCACCCACCAGGGCTGCTGCCCGAGGCCTTCGTCGCCCAGGGTGGTGGTGAGGCTGGCGGGGGTGACCGTCATGGTTCGGGCCGCTTGGGTCGGGTCGTGCTGGCCATGGCCGTGCTGGGCCAAGTATGCAGGCCCGGTGGGCGATCGCCCTAGCCGGGCCTTCGCTACTGGAGAGTGGGGCCGGGAGCTGAGCCGGCTCCTCGACTCCCTGGACTCCTGATCTAGATGCTGGCCCAGGCCCCCCTCGACTTCCTGCCCCAGCGGCTGTTGCCCTGGCTGCCGCAGCTGATGCGGCCAGTGCTGCCGTTGCTGCTGCGCCTGCAGGCGGGCCTGGTGGGGGTGGAGGCCGATCACCTGGAGCGCCTGGTGGCGGCGATCGGGCGCTTTCAGCGGGGTGAGGCGCGACTGTTGGTCGCTTTTCGCCATCCCCAGACCAGCGATCCCTTCTGCTACTCCGCCCTGCTCTGGGATCTGCTGCCCCGTTCAGCGCGGGCCCAGGGCCAGCCCCTGCGGACGTTCGTCCATTCCCATTTCCTCTACGACCGCGGCATTCCCCTGTGGGCCGGCTCCACCGTGGCCTGGTTGTTCACCCGTCTGGGGGGTAGCTCGATCCAGCGGGGCAAGCTCGATCTCAAGGGCCTGCGGGCCGCTCGGCAGTTGATGCTCGACGGGGAGTATCCGCTGGCGGCGGCGCCGGAGGGGGCCACCAATGGCCTCAGCGACGTGCTCAGCCCCCTGGAGCCGGGTGTGGCCCAGATCGCCTTCTGGGCGGTCGAAGACCTGGCCCAGGCCGGGCGCACCGAGGCGGTGGAGCTGGTGCCGCTTGGCATTCGTTACCACTACGTCGAGCCGATCGGCCCCGCCGCGGATCGGGTGCTCTCAGGCCTGGAGCGGGCCTGCGGACTGCCCGTTCCGCCCCCGGGTCCAGCCGCTGCTTCAGCCCCTGGCGTGGCCGGCGCTGAGGAGGCCCAGCTGGCTGCCCTTTACCCGCGGCTGGCGGCCGTGGCCGATTGGCTGTTGCAGCGCCTGGAGCGCTTCTACCGGCAGGCCCACCGGGCTCTCCTGGAGGGCGAGGGGCCGATCACGCCCGAGAACCGGGGCGAGCGGCTGCGGCACTTGCTGGAGGCGGCACTGGCGGTGAGCGAGACCCAGCTCGGTCTGATCGCGAAGGGCAGCCTCAACGACCGCTGCCGACGCATCGAGCAGGCGGGCTGGGACTGCATCTACCGCCCCGAAACCCGCGACCGCCAGGCTCTTTCAGCCGTGGAGCTGGGGCTGGCGGACCGCCTCGCCACCGATGCCGAGCGCGCCCTCTGGCACATGCGGCTGGTGGAGTCGTTCGTGGCCGTCAGCGGCACCCATGTGCGCGAGAAACCCTGCGCCGACCGCTTCGGCGAAACCCTGCAGATTCTCTTCTCGTTGGTGCACCGGCTCACAGGAGATGGAGCCATGCTGAAGGTGCCTCGGCTGGGGCTGCGCCGGGCCCAGATCAGCGTGGGTGAACCGATCGATGTGAGCGCGCGCCGGGACGCCTACCGGGCCGGGCGCCAGGGGGCTGTGGCGTCCCTCACCCAGGATCTTTCGGTTGCTCTGCAGGGCCTGATGGAGCCGTGATCGGCCGGAGGCCGGAGCCGGTGGTGCGCTTCGCCACCGCTGCAGATGCCCCTGGGGTGACGGCCCTGGTGGGAGCGTTGCTGATGGAGATCATGGCGGAGATTGACGAGCCCGCGTTTCGGGTCGATCCCGCTGCCATCGAGCGGCGCCTGCGGGAGGCCCTGGCGGCGGATCGCTACCGGGTGCTACTGGCAGAGACGGCTCCAGGTGACCTGATTGGTTTTCTGGCGCTGCTGGAGGGGTTCGCTCTTTACACGGAGGGCGCGTTCGGCCTCATCCCTGAGTTCTATGTGGCACCGGGCCACCGCGGCGCTGGTGTGGGCCTGGGGTTGCTGGCGGCGGCCGTCGCCCATGGCCGCTCCCGGGGCTGGAGCCGTCTGGAGGTGACCACCCCGCCGCTGCCGGCGTTCGAGCGCACCCTGGCCTTCTACGAGCGGGAAGGGTTCAGCGTCAGTGGCGGTCTGAAGCTGAAACTGGAGCTTTGAATCCGCCTGGTGGTGTTGGCCAGCGCCCCTAGATTTCTGCCCCAAGACCGCCGCAGCGGAGCGCACCACCTATGGGCACCGGACGACTCGAGGCCTTCAGCGATGGCGTGCTTGCCATCATCATCACGATCATGGTGCTGGAGCTCAAAAGCCCGGCCGGCGAAGGTTTCCAAGGCCTCCTCACTCTGACGCCAGTGTTTCTGAGCTATCTGCTCAGCTTCATCTACATCGGCATCTATTGGAGCAATCACCACCACATGCTCCACGCCTGCAGTCGCGTCAGCGGCGGGGTGCTCTGGGCGAACCTGCACCTGCTGTTCTGGCTGTCATTGTTTCCCTTCGTCACCCGCTGGATCGGCGAGAACCATTACGCCCCAGTACCGACGGCCGTCTATGGCCTCAACCTGCTGCTGGCCGGTTTCGCCTACTGGGTCCTGCAGCAGACGATCATCGCTGCCGAAGGCTCGAATTCGTTGCTGCGTCGTGCCGTCGGCCGTGACACCAAGGGCCGGGCTTCGCTGCTGCTCTATGCCTTCGGCGCGGCCATGGCCTTCCTCTTTCCCTGGCTGTCCCAGACGATCTATGTACTGGTGGCCCTCATCTGGATCGTCCCCGACCGCCGCATCGAGCAGGCACTGGTGGCGGCGCCTACGACTCCTCCAGGGCCACCAGATCCCTGAGCTGGCCAGGGTCGAGGCCCCCCAGCCACTCCTCGCCGCTGCCGATGATGTCTTCGGCGAGCTTGGCCTTCTCGCGGATCATGCGGTCGATCTTTTCTTCCACTGAGCCGCTGGTGATGAACTTGTGCACCAGCACCCGGTTGATCTGGCCGATGCGGTAGGCCCGGTCGGTGGCCTGGTTCTCCACCGCCGGGTTCCACCAGCGGTCGATGTGGAACACATGGCTGGCCCGGGTGAGGTTGAGGCCCACACCACCCGCCTTGAGCGAGAGCAGGAAAAGCTGGGGGCCGCGCGGATCCTCCTGGAAGCGATCCACCATCGCCTGGCGTTCGGCCTTGCTGGTGTTGCCGTAGAGGAAGGGCACCTCCTGGTGGAAGCGCTTCTGGAGATGGGTCTGCAACAGCAGCCCCCATTCGGCGAACTGGGTGAACAGCAGCGCCCGATCACCGGCTTCGATCACCTCCTCGACGATCTCATCGAGCCGCTGCAACTTGGCGGAGCGGGCGGCGAACCCTTCGCCGACGGTTGCTTCCTTGAGCGCCAGCGCCGGGTGGTTGCAGATCTGCTTGAGCTTGGTGAGCAGGGCCAGCACCTGGCCGTGCTTCTGGCCCAGGGGGGCGCGGGCGATCGCGTCAAGGGTCTCATCGACGGTCTTGCGGTAGAGCTTCACCTGCTCAGGGCTCAGGCCCACCCACTCGTTGAGCTCCACCTTCTCGGGCAGGTCGTTGATGATCGATTTGTCGGTCTTGAGGCGCCGCAGGATGAACGGACCCACCCGGGCCTTGAGGTCTTTCAGCGAGCTCATGTCGCCGTAGCGCTCGATCGGCAACCGGTAGCGCTGGCGGAAGAATCCCTCCTCCCCCAGCACCTTGGGGTTGAGGAAATCCATCAGCGCCCACAGCTCGCTCACCCGGTTCTCCACCGGGGTGCCGGTGAGGGCAATGCGGAAGCGGCTGTGCTTGGCGGAGCGGGCCAGCTCCCGGGCGGCCTGGCTCTGCTTGGCGCTGGGGTTCTTGATCGCCTGGGCCTCGTCGATCACCACCCCCTGCCAGTCGGCGCCGCCGAGCAGGTCGATGTCCCGCTGCAGCAGCCCGTAGCTGGTGAGCATGAGATCGACGCCGTCGAGTGCCTTTTTCAGGGCGGCAGAGTTGGCGGCCCGGCGGGGCCCGTAGTGCTCCAGCACCCGCAGCTCGGGGGTGAACCCGGCCGCTTCCCGCTTCCAGTTGGTGAGCACCGAGGTGGGGGCCACCAGCAGCACCGGGCGCTTGAGTTCGTTCTCCGCCTTGAGGTGTTGCAGGAAGGCCAGCAGCTGGATCGTCTTGCCCAGGCCCATGTCGTCCGCCAGGCAGGCCCCCTGGTCGAAGCGGTGCAGGAAGGCCAGCCAGCCCAGGCCCCGTTCCTGGTAGGGCCGCAGCTGGCCGGAGAAACCCTCGGGGGCCGGCAGGGGGTCGGGGGCCTTCTGCTGGTGGTATTGCTCCAGCACCGCCTGCAGCCTGGGCCCCGCCGTGAACCGGTGCACCGGCAACCGCTGCAGGGTTTCCCCCTCGTTGCCCGTGAGCCGCAGGGCGTCATCGAGGCTGAGGGCGGGATCGAGGGCGCAGAACTTTTCGGCGTTGCGCAGATCGCCAGGGCGCAGCTCAATCCAGGCCCCCTTGTGCTGCACCAGCGGGCTGCGCTTGCCCGCCAGCCGCTCCAGATCCTTGAGGGTCAAGGTGACCCCGCCGATCATCAGCTCCCAGCTCCACTCCAGGGTCTCGCCGAGGCTGAAACCTCTGGATCGGGCCGGGAGTTCGGCCTGAATCGCCAAGCCCAGCCGGCTGGCCAGGCCGCCACTGAGGCTGGGGGGCAGCAGCACCCCCACGCCCACGTCCCGGAGTTTGGAGGTGATGGTTCGCACCAGCACGAAGGCCTCGGCCGGCGTCAGCTGCATGCCCTCGGGGGCGGAGGAATCCAGCCCCCTGCCGATCGGCTCGAACACCTGCAGGGCGCGGCCCATCCCCTCCAGCAGCACCTCGCCGGGCTGCTCCACTTCGATCTCTCCGAGCATCAGCTGGCGCTCGGTGGTGGCCCAGACCACCGCCGCGCTCACCCGCAGGGCGGGATCCGCCTCCGCCTGCAGGCTGAAGCGCAGGTCCCAGAGATCCTGGCCCTCCTCCGGGGTGGAGAGCTCCAGGCAGGCCCGGGCCGGGGCCACCCGCCCCGCCACCGCTTCGCGCCAGTGGTGGGTGGCCACCTCCAGCCGCTCGGCGTCCTCGACGCCCAGGTTCAGCTTGCCCGTGCCGGGCCCCAGGGCCTGTTGCCAGGCTGCCAGCAGCGGATCGAGGTCGGTGCTGTCGGGGCGGAAGCCCGCCCGCAGCTGGCCATCGACCAGATCGTTAAGCAGGTTGACCACCACCAGGCGGCTGGAGCCGGGCCGCCGGCAGGCCATCTCGGCCACCGGCGGCAGCCCCAGCGGGGTGGCCACCCCCGAGGCCGCCATGGCCACCTGGGGCAGGCGCGCCGCCAGGTCTTCGAGGCGGCGGCGGTCGTCTTCGCGGTTGAGCAGGGGGCGCCAGCGGGCCACTCGCCCATCGCCGCTGCTCTCCACCTGGGGCAGCCAGCGGCCGCGGGCGATCAGGCTCAACACCCAGCGCTGCAGGTGGCTCCACCAGCGCAGTTCATCCGCCAGGCCGAGCTCATCGCCGGAGAGGGGGAGCTGGCCCAGCCAGGCCCCGGCCGCAGCCGGCTCCAGCCACAGCCCTTCCAGTTGCCAGGGCCACCACTCCACGGTTTTGGGGATCGGTTCGCCCGCCTGCAGGGGCAGGCCGCTCCAGGCGGCCCCTTCGCTGGCCTTCTTGCCTCGGGCGCTCTGGCTGCGGCTGGGCAGGGTGAGGGTGGCCACGGTCGGGCGGAAGGCCTCCGACCAGAGCTCGTGCTCCTCCAGCCAGGCCCCGAGCTCGTCCTGGTCCAGGCTCAGGGGGTGAACCGGCACCTTCGCGCCGGGCGTGACCGGCGCCGCCACCCGCCAGGTGTCGGCCCAGAGCAACAGGCCGGGTCGGCCGGCGGTGTGGGACCGGAGCCAGGTGGCGTGCAGCAGGCTCATGGGTACGGGATACGTCCGCGCCGGGGGGTCATGGCCGCAGGACGCTCAAGGAGCGTTGGCCGGCGTGCAGCACCAGGGCGGCACCGATCAACGGCAGCCAGGCGCGCAGCAGCGCCATCATCAACCCTGGCAGGACCTCCGCCGCTGGGCCATTCCATTCCAGGGGCAAGGCCAGGCTGTGGATGCCGCACACCGCCCCCACCAGGCCCGCCAGCAGGGCCCAGCCAAGCGATCGCAGCCGCAGGCGCGCGCGGGCCTCAGGGGGAGCGGGGGGCTCAAGCAAGGGGGCTCAACCAGGGGACGGTGGCGGGGCGCTGGACCTGTGCTGGGCGATCATGCCCGTTCCAGGGTGTTGTTTGCACGTTCGAGGCCATGGCTGTTGCGCTCTCCCCCGATCGCCCTGCCCCTGAGCGGCCCCAGCCCCGCCTCGGCGCGGAGATCCGCGAGGCGTTCCTGAGCTTCTTCGAGAGCCGGGGCCACCGGCGGCTGGCCAGTGCCTCCCTGGTGCCGGAGGACCCCACCGTGCTGCTCACCATCGCCGGCATGCTGCCGTTCAAGCCGGTGTTCCTGGGCCAGGCCCCGAGGCCGGCGCCCCGGGCCACCAGCGCCCAGAAGTGCATCCGCACCAACGACATCGAGAACGTGGGCCGCACGGCGCGGCACCACACCTACTTCGAGATGCTGGGCAACTTCTCCTTCGGCGACTACTTCAAGGAGCAGGCGATCCGCTGGGCCTGGGAGCTGTCCACCGAGGTCTTCGGCCTCTCGCCGAACCATCTGGTGGTGAGCGTCTTCCGCGACGACGACGAGGCCGCGGCGATCTGGCGCGACGTCGTGGGCGTGAACCCCAGGCGCATCATCCGCATGGATGAGGCCGACAACTTCTGGGCCTCGGGCCCCACGGGCCCCTGCGGCCCCTGCTCGGAGCTCTACTACGACTTCAAGCCCGAGCTCGGTGATGAAGGCCTCGACCTGGAAGACGATTCCCGCTTCATCGAGTTCTACAACCTGGTGTTCATGGAGTCCAACCGCGATGCGGACGGACAGCTCACCCCCCTGGCCCAGCGCAGCATCGACACCGGTCTGGGGCTTGAGCGCATGGCCCAGATCCTGCAGCAGGTGCCCAACAACTACGAAACCGACCTGATCTATCCCCTGATCGAGCGGGCGGCGGACCTGGCGGGTGTCGACTACCACCGCCTGGAGGAGAAAGCCAAAACCTCCCTGAAGGTGATCGGCGACCACAGCCGCGCCATCACCCAACTGATCGGCGATGGAGTGAGTGCCTCCAATCTCGGCCGCGGCTACATCCTGCGGCGGCTGCTGCGGCGGGTGGTGCGCCACGGACGGCTCCTGGGCATCGACAAGCCGTTTCTTACCTCGATGGGCGAGGCCGCGATCGCGGTGATGGCGGCGTCTTATCCGCAGCTGATCGAGCGCCGCGAGGCGATCCTGGCGGAACTGGCCCGCGAGGAGGCCCGCTTCCTCGAAACCCTGGAGCGGGGCGAGAAGCTGCTGGCCGAGGTGCTGGCGGCCCAGCCGCAGCAGATCAGCGGCGAGCAGGCCTTCGAGCTCTACGACACCTACGGCTTCCCCCTGGAGCTCACCGAGGAGATCGCCGAGGAGCATGGGCTCAGGGTGGATCTGGCGGGGTTCCAGGCCGCCATGGAGGCCCAGCGCCAGCGCGCCAAGGCGGCGGCGGTGAGCCTCGATCTCACGCTTCAGGGCGCGATCGAGCAGGTGGCCGGCGAACTGGAGGCCACGGCCTTCAAGGGCTACGAGGCCCTGGAGCACCCCAGCTGCGTGCTGGCCCTGGTGGTGAATGGCGCGCCGGCCGAACGCGCCGTTGCCGGTGATGCGGTGCAGTTGGTGCTCGATTCCACCCCCTTTTACGGCGAGGGGGGCGGCCAGGTGGGGGACCGGGGCACGCTGAGCGCCGGGGAGACCGAAGCGGGAGCCGATGGCGACCAGTCGAGCGATCTGTTCGTGCGCATCGATGGGGTCAGCCGTAATCGCAGCGTGTTCGTGCACAGCGGCCGGATCGAGCGCGGCCAGCTGGCGATTGGTGATCTGGTGATGGCCCGGGTGGACCGCGGCTGCCGCCGCCGCGCCCAGGCCAACCACACCGCCACGCACCTGTTGCAGGCGGCCCTCAAGCAGGTGGTGGATCCCTCCATCGCCCAGGCGGGCTCCCTGGTGGATTTCGATCGCCTGCGCTTCGACTTCCACAGCCCCCGGGCGGTCACGGCCGCGGAGCTGGAGCGGATTGAGGCGCTGATCAACGGCTGGATCGCCGATGCCCACCACCTCCAGGTGCGGGAGATGGGAATCGAGCAGGCCAGGGCCGCCGGCGCCGTGGCGATGTTCGGTGAGAAGTACGCCGATGTGGTGCGCGTCGTCGACGTGCCCGGGGTGTCGATGGAGCTCTGCGGCGGCACCCACGTGGCCAATACCGCCGAGATCGGTCTGTTCAAGATCATCGCCGAAACCGGTGTGGCCGCCGGCATCCGCCGCATCGAGGCGGTGGCAGGCCCGGCGGTGCTCGCCTACCTCAACGAGCGCGACGCGGTGGTGCGCCAGCTGGGGGAGCGCTTCAAGGTGCAACCGGGCGAGATCGTCGAGCGCGTGGCGGCGCTGGCCGACGAGCTCAAGGCCAGCGGCAAGGCCCTGGCGGCGGCCCGCACCGAGCTGGCCCTGGCCCGCTCCACGGAGCTGGCGGCAGGCGCCGAGACGATCGGGGCTTTCCAGCTGCTGGTGGCCCGCCTCGATGGGGTGGAAGCCGCCGGCCTGCAGAGCGCGGCCCAGCGGCTGCAGGAGCGCCTCGGCGAGGGGGCGGCGGTGGTGCTGGCGGGGGTTCCCGACGCGACGATCACCGACAAGCTCTCCCTGGTGGCGGCCTTCGGCCCGGCGGTGGTGGCGGCGGGCCCCAAGGCGGGCGCGTTCATCGGCGCCATCGCCCGGCTGGTGGGCGGCGGCGGCGGCGGCCGCCCCAATCTGGCCACGGCCGGCGGCAAGGAGGTGGCTGGCCTCGATGGCGCTTTGGAGACGGCCCGCGCTCAGCTGATCGAGGCGCTCTCGCTATGAGGCGGGGCGGCCGGGATCCCCAATGGGTGGTAGCGATCGCTACAGAGGTGGTCCCCGTTAGGCAGTGGGATCGCCGGGTGATTGATGAGCGAGTGCCTCTCGGCGATGGTTGCCATTTCACAGGTCAACGCGATTCAGGGCCTCATCGATGAACTTCATCAACGCTATTCATCGTTGAATGATGGTGCGCCGGCTGATTACATTCCTGAGCTAGCCAAGGCCGATCCCAACGATTTCGGCATCGTCATCGCCACCGTCGATGGACGGCTTTATCAGGCTGGCGATGTCAGCAAGCCATTCACGATTCAGTCGATCTCCAAGCCCTTCGTGTATGGCCTGGCCCTGGGCCTGCTCACGCCTGAGCACATGGTGGCCAAGGTGGGGGTGGAGCCTTCGGGCGAGGCCTTCAACGCCATCAGCCTGGATCCGGCGTCTGGGCGGCCGCGCAACCCGATGATCAACGCCGGGGCCATTGCCACCACCGCCCAGATCGCTTCCCACGATCCTGAGCACGGCGAAGCCACCGTTCTCGATTTCTTCGCCCAGCTGGCGGGCCGCCGTCTGGGCGTGGATGAGGCGGTGTTTCGCTCGGAGCGGGAAACGGGCCACCGCAACCGCTCGATCGGCCATCTGCTGCGCAATTTCGAGATCATCGAAACAGATCCGGAGCCCTCGCTGGATCTCTATTTCCGGCAGTGCTCGATTCAGGTCACCTGCCGGGATCTGGCGATCATGGCGGCCACCCTTGCCTGCCAGGGCCGCAACCCCTTCACCGGTGCCAGGCCCCTCAGCTCGGACATCACCAAGCGGGTGCTGGCGCTGATGGCCAGCTGCGGCACCTACGACTTTGCCGGCCAGTGGCTCCACGACGTGGGCATGCCGGCCAAGAGCGGAGTGGGTGGCGGGATCCTGGCGGTGGTGCCCGGCCGCCTCGGCATCGCTGTCTATTCCCCGCCCCTCGACAGCCTCGGCAACAGCGTGCGCGGCATCGCCGTCTGCTCGGAGCTCTCCGAGCGCCTCGGCCTGAGCCTGTTCAACCAGTACCCCCAGAGCTCCTCCACCGTCCGCCGCTCCTACACCGCCGCCCTGCGTCAATCCCGCCGTTGGCGTTCCTCCGCCGACCGGGAGGCCCTGCGTGCCTCCGGCCACCGCATCCGCATCGTGCATGTCCAGGGGATCCTCGATTTCGCCGCCCTGGAACGATTGGTGGCGGAACTGGCGGCGAGCCTGGCTGAGGCGAAGGTGTTGGTCCTTGATCTGGCCCATGTGGTCGAGCTTCCGGCGGAGTCGGCGGGCCTGCTGGCCCAGCAGTTGACCCTGTTGCGTGACCGGGGCCTGGCGATCCTGTTGTCGCGCTCCGCCCATCTCGATCTCGAGGGGGTGCGCCTGGCCCTGGGCCTGGAGGCGGAGACCCTCTTCTGCGTTGATCTCGACCAGTCGATTGAGCGGGCTGAGAACCTCTACCTCGACATCTGGAACGGAGACCCTGACCAGGGGGCTTCCAGCGCCAAGGACGAAGCGTCCCTGGGCTTTCTCGCCCACCTCGATCCCGACTACCGCCAGCGGGTGGCGGCCTGTCTGCGGCGACGGGATTTTGCAGCCGGCGATCAGGTGATTCGCCGTGGTGATCCCGGAGATGAACTGTTTCTGGTGCGGGAGGGCCGCTTCACCGCCACGATCCAACTCACGGATGGCTACGGCCGGGCGCTGGAATCACGGCTGGCCACCTTCGGGCCGGAGATGTGCTTTGGGGAGATCGCCTTCCTCTCCGGTCAGCGGCGCAGCGCCAGCATTCACTGCGACCAGGCCGGCAGCTGCCTGGTGCTCAGCCGCGCTGATTTCGATCAGCTCCGCCGCAGTGACCCCGAGGCGATGAACGAACTGTTGCTGGCCCTGATCCGCGACGTCGGTCAGAAGCTTTCGCTCACCAGCCATCAGCTCACGCAGATGGAGCACCTCTGATCTTTTGCCTGCGCGCGGTGAGGATCCGTGTCGGGGCTTGGTTGGAAGGAACCACGCTCCATAGGGTGGACCTCTCCGTGCCCCATGCCGCAGACAGCCATGGCCATCCAACTGATCTCATCGAAACGCCTCTGGGTCTCCGGCCTGGCGGCCCTCGCTGTTCTGCTCAGCGCCACAGCCGCCTTCGCCACCCCGGCCGGCACCCTGCTCAAGGGCCTCAAGTTGCCGGGCGGGCTCACCACGCTGTTCGCGGCCAATGCCGTGGGTCAGACCAGCCTCAACGGCCAGCTGGGCGGCACTCCAGAATCACTCCTGGTGAAGGCCAAGGCCTTGCTCAGTGTTCAGGGCTACAAGGAACGCACCATCAACACCGTGGTCGGGCCGTGGGGGTTCAACCTGGTGCTCGATCCCCCGGCCGGCACCACCGTGGATGGCACCCCGTCCGGCAAGACGGCGGCCCTGGTGCTGCAGTCCACTGCTCTGGGCCCCGGCAAGCTCAACCTCAACGTGCGTTTCGAAGCCCTGTAGGCCGCCAGCCATAGCGTGGGAAGCGGTTGCCCCCTGCCGATGCCCCGCCCCCGTAACGCTCCTCTCCTGGTTGGCTCGCTGACGGGCCTGCTGGCGCTGCCAACACTGATCGCCCTGGCGCCGGCTGCGGCCCGCGCCGAGGGCCAGGTGCAGCTGCGCTGCGACGGCACCTTGGTGGAGGCGCGGGGCTCGGCCGAAGGCAAGCGCCCCACCCAGCGCCTGCGCGTTTCCCTGGGGATCGAGGCCGAGGGCCTCAACGCCGATGCTGCCCTCGGTTTGCTGCAGGAGCGCCTGGCGGCCGTGCGCCAGGGCCTGCAGCGCCTGGGGGTGCAGGAATTGGAGGTCACCTCCCCCAACACCTGGGATCGCCCTTCTGCGCCGCGCATGCCCGCCCAGGTGACGGCGAACGTGCAGGTGAGCGGTCGCTTGGCCCCCGACAACCTGCAGGCGCTGATCCGTGGGGTGGGGGCACTGCCGGGGGTGCGCTTGGCACCGGTGGCCGCCGAGGCCGATCCCCGTGGTGATGCCGCCAGCCGCGGCGTGTTGCTGCGGGCGGCCTACCAGGACGCCCTGACCCAGGCGCGGGAGTTGGCGGCCGCCATCGGCCTGGCCCGGCTCACACCGTTGGAGGTGCAGGTGGAGGGTGGGTTTCGGCCGGTGATGATGAAGGCCATGGCCGCCGACAGCGCCGCCCCCTTTGACCCAGCCGAATTGCCCAAGCCCACTGAGCGCACCAGCCTCCTGGCCCGTTTCTGCGCTCGCTGAGGCCTCAGCGGGTAGGCAAGTCAGCCGAGCAGCGAACTGAACAGCTCACGCATGCGCTCGAACAGCTGCTTGTCATGGAGGGGTGTCGCTTCGTTTTCGAGGCGTTCGAGCTGGGCCCGGCGGGCATTCACCAGGCCCGCCAGCTCCTCCAGCAGGGCGGTGTCGTCGGCCAGTAAGGGCTGCAGCGCTGCACGACTCACCTCCAGCAGCAGGCATTCCTCGAGGGTGCGCACGGTGGCACTGCGGGGGGCATCGAGGCAGAGGGTCATCTCCCCGAAGATCTCCCCCGCTCCGAGCCGGGCGACGGAGGTGGGGCTGCCGTCGGCGTTTGCTTTGAGCACTTCCACCTGGCCTTGCACCAGTTGATACAGCGAGTCCCCGGCATCGCCCTCGCGCACGATCGTTTCGCCGGGACCAAAGCGCCGCGTCAGGCTCAGGGAGGCCAGGGTGCTCAGCTGCTCTTCCCCCAGAAGCGCGAACAGGTGGTTGGAGCGCAGCAACCGCTGCCGCTGCTCCAGCGATGTGAGCGAGGGATCCGCGTCGGCGCTCGCCTGACGCTTGCGGCGCAATTCGCGCACCGGATAGGGAATGCTGTGGCCTGCCCGCTGGAGTGCGAACCAGAACTGTTCCAGCAGTTCACTGCGGATCTGGAGGCGGCTGGCTTCTCCTGCACCGAGGTGCCACACCATCAGCTCGTAGGTGATCGCGCTCTCGGCGTAGGCCCCCACCCAGACCCGCGATTCCTCACTGCTGAGCACGCGGGGGTGCTGGCGGACCACCTGCAGAAGCAGCTGCCGGGCCTGGGCGGGAGACAGGGCGTAATCGAGGCCGAGGCTGAAGCGGTTGCCCACCGGATCGTTCGGACCGAATCGCTTCAGCACATCTGAGGCCACCTTGCTGTTGGGGAGCACTTGCAGGGACCCGTCCATGCCCTTGACGATCGTGTTCATCAGGGTGAGTGAAACCACGAAGCCCTTGAACCCGTCCACCTCGATCCAGTCGCCTTCACGAAAGGGATTGTCGATCTGAAGAGTGATGCCCGCGAACAGGTCTTTGAGGGTTTCCTGGGCCGCGAGGCCGATCACGGCGGTGAGCACCGCTGAGGTGGTCACCAGTCCCACCAGGTTGATGCGGGCCTGTTGTTGCAGCACCACCACCGTGAGCGCTGCCCCCACGGCCAGGATGCCCAGATCGCGAAGGATCTTGGGAGGTTTGGCCCACAGGCCCAGGGCCGCGGGCAGTTCCAGGAACGCCCACTCCCCCAGGCTGATCAGGGCGTAGCTGATCAGCAGTACGGACGAGGTGCTCCACCAGGGGCGGAGGGCCTCCGGCAGCCAGACCAACGGCAGGCTGCTGCTCAGGAACCAGGCCAAGATCGCCGCCAGGGGCAGACGGGTGGGGGGGGAGGCGAGGCCTCGCGGATGGCGACGGCTGAGGACCCGCAGCAGGATCAGGCTGGCGGTGAGACCGAGGGCCAGCAGCAGCCGTTGCAGCACGTCCATGGCGGCTCAGGTCATGGCGGGGCATCCTGGACGGGCCGGGCGGCCCAAGCCATGTTTCCAGACCCCTCCCATCACCCGCATGCGCTGGACCTGTTCCTGATGCTGGCCATGGGGCATTTCGTGGGGGACTTCGCTCTGCAGAGCGACCGGATGGCCACAGAAAAGTGTCCGGGCCATGATGTCACGCTTCCTTGGTACTGGTGGCTGGGCTCCCATGCCGCCATCCATGGCTTCCTGGTGGGTGCGATCACCGGCGTGCCCCTGCTGGGGTTGGCGGAATGGGTGGCCCACGCCCTCACCGACTTCGGCAAGTGCCGGCATCTCTACCGCCTGCCGGGTGATCAGGCCATCCACCTGACCACCAAGCTTTTTTGGACCTGGCTGGTGGTGCGATCCTGAGCGGGTGGATTCAACGACCTTCATCCGATCCAGCGATGGCCCTCTTTGATCGCAAACCCGCCCGCCGCTGGCTCCATGTCCTGCTCCTGGCGGCGGTGAGCCTTGAGGCCAGCGCTGCCCTGGCCCAGCCGAACCTGCGCAGTACGTTTCCCGGCCGTCGCATCGGTGGCGGCACCCGCGGTGAGTGCGCCGCACGGGTGCTGGCCCACCTGGTGCCCAGCGACAGCGTCTTCGCCCCCGGCCCCGCCCTGACAGTGGCTCTGCTCGAGGGACCCACGGCCAACCCCCGGCCCCTGCAGGTTCAGTTCCGGCCCCAGGGCCCTGGCGGCACGGCCGCCGGCCCCGCCGTGAAACGGGAGCTGCCGGCTGCTCCGGCGGGGATCACCCTGCTCAAGCTGGCCAGCTTCAAGGGTTCCCAGGTCTGGGAATCCACCTTCCGCTGCGATGACGGCGCTCCGCCCGCCACCAACGATCCGCTCAGCTTCGTCGAAACGGTCTCACCACCAGCCCTGAGCCTGCTCGTCACCGAAGGCTCGGCCGACGACCGCAGCATCCAGGCGGCGTTGCAGAAGCTCAAGGGCCTCTGCGGTTCCCAGTTGTCCAAGGCTCAGCTGGCCCAATCCTTCGGCCTCGAAGATGTCATCGGGGCGGATTGGCCGGCGACGCTGCCGGTGCGCTGCCCCTGAGCTCCCAGACGTCGAGGGGTTCCGTTCGGCCCTTCACCTGCAGGCTGCCCCAGGGTTCCCAATTCATCGTGTTGGCGCCGTTCTGAAGCACCAGATCGCGCGTCACCGAGGAAACCAGCACCCGGCAGAGGCCGTTCTGACGCGCTTTCTCGGAGCTTTCCAGCCGTGAGGCGCAGTTGACCGTGTCACCGATGATCGCGTATTCCAGCCGCTCGCTGCTTCCCATCGAGCCCGCCAGCACAGCGCCGGAATGAATCCCGATGCGCATGCGCATCGGCGGCTCGCCGTCGGCGGCCAGGTCGCGGTTGAGTTGCTCCAGGCCGTGCTGGATCGCCAGGGCGGCGTCGATCGCTTCGCTCGCGTCGGCCACCTCCCCCTTGCCCAACGGTGCCCCGAACACCGCCAGGAACCCATCGCCGGTGAACTTGTTGACCATGCCGCCGCGCTCGGTGATGGCGGGGACGCAGAGGGCCATGCCGCGGTTCAGCCAGGCCAGCAGATCCGCCGGTTTGAGGCGCTCGGAAAGGGTGGTGAAATCGCAGGTGTCGGAGAAGATCACGGTGACCGCCAGCAGGCGCCCCTCAAAGCGCCCGTCGCTGAGCAGTTCATCCCGTTGCTCCCAGAGCTGCTGGGCCACCGCCGGTGAGGTGGTCTGGCCGAGCAGCCGTTGGATCTGCTGGCGCTGTTGCTGGCTGGCGGCCCCGCGGCGCAACCAGGCCGCCCCCGCCATCAGCGTCAGGCCCGCCAGGGGCAGGGTGGTTTGCAGCCACACCCCGTTCAGCAGCAGGGCTACCGCGCCGCCCAGGCCCAGCAGCAGCACCGCCGTCACGGCGAGGATGCTGCGCCGCAGGGTGGCGAAGCTTTCCCCCAGGGCTACTCCGAGCCCCAGGCCCAGCACCAGCAGCAGCATGCCGCTCCAGCCCGGCAGGGCCCGCAGCCCAAGGGGTCGCCCGTCGGCGAGCGCCAGCAGGGCGGCGGTGCGGTTGGCATGGAGTTCCACGCCGGGCATCTGCATCTGGCGGGCCGTCAGCACGAAGCGGGTGTAAGGAACGTTGAACAGATCGCGCAGGGAGGGGGCGGTGCTGCCGATCAGCACGATCCGCCCGCGGATCTGTGCTTGGGGCACCTGCCGGTTGAGCAGCTGATCGAGGCTCCAGAGGGGAAAACTGCCCGGCCGATGGAACGCCAGCATCTGCTGGTAGCCGGCGGCATCGAGGTTGAAGTATCCGCCTGAATCGCGCTCGAGCCAACCCTCGGCGTTGGGGCTGGTGTCCAGCCGGCTGCGCAGCTCGCCGTTGCCGCGGAACACTTCTACCAGCCGCAGGGGGAGGGCCACGGTGGCGGCGTCCTGGCCGGCCACATGGAGCAGGTCCCGGCGTACCACCCCATCGGCGTCCACCACCAGGTCGTTGAAGGCCTGGCGATCGCTCGGGGTGCCCGGGATCGGGCCGATCGATTCGGCCACATTGAAGATCGACACCAACCGCGGGTTGCTGCGTGCCTGGCGGCGCAGGCACTCCTGCTGGGGGCCGACGCCCTTGTTGCGGTAGAGATCGAAGCCGATCGCCCGGGCGCCATCGGCGCTGAGGGTGTCGATCGCCCGGCAGAGCAGCTGGTCATCGATCGGCCAGCCGAAGCGCGAGATGTCTCCTTCGCTGATCCCGATGAGCGTGATCGGTGTGGTGGTACCGGCGGGAGCAGGCCGCAGGTAGGTGATCAGGTCGTAGAGCAGCAGGTTGAGCGATTCACCGATGCCCGTGAAGCGCAGGGCCGCCACCAACAGCGCCGCCGCTCCGTAGGGGGCCGTCAGCAGCAGCGCCCGGCTTAAACGATTGGGTCGCGACGATCGGCCCATGGAGGCCCTCAGAACCGGTATTGCACCTTGCCGTAGAAGCCCTTGCTCAGGGTCCAGTCGGCCCATGGGCCGACGTTGGTGTTGGCGCCGAGCTGATTCACCCAGCCGGCCTCCAACGTCCACTTGTCGCCGGCCAGCCAGCGGGTGAGAACGCCGGTGGAGCCGATGTAGTCGGTGAAGTTGAGGCCCTGCAGCTTGGTGTTGATGCCGCCGTAGCCGAAGAAGGGCACCAGTTGCAAGGCGTTCTTTTTCTTCTGCCAGAAGGTCCAGACCACCTCACTGGTGCCCAGCCAGCCGTTGTCGCCGCTGATCAGCTGACCGGGCAGGCCGCGCAGGCCCACGTCGGAGCCGAGGGTGAACTGCATCGAGGGGGTGAGCGGGTTGAAGGCCACCTGCCCCCCGGCCCGCAGGTTCAGTTGCCAGTTGGGGGCGAAACCCCAGGCCGCTGACACCAGACCCCCCAGGGCCGTGGCCTGGCCCGGGACAACGCCCACCTGGGTCAATTCGTTGATCTGCTTGTCGGGGGTGAGGGCACCGATGCCCTGCAACAGGTAGACGTTGCCACTCCAGCCCACGGAGTTGCTCAGCCCGCTGCCGCTCAGCCCCACCCGCAGGTAGCCCGTGCGCGGGGAGCGCACACTCTCGGGCAGGAAACTGGGCAGGGCCTGGCCCGAGAGGTAGGTGTCGCTGCGGTTGATGCTCAGGCCGGCGAAGGCAGCCCAGCGCTGGGTCAGGGTTTCCTTGAACACCCACTCCAGCTGCCCGAGGCCCTGGAACTGCCGGGTGCTGAAGTCGTTCGCCGGGGCGGGGAGCTCGATCAGGTTGCGGCGGCTGTAGCCGAAGGAGCCCGTGAGGTTGACCTGGTCGCTCAGCGGGTAGGTGTAGCTGGCGGATGTGATCAAGGCCCCCAGGGAGGGGTCGTTGTTGAAGTCGAGTTCGCCGTAGAGCAACAGGATGTCGCCGGGGGCGGCGAGCCCCCCCTTCACCAGGGTGGCCACGGCCCGGCCCTCGCCGGAGCCGCTGGAGCCGTCGTTGCGCAGGGAGAGGTCACCTTGGAGGGGCTGGCTGCCCAACTCCACATTCACCGTCAGTACGGCCTGGGTGGGGTCGCTGCCCAGGCGCGAGAGGTTGCTGCGGATGCTCTTGATGCCCGCCTGGCGCTGCAGCAGCCGCAGTTGGCGCTCCACCTCGGCCAGGTTGAGCACCTCGCCCTGGAGCGGCCGCAGCAGCCGGGTCACCCGGCGACTCAGCCAGGCACTCTTGGCGTTGACCCGCACCTCCACGATCTTCCCTTCCACCACCTCCAGGCGGCCGGGCGCCGGGCTGGTTTCGACGAAGACGCGGCTGTTGACGTAGCCATCGGCCACCAACCGGGCGGTGAGGCTGGCGGCGCAGGCCTTCAGACGCTCGGCTGGATCGCTGATCGCCAGGCAGGGCGCGAGGATCTTGCTCAGTTCGGCACTGGAATAGCGCTTGAAACCGCGGATTTCGGGCAGCGCCTGGCGGCTGGTGCTGGGTGCGCCGGGGCCGGTGGGAGTTGGCACGGGGGTGGCCGGGACCTCTGGCTCCACCGGCAGCCCATCAATCTTCGGGGCCGGACGGTCCCGATCGGGTCGTTGCTCGGTGGCGCCCGGCCCCGGCAACCGTACCGGCCCCTGCTGAACTGGTGGGGCCACCAGCTGGGCCAGCAAGGGCAGAGTGAACATGAGAGTCGTGTAAAAGTTTATGAGCAAAACTTATCGGAGATTTGTCTGAATTTCAGCGCGACGGACCCCTTGGTTGATCGTCCCTGCACGACCCAGCGTTCCGTTGCTGGGGCGGTGGCCGCCGGATCGATGCGGGCCAAACGATTCAGGTCATTCTTTGGGCGCTGATTGAAATGGGCGCTTGAACGTCTGTTGCCCGATGACGCCCCGAACATGTCCTCCGCTTAGTGTTTATTTCACCTGGTGTGGGTTTTGAACCCCCGCTTTTTGTTGGCGTCCTTTCCATGGCGACGCGTTCCCGGATGAAGCAATCGCATGGCCAGGGCGTCTCAGTGGCCCTGGGCCTCTCGGCCCTGCTGGCCGCTGTTCCGGTGTGCGCGGGCGAAGTGAGCGCCACCGGCGGCGTCCTGGGCCTGGGCACGGCGGTGAATGGCCAGCTGGGCGGCAGCTGCGCAGCTGGCCTGTGCCAAGTGGGCGGCGGCACGGCGGCAGGCAGCAACCTCTTTCACCGCTTTTCGGCCTTTGATACGCGCGGCGGCATCACCGGGGTGAACTTCGCCACCGGCGGCGCCAGCAATGTGTTTGTTGGTGTGACCAGCCCCCTGGGCAGCTTCATCGACAAACTTGTCTCGTTCTCTAGCCCCGGCAACCTGTTCTGGCTCTCCCCGGGCGGCATCGCCATCAGCGGCGCCGGTGGTTTCGCCAACATCCAGCAGCTGAACCTCAGCACCGCCACCGGCTGGCGGCTGAGCAACGGCGTGTTCGATGCGGCAGGCACCACCGCCGGCCAGGCGGCGTTGCTCAGCGGCGCTCCCCTGCAGGGGGCGGCGGGGCCGCTCAGCGATCCGGCCAGCCTGGCGGCGATCGGCCTGCAGAAGAACGGCGATCTGAGCCTTTCCGGCGGCCTGCTCACGGTGGATCAGAGCCTGCTGCTCGATGCCCAGGGCGGCAACGTGCTCCTGCAGGCCGCCGGGATCCAGGCGCCGGGGGGGCAGGTGGCGATCAGTGGGGCCACGGTGGACCAAGGCGCCACATCGATTGATGTGAGTTCTGTCAGCGGACCCGGCGGCCGGATCACGATTACGGGCGGCGCGGTGCTCCAGACCGCGGCTCTCAACGCCAGCGGCAGCAGCGGTGGCGAGGTGACCCTGCAGGCGAACCAGCTGCTCAGTGCGGCGCCGATCCAGGCCATCGGCAGCCAGGGCTCTGGGGGCCGCATCACCAGCGCCAGCACCGCCTCCACGGTGCAGACCCTCAGCGGCCTGTGGGATGTCAGCGGACTCTCGGCGGGGGGCTCGATCACCCTCAGCGCCGGCACCGAACTGTTCAGCTCCGGCAGCTACCTCGCCCAGGGCACCGGTGGAGCGGCCCAGGGCGGTCGTATCGATCTGCTCGCCTCCACGATCACCCTGGCTGCGGCCCAACTCGATGCCTCCGGCGTCGGCGGCGGCGGCCAGGTGCACGTGGGCGGCGGCTTCCAGGGGGCCGACCTCGGCCTGGGCGCGAATGCCCGCAAGGTCACGGTGACCCCCGGCACCGGCCTCCGGGCCGATGCCACGGCCCTGGGGAATGGCGGTCAGGTGGTGGTCTGGTCGGAAGATGCCACTCGGTTTGCTGGCGCCGTCAGCGCCAAGGGAGGCGCCTTGGGAGGGAACGGCGGTGTGCTGGAGGTGTCGGGCAAGGCCGATCTGTTCTTCGGTGGCACGGCCGACGCCTCAGCTCCCGCCGGCAGCCCCGGCAGCCTGCTGCTCGATCCCAAGAACATCTACATCGAGAACACCACGGTCGGGGGCTACGGCTACGACGCGCAGAACATCGTCTACCCCGGCTCCGATGCAGCCGGTCCGACGGCGCTGGTGGAGCAGCTGGGCACGGCGGCCACTAGCCCGATCCTGGTGAACGTGCCCACGGGCGGCCTCCCCGGCCAGGAGGGGGTCACCTACCTGTTCGATGGCAGCACCTACGGCCTGCTGAGCGCGCTCTATGGCACCGATGCGATCAGCAGCCAGAAGGCGAACTACTCCCCGTCGGGTGTCTCAGCGGGATTGCTGGCGCTGATCAGCCCCGGCTGGAACAACGGGGCGACGCTCGATGCCGGGGCGGCCACCTGGATCAACACCGCCACGGGCAAATTCGCCAATGGCACCACCAGCGGTGTCATTGGCAGCGGCAACTCCTTGCTGGGCAGCACCACGGGTGATTTCAACCAGGCCTCGGTGCGCTTCCTGACTTCCGGCCAAGCCCTGGTGTTCACCCCCCGCTGGGACAACGGAGCCAGCGTCGATGCCGGCGGTCTCACCTGGCTGAGTGGCAGCACCGGCAAGCTCGCCGATGCCAGCACGGGCGGAGCGATTGGCATTGGCAACTCCCTTCTGAACACGGCCTCGGCGGCCTATCTGCCACAGGCGGGCTGCACCGGTTGCAGTTCCTACGTGAATCAAACCGTGCGCGAGTACGGCGGCGGAAATCTGTTGATCTACAGCGGCGCCTGGGCCAATGGCGCCGTGCCGAATGCGGGGGCACTCACCTGGTTGAACGGCACAACGGGCGCCCTGGCCAACGGCGCCACCGGTGGCGTGATCGACGCGGGCAACTCTCTTGTGGGCTCCAGTGCGGGGGATCTCAATCCCTTCGGTGGTCTGGTTCCCAACACCTATGACCCTAACTACTTCTTTCAGCAGGGAGGGACGAACCTCGTCTACGACCAGACGGCCGCGGCCGCCCCGCTGGCCCTGTTCCGCTTCACCACCTGGGACAACACCGCCACAGGAGCCACCGACGCCGGCGCCCTCACCTGGATTGATGTGGCCACCGGCAAGCTCGGCAATGGAGCGGCCGCTGTCGGAGCGATCGGAGCGGCCAATTCCCTGGTGGGGAGCTCCACGAACGATCGGGTCGGCTCCTCTTACCAGCAATTGGGGTACTACTCCAGCACCTCCCGGGATTATTTCGTCTTCCTCAATCCCACCTGGGATGCCAGTGCCACCGCCGCCGACGCCGGTGCCCTCACCTGGATCCGCGGCAGCACCGGACGACTCGCTACGAACGCCCCGATCATCGGCACCTTGGACGCCAGCAACTCCTTGGTGGGCATCACGGCCGGCGACCGGGTGGGTGGATCCTACGAAGGCATCACAACTGGTTATTACTCTTCGACCATCACCAACCTCTGGCTCACCACCGGTGGTTGGGACAATGGTGCGAGTGCCGATGCCGGCGCCTTCACTTGGATCCAGGGCTCCACCGGCAGCTTGGCGGATGGCTCTCCGGCGGTGGGGGCGATCGGGGTGGCTAATTCACTGGTGGGCAGCAGTGCCAGCGATTTCAGCGGCAGCAGTGTGTCACGTCTGTATTCGTCGTCCTATTACTACACCAACAAATTCCAGAACCTGCTGGTGTTCACCCCCAACTGGGATAACGGCGCCGCCACCGACGCCGGCGCCCTCACCTGGGTGGATGGCAACACGGGCAAGCTCGCCACCGGAGCGAGCGCCTTCGGTGCCCTGGGTGCCACCACCTCGTTGGTGGGTAGCCATGTGGGCGACGCCATCGGTCAGCGGTCGTTGATCGATACCAACTACTACTCTTATGACGGTCCGGAGCTCTACCCCAACGTGCTGGCCCGCAATCCCCAGTGGTCGGGGAACACGGGTGCCGCCACCTTTATTAATGGCAGCACCGGTGCGCTGGCCGATGGAGCCCCGGCGGTGGGAGCGATTGGCACGGCCAATTCTCTGGTGGGAAGCACCCCCGGCGATCGAGTTGGTTCAGCTGCCTTGAGCCTGCGCTCCAGTTTGAGCGGTCAGCCGCCGGACAACTTCCTGCTGGCCAGCCCCGATTGGAGCAGCGGCGCGGGAGCGATCACCTGGATCAACGGCGACACCGGCAAGCTTGCCGATGGCAACAACCCCTTTGGCGTGGTCAGTGGAGCGAATGCCCTGGTGGGAAGCAGCCCTGGCGATGGCCTTGGTTCGGCGGCCTCGATCACGATCACCGGCGATTACTACTACAGCCTCAGAAACGTTCTTCTGCGCAATCCACTCTGGGACAACGGCTTGGCCACGGATGCTGGAGCCGTCACCTGGATTAATGGCTCCACGGGCCTGCTGAGCAACGGCGCGGTTGCCCTGGGACCGATCGGTCCCACCACGTCGTTGGTGGGCAGCAGCAGCGGTGACGCCATCGGAGCGTTGGCGACGGGTGTCGGCTACTACGACGACCCCGGTGGCACCAACCTGGTGTTGCGGAGCCCCTCCTGGGACAACGGCGTGGCCACCGATGCCGGCGCGGTCACCTGGTTGAACCTCGGTACGGGCCAACTGGCCGATGGCAGTGATGCGTTCGGGGCCATTGGTGCCGCCAACTCCCTGGTGGGCAGCAGCTCCGGTGATCGGGTGGGCGACGGTTTCCTCACCAGCGGATCGTTCTACAGCACGCCCGGTGTCAACCTGCTGTTGCTCTCCCCGCTCTGGGACAACACCTCGGCCGGTGCCACTGATGCCGGTGCGGTGACCTGGATCGCCGGTGCCACTGGAAAGCTCGCCGACGGAGCCAGCAACCCCTTCGGGGCCATCGGCAGTCGAAATTCCCTGGTGGGCAGCACCAGCGCCGACGGAGTGGGCGGGCTCTATGACCGCTACTTCGGCTCTACTGAAACCCTGCTGCTGCGGAGCACTGCCTGGGACAACACCGCCACGGGGGCCACCGACGCCGGCGCCGTCACATGGTTGAACCTGTCCATAGGCAAGTTGGCCGGTGGCATCAACAACAGCTTCGGTGACATCAGCTCCGTCAATTCATTGGTGGGCAGCAGCACCAATGATCGTGTCGGCCTGACCATCGAAACCAGCGGCGGGCAGTACGCCTTCATCGGCAGTCCTAATTGGGATGGCGGCAGCACCGTCGATGCAGGTGCCATCACCTGGATGGACCGCCAGCTCGGTCAAACCGTTGGTGGTGACAACGCGATCGGCACAGTTGGAACGGCGAATTCCCTAGTGGGCTCGTCGAGCGGCGATCAGCTGGGGACCTTCTCCATCACGCAAGCCTGCACCGCCGGAGCCGCCTGCACCAACCAGGACTATTTGGTGCCCTTTGACTTCGGCTCATCAGTGCTGATCGGCAGCCCCCTCTGGGATAACGGAGCCCGGGCCGATGCCGGGGCCATCACGGCCGTGCGTCTCCTCGACGGCCGTCTGGTGGGTACCTCCAACTACGCCACAGGCCCCCTGAGCTCCTCAAATGCCCTTGTAGGCAGTTCGGCCGGAGAGCAACTGGGGATTTTCAGCCGCAACGACCAGCTTCCCGATGGCACGCCGGTGATCGAAACCAACGTCGGCACCCTCTCCAACGGCGCCGCCCTGGTGGCCAGCCCCCGCTGGGACAGCGCCACCACCGCCGATGTCGGTGCCGTGGCCCTGATCCCCACCACCACGCCCCGGGTGGGCAGCCTCGATGCCAGCAACGCCCTGGTGGGCAGCAGTGCCGGTGATTTCACGGGCTTCTCAGCCCGCAGCCTGGGCAGCAACGCGCTGCTGTTCACCCCGAACTGGAGCAATGGTGCGGTGGCAAGTGCCGGCGCGGTGACCTGGATCAATGGCACCACTGGAGCCTTGGGCAATGGCTCCTTTGGCGGAGCCATAGGAGCTGGTACGTCGCTGGTGGGTAGCAGCAGCGGTGATTTTGCCGACTACAACACCTCTCAGTTTGGCACGGGTGCCTTCGTGCACCTGCCGAGCTGGAACAGTGGTGCCGTAGCCGATGCGGGAGCCCTCGGCTGGATCAACAGCAGCACCGGGGCCCTGGCGGATGGCAGCCCCGGTGGTGCGGTGGGGCCAGGCAATGCCTTGCTGGGCAGCCAGAGCGGTGATCTGGCCAGCTACCAGCTCAGATCCCTTTCGGGCGGCAATCTGCTTGTTTCCACTCCCTCCTGGGACAACGGCGCGGTTGCCGATGCCGGTGCCCTCACCTGGTTGAACGGCACCACCCCGGCGCTTGCGAACAACCCCACCGGCGTGGCCGGCCTGGGGGCCATTGGTCCGAGCAACTCGATTGTCGGTGGTGCAACGGGCGACCTCAATGGCTATTACCTGCGCCAGCTGAGCGCCACTGCCGACAGCAACGTGCTGGTGGTGACGCCGTTCTGGAACGGCGCCACGGCGAATGGCGGAGCGATCACCTGGTTGAACAGCGCCACCGGCAAACTCTCCGACGGCAGCAGCGGTGGCGTGATCGGCCCCACCAACTCTTTGCTCGGCACGGGCCAGGGCACGCTGGGCCGCGGCGATCTGGCCGACACCACCAATCCCTACCGGGAGTCTCCCAGCGGCAACGTGGTGATCTACAGCTCCGCCTGGGGTTTCAGCTCAGCCTCGGGCAGCGGGATCGGCTCCCTCACCTGGCTCAACGGCAAGACGGGCGCCCTGGCCAATGGCGCGACGGGCGGTTTGATCGGTGCGGCAAATTCTCTGGTGGGCAGCGCCGTCGGCGATCTGGCCCCTCAGTACGACGACAGCAACTACTACCGCTTCGTGCCCGTCGCCGCCAACTTCTTCAAATACAACACCAATTCCTCGGGCGACGGAATCCTGTTCCGCAACGTCGCCTGGAACAGTCGTGCCGGGGCCGTCACCTGGCTGAACACCAGCACCGGCAAGCTCGCCGATGGCAACCCAGCGGTTGGGGTGATCGGTGCCGCCAATTCCCTGGTGGGCAGCACCGCCAACGATGGCATCGGCAACTTCTACAACACAGTCACCAAGGGCGTCAGCGGGCTGGCCTTGTTCAGTGGCTACTGGGACAACGGCGCCGCCGAAGATGCCGGGGCGGTCACCTGGCTGAACGTGGCCACAGGCAAGTTGGCCAACGGCAGTGCCGCGATCGGGCCGATCAGCGCCGCCAATTCCCTGGTGGGCAACACCAGCTACGACAACATCGGCACCAACTATGACGCCTATTCGTTTGGCAACGGCGTCGCCCTGTTCAGCGGCTCCTGGGACAACGGCGCTGCCATCGATGCAGGAGCTTTCACCTGGCTGAACGGCGCCACCGGCACCCTGGCGAATGGGGCCGTGGCCATCGGGCCGATCAGTGCCGCTAATTCACTGGTGGGCAGCAGCAGCAGTGATGACGTCGCGCTCTCCCGGCGCACCTTCTCCAGTTCTCTCGGCAGCAACATCGGCCTGATCAGCCCCAACTGGGACAACGGTGCGGCGGTTGACGCGGGCGCCGTCACCTGGATCAGCGGCAGCTCAGGGCTGCTGGCCAACGGTGCGGCAGCGATCGGACCCATCAGCGCTGCCAATTCCCTGGTGGGCAGCACCGCCGGTGACCGGATCGGCGCCACAGCCCTGGAGGTGGGGTCCTATTACTCCCAGATCGGCTCCAACCTGCTGGTGTTGAGCGGCTCCTGGGACAACGGTCCGCTGGTGGATGCCGGCGCGGTCACCTGGATCAGCGGCCTCACCGGCCAGCTCCTTGACGGCAGCGCCGCGATCGGGGCGGTGAGCGCCAACTTCTCGATCGTGGGTACGTCCGCAGGTGACCAGGTGGGTGCGCTCTATGCGCCGATGGGTTCGCTGTACAGCTATGCAGGCCTCAACGTGCTATTGCAAAGCCCCAACTGGGATGCCTTGATCGCGGGCGGGCCGCTCGTCGATGCCGGTGCCGTCACCTGGGTGAATGGAGCCAATGGGCTGATGGTGGATGAATCCGGCAAGGGGGGGCTGAGCGCCAAAAACTCCCTGATCGGCAATTCCATCGGTGACCAGGTCGGCAGAAGTGTTGATGTGGTCGCGCCGGACACCTTCTTCGTCAACGGTCCGGGGGCCTCCCTGGTCGGTACACCTCCCGTCACGGCCAACGTGGTGGCCCAGAAGGTGCGAATCGTCCCTGAACCGCTCTATCCCTTGGTCGCTCCGGGCCTCAACTTCGCTGACGCCGGCGACGCTTCGGTCACCATCTCCCCCAGCCAGATCGCGGCGATCACCAACACCGGCACCGCCCTGGTGCTCCAGGCCAGCAACGACATCCTGCTGCGTCCGCTCTCCGATCTCACCTTCAATAATCCGCGGGGCAATGGCGGCGACCTCACGCTCCAGGCTGGTCGCAACATTGCTCTCAATTCCAGCATCAGCACCGACAACGGCAATCTCACCCTGATCGCCAACGACCCTGGCGCCATTCCCGGTGTGCGCGAACCCGGTGACGGAGGGATCGTTCAGCGCACTGGCACCAGCCTCAATGCCGGCACCGGCACGGTCACCCTCGCCGTTCGCCCCTCCACCGCCACGGCCACCGCAGGCACCATCGCCCTCTCCCAGGTCAGCGCCGGTGCCATCGACATCAGTGCCGTCAACCTCTCGCTCTCGGGGACCACCTTGAGCGCCAACGGCTCCCCGACGGCCGCCGGGTCGCTGTCGGTGACCAGCACAGGAGTGTTGTCCGTGGCCAACAGCACCTTCAATGCCAGCAGCCCCACGGGCGATGGCGGCAGCATCACCCTTGATGGCACGGTGTTGCAGATCGGTGGCAGCACCTTCAATGCCTTCGGCACGGGCTCCGGGAATGGCGGCACCATCGCCCTGGGCGCCCTCTCCACCCCATTCGTGCCCACATCCCTCTCCCTGACCAGTTCCCTGCTCGATGCCCGTGGTGGCACCGCTGTCTTGCCTTTGCCCCTCAGCAATGGCGGCACGATCACGGTGGACGGTGGGGCCATCGCCTTGGCCGGCGCAACGCTGAACACCTCCGGTGGCGCCACTGGCGGCACGATCGCCATTGGCATGGCGGCCACGAACAATCCCACCAGCGTCTCGATCGTGAACTCCAACTTGATCGCCGACCCGGCAGCCACGGGCGGATCGATCGCCGTTGGCGGGACGACGATCTTCACGTCCGGCAGCCTCTACAACGTATTTGGTGCCAGCGGAGGTTTCCTGGCCCTCGGCTCGCCCCTGACCAATGCCCTGATCTTCGGCGCCGGCACCAGCGTGCTCGGAGGTGGCAGCGGCAGCTTCACCTACCAGGGCACCACGATTTATGACCCCCAGTTCGCCCCCTATTCCGGTGGCACGTTGCGGATCATCGGCACGATCTTCTCCCCTGCCGTCCCCACGACTCCAACCACTCCCACCTCTCCAACGGCGCCGATTTCCCCCACGGCCGGGGCGGCCGGGCTGTTGGCTAGCCCCCTGGCCACCAGCTCTCCTCTGTCGGGTCTGACGTCCGCTCTGATCGCCTCCAGCCTGCTCAACACCAATTTCAATCTGTTGCTAGTAACCGGTCTGAACGGCACCACCAACCAGTCGGCCGGCACATCCTTACCACCTGTGGCCACCGGGCTGTTCAGCAGCGCCGATCCCAGCCTGTTCGCAGGGCTTCCTTTGCAGCTCACCCTCGATCAGAGTTCCCTCCTGTACGTGGATGGTTATCTCGATCCGGTGCTGGATCCGTCGCTCCTGGGCCTCGATGCCTTGGATCTGCAGAAGCGCGCCGCCAGCTCGGCGGGTCAAACAGGCAGCGAGGCGACGGGTGACCTCAGCGTCGATGAGCAGCTCAAGCTCCCCGGCCTTGGCCAGGGCGGCAACCCCGCCGATCGGGACGATCGTGACCGGGTCTCGGTCACGGATCTGGATCCCTCTCAAGCCGAGGCCCTGTTCCTCAAGGGCGAACAGGCGGCCGAGAGCAACGCCACCATCAAGCTGGGAGTTGAGCCTGAACCCGATAAAGAGGCCATCAACGTGTTGCAGCTGCAGCAGTGGCTGCGTCAGGTGGTGCCGTACGTCCAGCAACGGCTCCAGTCGGGGCGCTGACGCTATGGCACCCCTGATTCGGCCACTCATTTCCCTGGTTCTGCTGGCCTTGGTGGCTCCCAATGGCCCCGCCCGTTCGGCCACGCCCGTGGCGGTACCGGTCCCAGACGGCCCGGCCAAGACCGTCCTGGCACCGGCGGTCTACCGGCCGGGGATTCTGCGTCTGGCCTTCTCCAGCGCCCCACAAGCGGTCAACCCCCAGGAGAAGGCCCCACCGGGCGCCTCCACAAACGAGGGCTTCATCGATCTCAGCTTCGTTCCTCCCGAGGGCCCGGTGATCGGCAAGCGGGTGCAGCTGAACGTGAAGCAGTTCGCCGAGCTCCTCAAGGGCCTCTACGTGCGCCTGGCCCGGTTCGAATCCCTGGATGTGGGCAACCCAGCCTCACCCTCCCGGCGACTGCACGCCCTGTTGATCGCGCCGATCGAGCCTGAGCTGAAACAGCGGGGGATCACCACCCTGCTGATCTCGGTGGATGCCGGCCTCCAGGCTCTCCCCCTGGCAGCTCTCCACGACGGCAAGGCTTATTTCGGCCAGACCTACGCCTTTTCCATCACCCCGTCCCTGGGGCTGATGGTCAAGGATGTGCCCCTCGCCCAACCGGATAAGCGGGTGTTGAGTGCGGGTGCCTCGGTGTTCGAGGGGCTCTCCCCGTTGCCCTTGGTGCCCAAGGAACTGGCCAATACCTCGGCGCCCGGGCGCACGGATCTCTTCCTCAATCGGGCCTTCACCCCCGATGTGGTGCTGGTGAAGGCGGGCGATTCCCAGTACCAGCGCGTGCACGTGGCCACCCATGCCGAATTCCTGCCCGGGGGGCCGGACAAGTCGATGATCTTCTCAGGGACGGGCCCAGTCTCCCTGGCGCGCTTTGCCGCCCTGCGGCAGCGACGCCAGGGGGTACCGCTGGATCTGTTCTCCCTGAGCGCCTGCCGTACGGCGCTTGGCAATTCAGATTCGGAGCTGGGCTTTTCCGGCCTGGCGTTGCAGTCGGGCTCCCGCAGCGCCCTGGGCACCCTCTGGTACGTGGATGATGTGGCTGCCGCCGCCTTCTTCATTCAGTTCTACCGGCATCTGGATCGCGGTCTGCCCAAGGCAGAAGCCCTCCAGCGCACGCGTTCGGCCTTCATCGATGGCCAGGTGCGCCTGCAGGGGGATCAGTTGCTGGGACCGGGCCCTCAGCCCCTGCTGACGGATCTCACCCTCGCCGAGCAACGCCGGGTCAGCCGTGGTCTGCAGCATCCCTTTTATTGGGCGGGAATCGAGCTGCTGGGAACGCCCTGGTGAGTGGCGAGTTCGGTGGGCCAACTTAAGGTTGGATCTAGCTGATCAGGCGGTTCGCCCATGACCGACACGGCCTTCTCCCGCCCCGCAGCTGCTCCGAGCGGGCCGTCGGATCAGACCCTGGTGGAGATCCTGAACATCGCCACCGCCCTCAGCGGTGCCGGCGATCTGCGCACCCTGTTGCACCTGATCCTGACCAAATCCCGCCAGCTCACGGGCAGTGATGCCGGCAGCATCTTTTTGGTGGAGCGCGTGGATCAGCGCAAGGATCCTGGTGGTGTGGACAAGCTCTGGTTCGCGGTTTCCCAGAACGCCAGCCTGGCGAGCCGATCGAGGCTGGCTGGTCAGCAGGATGACATCCATGAGGAGCTCTCCGATCTGCGTTTCCCGCTCACCTCCGAGCGCTTGGTGGGCTGGAGTGCCCTCACCGGCGAGGTGCTCAACATCCCCGACGTCTATCAGCTCGATCCAGCCCTGCCTTACCGCTTCGACAGCACCGTCGACAAGGAACTGGGTTACCGGGCCGTGTCGATGCTCACCGTGCCGATGCGCTCCACCTCAGGCGAAACGGTGGGGGTGATGCAGCTGATCAACCGCAAGATTGACCCCGCCACCGTGATCAGCGCTGAAACGGCCCAGACGCTGGTGCGTCCGTTCGATGCCTTTGATCAGAGCCTGATTGAGGCCCTGGCCTCTCAGGCGGCGGTTTGCGTCGAGCGCACCCAGTTGCTGGAGGCCCAGCGGCAGCTGATCGATTCGATGATCACCCTGCTGGCGGGGGCCATCGATGCCAAGAGCCCCTACACCGGCGGCCACTGCGCCCGGGTGCCGGAATTGGCGCTGATGCTGGCCCGAGAGGCCGAAGAGACCACGGCGGGCCCCCTGGCTGAGTTCTCGCTCGGCGGAGAGGAGGACTGGCGTGAGTTCCGCATCGGCGCCTGGCTGCACGACTGCGGCAAGATCACCACCCCTGAATACGTGGTCGACAAGGCCACCAAACTTGAAACCAACTACAACCGCATCCACGAAATCCGCACCCGTTTCGAGGTGCTGCTGCGGGATGCCCGCATTGTCTGGTTTGAAGGGGTGATCAACGGAGCGGATCGCGAACAGCTGGACAAGGCCTACAAGCAGCGGGAGGCAGAGCTCAAGGACCAGTTCACCTTCGTGGCTGAGTGCAACCTCGGGGGTGAGTTCCTGGGCCCTGAGCTGGTGGAGCGCCTGCATGCCATCGGTGCCCAGAGCTGGCAGCGCCATTTCGACAGTTCCCTGGGCCTGGCCTGGGAGGAGCTTTCACGCCACACCCAACTGCTTCAGACGCTGCCCGCGGAGGAGTCCCTGCTGGCGGATAAGTCGTGTCACATCATCCCCCGCGAGGACAGCCAGATCCCTGACGCCCGCTACGGCTTCAAGATGGAGGTTCCCGAGCACCTCTACAACCTCGGGGAACTGCACAACCTCTCGGTCTCCCGCGGCACCCTCACCGACGAGGAGCGCTACAAGATCAACGAGCACATCGTGCAGACGATCATCATGCTCGAGGCTCTGCCGTTCCCCGCCAATCTCTCGCGGGTGGCGGAGTATGCGGGTACCCACCACGAGACCCTCGACGGCAAGGGCTACCCGCGCAAGCTCACGGGCGAGCAGCTTTCGGTGCCGTCGCGGATCATGGCGATCGCCGACATCTTCGAGGCGCTCACGGCATCCGATCGCCCCTACAAGAAGGCCAAGTCGTTGTCGGAATGCCTCAAGATCCTGGCCGGCTTCCGCGACCGCCAGCACATTGACGCCGACCTGTTCGAGCTGTTCCTGCGCTCCGGCATCTACCAGAACTATGCCGATCTCTTCCTGCTGCCTGAGCAGATCGACGAGGTGGATGTGGAGATATTCCTGCGCCCAGCTGCCAAGGGCGGTAGTTGAGCGCTGATCGGGGATCCCCAACGTGAGTGAACTGACTTCGGGGCAGGCCGGACCTGGGCAGGCGCAGCCTGCAGACCAGGGGATTGCAGCGGCGATCAATCGAGCCTTGGACGCCTTGGCCAAAGGAGAGGTGGCGCAGGCACGAACCCTGCTGGAGGAGGCCATCACGCTCGATCCAAGCCATCCGGCCCCCCGCCACAACCAGGCGGAACTGGAGTTCCGCACGGGCCAGATCGATCGAGCCCAGGCCCTGTTCGAGCAGCTTGTCAACGGTTGGCCGAGTTTTCTGCCCGCCTACCCCTCCTTTCTGGCCCTGCTGGAGCAACGCCAGGCCAGTGGGGTGGCGGCCTCAGCTGAGTTGCGGCCGGTGCTGCTGAACAACTTCGGCAATGCCCTGCTGGCTGCTGGCCAGATCGGGGCGGCTGAAGGGGCCTACCGCCAGGCCCTCGGCCTGCGGCCGGATTACGCCAACGCCCTCGCGAACCTCTCCAATGCCCTGCGCCTGTTGGGACGGTTGTCGGAGGCGGAGCTGGCGGCCCGTGGGGCTCTGGCGTTGCAGGCAGGCCATGCCGGTGCCTGGGTGAACCTGGGCTGCGCCCTCGAGGAATTGGCCTTCCACGCCGAAGCCGAGGCCTGCCATCGCCGCGCCCTGGAGCTCCAGGGCGACCAGCCGGAGGCCCTGCACAACCTGGGCAGCGGCCAGCTGATGCGGGACCTCTACCGCTCCGACCTCAGTGAGGCCGAGTTGCTGGAGCGCCACCGCGCCTGGGGGGAGGCCCTGATGGCCAGGAAGGCCCCTGGGGTTGTCAGCCCAGCGCCCCAGGATCAGACCCGGCCCCCCAGCCCCAGCGGCAAGCCACGACTGGGGTTCCTCTCCAGCGACCTGCGCCGCCATGCGGTGAGCACCTTTCTGGAGCCGTTGCTGGAGCACCTGGACCGGGAGCGCTACGAGGTGGTCTGTTTCGCCAGCCAGCAAGAGAACGATGAAGTGAGCGAGCGGCTGCGGCGGTTGCCCCTGGAGTGGCACCCCTGCCATCACCTCGATGACGGCGACTTGGCCAGCTTGATCCGCAGCGAAGGCATCGATCTGCTCGTCGAGCTCAATGGCCACACCCGTGGCACCCGTTTGGGGGCGCTGGCCACACGGCCGGCAACGGTCCAGGTCTCCTGGCTCGGTTACCCCTTCCGCACCGGGCTGCCCACGATTGACTACCGCCTCAGCGATGCCTGGGTGGAGGCTGGCTCGGGTCAGGATTGGCAGGATCCAGATCAGGGCAAATCTGAGCGTGCGGTGCTGATGGACCGCTGCCAGTTCGTCTACCGCCCGGCGTGCGAAGCCCCGGAGGTTTCCCCGTTGCCGGCCCTGGAGGCGCCGGGGATCACGTTTGGATCCCGCAGCAACCTCAACAAGCTCAGCCGTGAGGTCGTTGCCCTCTGGAGCCGCTTGCTGCTCAGCTGCCTGGGCAGCCGCCTGCTGTTGCAGTACAGCCAGCTGGAGGATCCCTTTTGGCGCGGCCGCATCCTGGGGGCGTTCTCCGCCCATGGGGTGCCGGCAGAGCGGCTGGCGCTGCTCCCACGCAACCCCAACCATGGGCACATGGGGGCTTACCACGCCATCGACATCGCCCTCGATCCCTTCCCCTACAACGGTGTGACCACCACCTGCGATGCCCTCTGGATGGGTGTGCCCGTTGTGGCACTGCGTGGCCAGCTGCCCCAGGCGCGCGGCGGTGTGAGCCTGCTGGAGGCCCTGGGCCGTCCCGAGTGGATTGCCGATGATCCGGAGGCTTACCTGGCGATTGCCCTGAAGCTCGCGGCGGATCCCGTGGGGCTCAGCGCCGAGCGCAAGGGTCTGCGAGCCCTTATGGAAGCGTCGCCCCTGCGGCAGGAGGCGGACCATGCCCGGGCGTTCGAGCGTTGTGTGGAGCGCATGCTCGCAGGGCCAGCCGGTAGAGATCAGCCGGGAGGGAAAGGGGCGCGTCAGCGGGTGCCCCGGCCGCGCAACGTTCGCTCAGGTCAAGCCTGAGGTCCGTCAGGGTGTCAAGGGTGGGCCCCAGGGCCCGCTGCAGGCTGTCATCGACGGCCACCCGCAGCCCATCCGCCGTTGGTTGCGTGGGATCGCCCCCGGGCAGCCAGCTGTGGCGGGCCCAGAACGATTCGAGGCTCCTCAGCTCCTCCAATCGCGCGATCATCTGGTGTTGCCAGTTGTACCAGGGAGCCATGCCGTCGGCGATCGTGCGGCGGCCCATCGCCGCCTTGCGCGCCAGCCGCCCGCGGCTGAGCAGGGGCAGGTGGGCGCACCTCAGGTGCTGGCGGTGGGCGAACAGGCTCTGGGCGCGGATGGATGGGCGCAGTTCGTGGGCGCCGGCCGCGAGCCAGGCCGAGGCGGTGTTGCGGAAGATCACCTTGCCACCGAACGGCAGGCGGAAATAGTTGAACGAACCCGCGATGATCGCTTCCACCAGACGTGGATCCAGCGAGGGTGAGAAGGGTTGATCCGGCAGGGAGCGCACCTGAAGAACGCGGTAGTGATTGAGGTTGGTCTCATCAAAATCCGACGTGGAAAGCCAGTTTTCCACCTGGTAATGCAGGGCGTTGATGGTGTCGGGCAGGCTTTCAATCAGCTCCCGTAGCCCTGACGGAGCGATCAGAATTTCATCGGCATCAAAGGGGTAGAACCACTCGGGAGCGGAGGCCTGGGCCACCTCCACCAGGGCGTTCATGAACGCCTCTTCGATGAAAGCTTCCTCCTCGAAGCGCACCACATGGATTCGTGCACCCAACGGCGACGCCTGCAAGGCCGCCAGGCCAGTGGCGGTGCCATCGCTGCTGCCGTGGTCGAGCACATAGGCCACATCAACGTGGTGCTGGAGGGCGTACACCAGCGCCACCGCCGCCAGGGGCCACTCGTTTTTGACCTTCAGCAGGCCAATGATGCGCGGCGCTGGGGAGATGGCTTGAAACCGTTAGGGGGCAAGGATAGGTGCGCCATTGGGCACGACGATGAAGCCATGTTTAGTAGCGAGGGCTACGGATTAGCTGCTGCAGTGATGCAGCACTTAGCAGATTCTCAGTGATCAATTATGGATCAACCGCTAAAAAAGCTGATTGGGCTTTAGCTTCTGGAGCTAGTCGCGAACGGCCCCACCCATGGCGCTGCGTCATGCCATCGGTCTTTGGGCGCTAATCCTGGCTGGAGCGCCTGCCATGGCGGGCGAAGTGAGCGCCAGCGGCGGCGCCCTGGGCCTGGGCACCGCGGTGAACGGCCAGCTGGGCGGCAGCTGCGCATCGGGCCTCTGCCAGGTGGGCGGCGGCACGGCGGCGGGCCGTAACCTTTTTCACCGCTTTTCCGCCTTCGACACGCGCGGCGGCATCACGGGGGTGAATTTCTCCACCGGCGGCGCCCAAAACGTGTTCGTTGGGGTGACGAGCCCCCTGGGCAGCTTCATCGACAAACTTGTCTCGTTCTCTAGCCCCGGCAACCTGTTCTGGCTCTCCCCGGGCGGCATCGCCATCAGCGGCGCCGGCGGTTTCGCCAACATCCAGCAGCTGAACCTGAGCACCGCCACCGGCTGGCGCGTGGGCAACGGTGTATTCGATGCGGCGGGCACCACAGCCGGCCAGGCGGCCCTGCTCAGCGGCACACCGGGCCTAGGGGCGGCTGGTGCCCTCACCGATCCGGCCAGCCTGGCGGCGCTCGGCCTGCAGAAGAACGGCGATCTGAGCCTTTCAGACGGCCTGCTCACCGTCGATCAGAGCCTGCTGCTCGATGCCCAGGGCGGCAACGTGCTGCTGCAGGCGGCCGGGATCCAGGCGCCCGGGGCCCAGGTGGCGATCACCGGGGCCTCGGTTTCACTGCAATCCAGCACGGTGGATGTGAGCGGCTCCAGCGGCGGCGGCACGGTGCGCCTGGGCGGTGGCCTGCTGGGAGCCGATCCCACGATCACCAACGCCCAACGCACGAGCGTGGATGGGGCCAGCGCGGTCCGCGCCGATGCCACGGCCCAGGGTTCGGGCGGCACCGTGGTGGTCTACGGCACCGACAGCATCAAGGTGGAAGGCGCCCTCTCGGCCCGCGGGGGCCCCCAGGGCGGCGATGGCGGCCTGGTGGAAACCTCCAGCCGCGGCGAGCTGGTGGTGAACCAGGCGCCGGACGCTTCCGCCCCGAAGGGCCAAGGCGGCACGTGGCTGATCGATCCCAACAACGTCACGATCCAGGCAACGGGGCCCGACAGCAACGTCACCGCCCCGCCGGCCGTGATCACCACCGGCGACAGCGCGGTGCTCACCACCAGCACCCTTGAGACCGCGCTCAATGCCGGCACCAACGTGAGTGTGGTGACCAGCGCCGGCGGCACCCAGGCGGGCGACATCACCGTGGCCTCACCGATCAGCAAAACGGCGGGGGGTAACGCCACGCTCACGCTCACGGCCTACAACAACATCAACCTCAACGCGAACATCAGCAGCAGCGTTGGACAGCTGAATCTCACGCTCAACCCCGACAGTGATGCCAGTGGCGGTGGGACCACCAGCCTGGCTACTGGTGCCACCCTCGCCCTCAATGGCGGCACGGCGGCCTTCAACGGCAGCACTTCCTTGGCGGGCACGATCAGCGGCAGCACGATCACCGGGTCAGAGATTGCCTCAAGTAACGCAACGCTGAGCAACATCACGTTCGGCTCGAATCTGTCGACCACAGGGGGGTTGAATCTTTCTGGAACGATCGGGCTGGCCAATGGAATCACGTTGAACAAAGGCATCAGCAGCGACTGGTATGCAGCCCCGGGCACGCAGTTAACGACTGGCGGGACTGCTGTGATCAACAGCAGCGGCGGTAACATCATTGCGGGCAATGGCGGTCCTGGAACGTTCGGAATCGGCAGCGGCGTGACGCTGCAGGGCTATGGCACGTTGACGACCAACTCATCGGCAACGCTGAACAACCAGGGCACGATTCGTGCCTCCACGGCTGGGCAGGTGTTCTCGATTAAACCAACGACGCTGAACAACACGGGTACCATTGCTACCACCTTGGGAAGTATCGGGATCTTCCCCACCAATCCCTTCTCCAATGCTGGTGTTCTAGAGATCGGCCCGAACACCAGCATCAGCGCGAAAAGCTTCACCAATGCGGCGGGCGGCATCATCCGCGGCGGTTTAGGTCTGGCGCAGGGGAGCCTCTTACTCCAAGGCGATAGTACTTCTCCTTCTGCTACTCTCACCAACCTCGGCACCATCAGCCCCGGAGGCGATGGCGTCGCGGGCTGGCTGACCCTGTCTGGGGGCGACCTTGTCCTGGGCAGCACCTCAGTCCTTAATCTCGAAATTGGCGGGCCCATTAATGGCAGCCAATTCGACTGGATAACAGTTAGTGGCAACGTGAGCCTCGGTGGCACGATCAACACCCAACTTATCAATGGTTTTAGCCCAAGCCTTGGCCAGAGCTTCGATGTGATCTCAAACGACCCATTAACGGTCACAGGCAGCTTTGCTACCTCGAATCTGCCCTCGGGGTTCAACGGCGCGATCGTGGGCAGCGTCTACCGCCTCACCAACTCAGGTCTGAGCTGTCTTGGCATTTGCTGGGATGGCGGTGACGGCACCACCGCCTGGGAAAACCCGGCGAATTGGACAAGTGATCAGTTGCCCACCACCAGCGATGTGGCCTACCTGAACCTGGTGGCTGGTGTCGATGTGACCCTCTCCAGCAGCCAGAGCATCAAGGGGTTGAACAGCAACGCCGGCAACAACCTCACGATCAATCCTGGTGGCACGTTGACGCTGAATGATCCAGGAACAAGCTCGCTATTGGATGGTGGGCTGACCATCAGTGGTGGCACGTTGACCACCAAAGGAGCCTTAACACTGAACGGATCCTCGGTGTGGGCCGGCGGCACCCTTGATGGAACGGGAACGCTGACGGTGTCTCCAGCGGCCAAATTGGTGGTGAACGGCGGCGGCACCTATGGCTTGAGCCAACTGACGAATCAGGGGATAGTGCAATGGACGAGCGGCAATGTTGATTTTAGTGCAAATGGAGTGATCACTAACTCACTTTTGTTCGACGTGCAGACCGATAGCATCTGGGGCAACAAAGGCTTGTTCGCGATTGAGTTCAATAACCTGAACGGAATACTGCGCAAGAGTGCTGGTACGGGTACTGCGACCTTGGGAGCAGGGGGCAATCGAGTGAATCTGACGAACCGCGGATCAGTGGAGGTGAGCGCGGGAACGCTGGCGATCAGCCCTGCGTCGGCAATGCAGAACAATGGCATAATCGAAATTGCATCGGGAGCAACTTTCCAGGTTGCTTCAGGAGGCCTCACCAACAACGGCATTCTTTCGGGCTTTGGCACCATTGATGTGGGCGCCGGCAATACGCTCACCAACCTCTTGTTCATCTACCCCGGCAGCGCTAGCACTAGTACTGCGGGAACCCTGAGTCTCATCGGCGACCTAGCTCTGGGCGGGGCCTCCGTGCTCAACCTCGACCTGGGCGGTGCCACACCCGGTAGCCAATACGACCGGCTAGCGGTTTCGGGCAACGTGAGCCTTGGTGGCACGATCAACACCCAGCTGATCAATGCCTACGCCCCTAGCCCCGGTCAAAGCTTCGATGTGATCACATCCGGCGGAACGGCCACCGGCAGCTTTGCCAGCTCGAATCTGCCTTCGGGTGTCAACGGGGCGATCGTGGGCAGCGTCTACCGCCTCACCAACTCCGGCCTGAGCTGCCTGGGCGTCTGCTGGGATGGCGGTGGCGGCACCACCGGCTGGGAAACCCTGGCGAATTGGACAAGCGATAAGTTGCCCACCACCACCGATGTGGCCTACCTGAATCTGGTAGCTGGTGTCGATGTGACCCTCTCCAGCAGCCAGAGCATCAAGGGGTTGAACAGCATCTCCGGCAACAGCCTCACGATCAATTCCGGGGGGGCGTTGACGCTGAACGATCCAGGAACGGCCTCCAACCTTGCTGGCAATCTCACGGTCAGTGGCACCCTGAACATTCAATCGCCCCTCAGCGCATCGTCGTTGGCCCTCAGTGGCGGAGCGTTGGCCGGCAGCGGCAGCCTCACGGTTTCTAATGCCTTCTCGCGTACGGGCGGAACTACGGGCACCACCCTCACCGGGGTCACGCTCAACCAGGCCAGCGGTGATCTCAGCCCGGGCGCCTGGACCGTTAATGGACCGGTGTCGTTTACGGCGGCGGCAGGAAACCTGCTCGTCGATGGACCCGTGACGGCCACCACCCTGCTGGGCCGCGGTGCCACAGGGCTGACGCTGCAGCCCGGTGTCGTGCTGAACGCCACGGCAAGCACGGGGAGTGCCTTGGTGCTCGATGCCGGCACGGGCGCCTTCACCAACCTGGCCGGCGCCGGGGCGCTAGCGGTGGCACCAGGGGCGCGCTGGTTGGTCTATTCCGCCAGCCCCCTCACCGACAACCGCGGCGGCTTGAGCTATGCCTTCAAGCAATACGGCATCACTTACGGCAGCGCGAGCCCTGTATTGGGCGCCGGCAATGGCTTCCTCTACAGCGCCACGCCAACGGTCACGGCCAGCCTCACCGGCAGCATCAGCAAGACCTACGACGGCACCGTGGCCGCCCCGATCGCCGCTGGCAACTATCTCGTCAGTGGCGCGATCGATGGCGACACCGTACAGGTGAACAATTCCACGCTCGGCACGTACACAACGGCCGGGACCGGGGGGCGTGGTGCGAAGGATGTTGGCAGTGGAAAGGATGTCTCCGTTTCTGGGGTGACGATTTCCGGCGCCAGCGAGGGTGCGGTTGCGGTGTATGGCTACCAGTTGGCCAGCTCAACAGCGAGCGGTACCGCCCTGGGCACGATCAATCCGCTCGCGCTCGCCGGTGCCGCGATTGCGCCCTCCAGTTCCATCTACGGCGCGGCCCTCAGCCCCGGTGCAGTCAGCTTCTCCAATCTCTTCTCCGGCGATCTCGTCGGTTCTGCCACCTCCGTCAATACCTCAACCCTCAGCACCGGCGGCACCCCCATCGTTGGTACCTACACCCAAACGGCCAGCGCCACCCTCAGCGGTAGCGATGCGGCGAACTACAGCTTCTCAGGCTTCACATCAACTCCCAACTACACGATCAATCCCCTCAGCCTCTCGGTCACGGGCGTTACCCCCCTCAGCAAGACCTACGACGGCACCACTCAGGCCACCCTCAACAATACCGCCGCCGCCGTGTCAGGCCTCTTAGGCACCGACGGTGTGACGCTTAACGGCCTAACCGCAACCGGTCAATTCGCCGATCCCAACGCCGGCCTGGCCAAGCCCGTTGCCGTCTCCGGCTTCGTGATCAGTGGCCCCGATGCGGCCAATTACACCCTTCTTCAGCCGGGCGGCCTGACCGCCGACATCACCATCCGCCCCCTCGGCACCTGGAGCGCCTCCACCCCTGGCAACTGGAGCGATGCGGCCAACTGGGATGTCCTGCCCAGTGGCTCTAACGTGGCCGTCGTGGTGATCCCCGTGGGTAGCGGCGCCCTCACTTACGACGCCGCCGCCGGTAGCACCAACCTGCAGAGCCTCATCATCGACCAGAGCCTCAGCATCACCGGTGGTTCCCTGGCGGTGAGCGGTGCGACATCCGTGGCCAGCGGCGCCAGCTTGAGTCTCAGTGGTGGCAATTTTTCGACCACCTCCCTGAGCAACCAGGGGCTGGTGAACGGCAGCAGTCCGCTCGTGGTGAATGGCTCCTACACCGAGAGCGGCGGCAGTCTCGGTAGCGGTTTCTCCAGCGTTGCGATCACCCAGGCCAGCGGCGACCTCAACCTCAGCAGCGTGGGATCCACGGGCCCGGTGAGCCTGACCAGCAGCGCTGGCGCCCTCAACCTCAGCGGCGCTGTGAGCTCAGCCGGTGGGCCCATCAACCTGATCGCCACCGGCGCCACGGATCTTTCCTCCACCGCGTCGCTCATCAGCCCCGGCGCTCTGATCTCCGTGAGCAGCGGCGGTCCGCTGAGCCTGAACGGCGCTCGCATCGATGCCAGCGGAGCCAGTGCCGCCGGCACGGTGCAGCTCGATGGCAGCAGCATCACCCTCACCAACGCCACGGTGAACACTTCTGGTGCCAGCGAAGGTGGTTCGATTCAGCTGGGCCTGAAATCCCTGCCCAGTAGCGTTACGCTCACCAACTCCAGCCTGGTGGCGGATCCCCCTGGTCTTGGCGGTTCCATCTCCATCGACGGCCTTGCCATCGCCTTGGTTGGCTCCACCTTGAACGTGGTGGGCTTGAGCGGCGGTTCCATCCTGCTGGGTTCTGCCAATACCGCCACCTTGAGCCTCGATGCTGCCACCTCTCTCGTGGGCGGTGGTGATGGCACCTTCAGCCTGTTCGGCGGTTCGATTCTCAACAACGCCAGCATCATCGGTGGCCGGTTGTTTTTGAATGGGGTGGGATTGGGCGCTGTGAGTGTGTTGCCTAATCTGCCCTTGAGCGCTGTTTTGTCCCCCATCGTCGCGCTGCCCTCTGAGGTGGCGTTCCAGCTCAGCGTCGATCTCGGTCAGAGCTCTCCGCTCTCCAGCGTTGATTACACGGCGCCGGGTTCGTTGCTGGTCGCCCAGTGGGAGCAGCTGGGGATCGATCCGCTTTCTATCACCCTCACGGAATCGGCCTTCCTCTATGCCAATTTCTTATTGAATGAAGGTCTTTCAACCAGTGGTCTGTGGACGTTCGATCCATCCGTGCAGCAGCTCACCCCCTCACAGGTGGAAGAGCAGTTCACCGCTTCCGAGCAGCGAGCGATGGAAGCAACGGCGGCGAAACTAGGTCTTGACCCCACTGACGGCCTATTGGCGCCTACTCCTGCTCAATTGCAGGCGAGCCTGCAGAAGGTGATCAAAGCTGTGCGCGGGCGGATCCGAGGAGGTCAGCCATGATCCGGCCAGCACGTCATTGGCCGAGCCGTTACCTGGTGGCCTCGCTGCCGTTGTTCCTCGGTCTCCCTGTAACGACACCAGTTGCCTTGGCGGCTCCGCCAGCCGCCGCTGTGCAGCTGGCGCGCGCTTCCGATGGTGCTTCCCCCTTCAATCCGGCCCTCTACAACCCGGCGATCCTGCGCATCGGCTTCAGCGAAGCCAAGGGCAAGTCCGCCAATCCCGAGGCCGATTCCTTCCTCGACATCACCTTGGTGCCACCCGATGGGGATGTGCATGGTGCCCGCAGTGAGGTTTCGCTCAAGAGCTTCAACGAGCTGCTGCGCAAGCTCTATGGCCAACTGGCGAGTCAATCGCCGCTGGATGTCAACGATCCGAACTCACCGGCTCGGCAGCTGTATTCGATTCTGATCCAGCCGATTGCCGCGCAGCTGCAAAAGCACAAGATCACCACGCTGCTGATCTCCGCCGATGCGGGGCTGCAGGCTGTGCCGTTCGCGGCCCTCCACGACGGCCAGAGCTACCTGGGTGAGCGCTACGGCCTCGGCATGACGCCGGCCCTGGGGCTCACCAAGCTGGCAGTGCTGCCCGAGAAAGCCCAACCACAACTGCTGGCGGCCGGGGCCTCCGAGTTCGTGGGCCTCAATGCCCTGCCTCTGGTGCCCCAGGAGCTCGACCGGGTGGGCAAGGGCAGGGCGAACCAGAGCTTCCTCAACAGGAGCTTTACGCCCCAAGTGCTGCTCCAGAAGGCGGGCGATCCACTGATCGATCGGGTGCACATCGCCACCCACGCCGAATTCCTGCCCGGCGGGCCAGCGGCGGCTCGCCTGTACTCAGGCACCGGTCCGATGTCCCTGCGTCAGTTATCCCAGCTGCGCCAACGCCGCGGTGAGGGTCAGCTGGATGTGTTCAGCCTCAGCGCCTGCCGCACCGCCCTCGGTGATGCCGACAGCGAACTGGGTTTCGCGGGGTTGGCGCTCCAGGCGGGCTCCCGCAGTGCGATCGGCAGCCTCTGGTACATCGACGATGTGGCCACTTCGGCGCTGTTCGTGCAGTTCTACCGCTACCTGGACCAGGGCCTTCCCAAGGCCGAGGCGCTGCAATTCACCCGGCGCGCCATGGCGAACGGCCGGATGCGGCTCGTGGGCGACCAGGTGATCGGGGCCGGGGGCGATGTGCTCCTCTCCAAACTGACCACGTCCCAGCAACGTCGCATCAGCACAGGTCTGCAGCACCCCTTCTTCTGGGCGGGCATCCAGTTGCTGGGAACGCCTTGGTGATTAGCGATTCTGGCCGTCCTTCCCCTTGCCCTGGGGATGGCTGATCCTGCGTTTATCCAGATGAGATATTCGGCATTGCACAACGCCTGAGTAGACCTGAGCGGCTGTCGGACAAGACCCTGGTGGAGATCATGAACAACGTGCTGGAACTCCACACCCAGCCCTCGCGCAGCGATCAGAACTACATCGGCATCGAAGCGATAGAGCCAGTCAGGTGCGGAGGCCAGCGGCGGTGCCATCGCTGCTGCCGTGGTCGAGCACATAGGCCACATCAACGTGGTGCTGGAGGGCGTGCACCAGGGCCACCGCCGCCAGGGGCCACTCGTTTTTGACCTTCAGCAGGCCAATGATGCGCGGCGCTGGGGAGATGGCTTGAAACCGTTAGGGGGCAAGGATAGGTGCGCCGTTGGGCAAGTCGATGAAGTCATGTTTAGTAGCGAGGGCTACGGATTAGCTGCTGCAGTGATGCAGCACTTAGCAGATTCTCAGTGATCGATCAAGGATCAACCGCCAAAAGGTCTGACATAGGCCTTAGTTTCTTGAAACGGACTCGAATGGCCCCATCCATCGCGCTGCGTCATGCCATCGGCCTTTGGGCTCTGATCCTGGCGGGGGGTCCTGTCGTCGCCGGCGAAGTGAGCGCCACCGGCGGCGCCCTGGGCCTGGGCACCGCGGTGAACGGCCAGCTGGGCGGCAGCTGCGGCTTAGGCCTGTGCCAGGTGGGCGGTGGCACGGCAGCAGGCCGCAACCTCTTCCATCGCTTTTCCGCCTTCGACACGCGCGGCGGCATCACGGGGGTGAATTTCTCCACCGGCGGCGCCCAAAACGTGTTCGTTGGGGTGACGAGCCCCCTGGGCAGCTTCATCGACAAACTTGTCTCGTTCTCGAGCCCCGGCAACCTGTTCTGGCTCTCCCCGGGCGGCATCGCCATCAGCGGCGCCGGCGGTTTCGCCAACATCCAGCAGCTGAACCTGAGCACCGCCACGGGCTGGCGGGTGGGCAATGGTGTGTTCGATGCGGCGGGCACCACAGCCGGTCAGGCGGCCCTGTTGAGCGGAGCGCCTGTGAGCGGCCTTGCCGGTGCGGTGAACGATCCGGCAACTCTTGCGGCCCTGGGGATCCAGAAGAACGGCGATCTCAGCATCGCCGGCGGTCTGCTGACGGTGGATCAGGGCCTGCTGCTGGATGCCCAGGGGGGCAACGTGCTGCTGCAGGCGGCGAGGCTGCAGGCGAAGGGCGGGTCGGTGGAGATCCAGGGCCAGTCCGTTCGGCAGGACGCACCGATCGAATCCAGCGGCACGAGCGGTGGCTCGGTGACGATCAACGCGGCGGGCGCTCTCACCAACGGCGCACCGATCCAGGCCAACGGGTCCAGTGCTGGCGGCACCATCAACCTGCAGGCCGGCACCAGCCTCACGAGTTCGTCCGCGATCACCGCCACGGGTACGGGGCCAATGGCCAAGGGCGGCACGATCGAGCTCACGGCCCCCAGCGTGACCCTTGCGGCGGCCCAAGTGGATGCCAGCGGCGCCGGCGGCGGCGGTGTGATCAGGGTGGGCGGCGGGGTTCAGGGCAGCCCCCTCAGCCTGGGGGGCGCCAACGCCATCAACACCATGGTGGACAGCAGCAGCAGCTTGAAGGCCGATACCACCCAGGCGGGCAACGGCGGCCAGGTGGTGGTGTGGGCTGAGAGGGCCACCCTGGTGGATGGGGCGATCAGCGCCCGCGGCGGCCCGGCGGGCGGTGATGGCGGCTTCGTGGAAACCTCAGGCCGCGAGCAATTGGCGGTCAGTCGGGCGCCGGATGCCTCGGCCCCTTTGGGCAAGGGAGGCACCTGGCTGCTGGATCCCAACAACCTCACGGTGAATGCCAGCGGGCCCGACAGCAATGTCAGCGGCTTCCCCAACGCAACCACCACAGGCGACAGCGCCGTCATCGCCGCCTCCACAATCAATGCAGCCTTGAACGCGGGCACCAGCGTGAGCCTGGCCACCAGTGCCGGTGGTGCCCAGGCGGGTGACATCACGGTCTCCGCCCCGATCAGCAAAACGGCCGGCGGCGCTGCCTCCCTCAGCCTGAGCGCCCACAACAACATCAACCTCAATGCCAACATTTCCTCATTAGCGGGTGCATTGAACCTGAATTTGGTTGCCAATTCGGACAACGTCGGCGGTGGATCCGTACAGAGGCAGACTTCTGGTACCTTCATCGACTTGAACGGCGGTAACTTGAACCTTGCTGGCAATGGCGACTTCACGCTAATTGACGACTTTCGGAATCTTCGGTTTGACAAAAGTGGAACAGGTTCCTACCTGGCGCCCTTCTTCGTTCGGTTGACCGGCGTGACGATTGGCACCGACATGACCTTCAGTAACGAAGTGGGAATCGTCAACGATCTGCTGCTGGCCAATGGTGTGACGGTGAACAAAGAAGCGAACATCTGGCGCTTTGGAACCACCGGTCTGCGCACCCTGGGGCTGGCCCCAGGGGCCACCAGCGCCACCGTCATCAGCAGCGGGGGCTTCATTCTTGCCGGCCAGGGGGTCATCGGCCAGACCCTGACGATCGGCCCTGGCGTGACGCTGCAGAGCTCCGGCGCAGGCACCACGCAGCTGAGAGACAGCACCGCCAGCACCATCATCAACAACGGCACAATCGCTTCCACCACTGGTGGCACCTGGTCGATTTTGCCCGCCGGGTTCATCAACAACGGTGCGGTGACAGCCAACAACGGCACGGTGTCGATCAGTTCGACGAGTTGGAGCAATGGGAGCACGGGTGTCTTCAATGTTGGCCCTTCGGGCACATTGAATCTGGGCGGTACGTTCACCAATGCCAACCCAGGTGCCTCCAATCGCACCGGGGGTTCGGTCTTCATTCCCGGCACCTTCGACCTGGCGGGTGCCACGTTGGATGTGGGCTCGGCGGGCCTGTTCGGCAGCGGTGGGCTGACGCAGCTCAGCGGCACGCTTTTAGGCGGCACGCTGATCAACACCGATACCACCCCTGTGCTGACCTCGGGCTTAGGCACGCTCAATGGGATGACGATCGGCTCCAACGTGGGCATCAACGGTACGTTGCGCATCGCCAACGATCTGCTGCTGACTAATGGCGTGACAGTGAACAAGGGAGCGAATAATTGGAACTTCGTCACCACAGGAGTTCGTACCCTCGGCCTGGCTCCAGGCGCCAGCAGCGCCACGGTCAGCAGCAGTGGTGGCGCCATCTTCGCCGGGTCGGGGGTCAGCGGCCAGACCCTGACGATCGGCCCTGGCGTGACGCTGCAAAGTTCCGGCGCAGGCACCACGACGCTGACCAACAGCTCTGCGGCCCCAATCATCAACAACGGCACAATCGCTTCCACCACCGGCGGCACCTGGTCCATTACGCCCACCAGCTTCACCAACGGCGCCACAGGAACACTCGTTGTTTCAGCGGGCTCCACGCTCGCTACCGCTAACAACTCCTTCTCCAGCGATGGCGCGATCCAGGGCAGCGGCACCATCAATGTGGGCACCGGTACGGTAACCAACAACGGCACGATCAAACCCGGCGGTACGGGCGCGGCGGGCACGCTCAACATCACCGGCAATTTCGTCAGCAGCGCAAGCGGCATCATTGAAGCCGAACTGGGAGGCACCACCGCTGGCAGTCAGTACGACCGGCTGGCGGTTTCAGGCAACGTGACCCTGGGGGGCACCTTGAACAGCCCCCTGATCAATGGCTTCGTACCCTCCGGGCAAAGCTTTGATGTGATCACCGCCGGCGGCACCGCCACCGGCAGCTTTGCCAGCTCCAATCTGCCTTCTGGGTTCAACGGGGCGATTGTGGGCAGCGTCTACCGGCTCACTAACTCCGGCCTGGGCTGCCTGGGGATCTGCTGGGATGGCGGCGGTGGTGACACCAGCTGGGAAAATGTGGCGAACTGGGGTGGAGATCTTTTACCCACCGCCATTGATGTGGCCTACCTGAACCTGGTGGGCGGTGTCGATGTGACCCTCTCCAGCAGCCAGAGCGTCAAAGGGCTGAACAGCATCGCTGGAAACAACCTCACGATCAATTCCGGTGGGTCGTTGACGCTGAATGATTCAGGCACGAGTTCCAGCTTGAACGGTGGACTGACGATCAACGGCGGCACGCTAGGTGGCACGGGTGATGTGACGGTCAGTGGGGCGTTTGACGTCACCTCCTCCAGCTACCTGAGTGGACCTGGATTGTTCACGACGCAGGGCACCAGCACGGTGAACATGCCCAGTGAGCTCGGAGGCTACTTGAACCTTGAGGGCGGTAAGAACTGGGTGAACGAAGGCACACTGACGATCGGTGGTGATGACTTGATCTACTTTGGCTTTGTCGGAGGGGGCGCCAACACGCTGACGAATGCGGTGGGCGCGACCTTGAATCTATCGAGCGCCGCTGGCACGCCGCTGAGCTATTGGGCCGGCACAGCGGAGGTGATCAATGCGGGGACATTGAACCAGACGGTGGTCGGTGCGCACACGATTGACGTCAACTTCAACAACACGGGCACGGTGAATGTTGATGTGGGCACGCTGTCGATTGGCGGCAGCGGTAGCGACAGCGGCAGCTACGCGGTGGATGCGGGAACCACGCTCAACTTCAGCAGCGGTACACGCGACCTGAATGCGGGCAGCAACATCACCGGCCTGGGAACGCTGAGCGTCTCGGGTGCGACGGTGAATGCCAACAGTGGTCTGACGATCGGCAGCAATCTGCAACTCGATGGCGGCACGCTAGGTGGCACGGGTGATGTGACGGTCAGTGGGGCGTTTGACGTCACCTCCTCCAGCTACCTGAGTGGACCTGGATTGTTCACGACGCAGGGCACCAGCACGGTGAACATGCCCAGCGTGAGTGGAGGCTCTCTAAACATTTCGAACGGTAAGAACTGGGTGAACGAAGGCACACTGACGATCGGTGGTGATGACTTGATCTACTTTGGCTTTGTCGGAGGGGGCGCCAACACGCTGACGAATGCGGTGGGCGCGACCTTGAATCTATCGAGCGCCGCTGGCACGCCGCTGAGCTATTGGGCCGGCACAGCGGAGGTGATCAATGCGGGGACATTGAACCAGACGGTGGTCGGTGCGCACACGATTGACGTCAACTTCAACAACACGGGCACGGTGAATGTTGATGTGGGCACGCTGTCGATTGGCGGTTCACTGACCCAGTCGGGCGCGATTGATGTGGCCGCTGGAGCCGTTTTTCAGAAGAGCGGCGGCTTCACCAATGCTTCCACCGGCACCCTCTCGGGCTTTGGCACCATCGATGTGGGCGCCGGCAACACGCTCACCAACCTCGGCACCATCAGCCCCGGCGGCGATGGCGTGGCGGGTGCTCTCAGCATCACCGGCGTCCTGGCCCTGAGCAGCACCTCCGTACTCAACCTCGACCTGGGCGGCGCCACGCCTGGCAGTCAATACGACCGGCTGGCGGTTTCGGGCAATGTGAACCTCGGGGGCACGATCAACACCCAACTCATCAATGGTTTTAGCCCCAGCCTGGGCCAGAACTTTGATGTGATCACATCCGGCGGCACCGCCACCGGTAGCTTTGCCGGCTCGAATCTGCCTTCTGGTTTCAATGGGGCGATCGTCTTTGGCAGCGTCTACCGGCTCACCAATTCCGGCCTGAGCTGCCTGGGGGTCTGTTGGGATGGCGGCGGTGGTGACACCAGCTGGGAAACCCTGGCCAACTGGAGTGGCGATCAATTGCCCACCACCAGCGATGTGGCCTACCTGAACCTGGTGGGCGGTGTCGATGTGACCCTCTCCAGCAGCCAGAGCGTCAAAGGTCTCAATAGCATCGTGGGTAACAACCTCACGATCAATTCCGGTGGTTTGTTGACCCTGAATGATTCAGGAACGAGCTCCACATTGAATGGTGAACTAGCCATCTACGATGGCGCGTTGACGACCAATGGAGCGCTAACACTGAATGGAAATTCGGTGTGGGCCGGCGGCACCCTTGCTGGAGCGGGATCATTAACGGTGGGGAGTGGGGCAACGCTGGTGGTGGGTGGCGGGAGTGGGATTGTTCCTGGCACGTATGGCTTGAGTCGGCTGACGAATCAGGGGACGGTTCAATGGTTGGCTGAGGGATTAAATTATAGTGCTGATGGTGTAATTGATAACAGCGGCTTGTTCGATGTGGAGATCGGTGATGTCTGGGATGCTGCCGGATCATTCACGTTCGCGTTCAACAATTTGACTGGAGGAGAGCTGCGCAAGAGTGGGCTGGGAATTAGCTTCTTGGGTAGCGTGAATCTGACCAACAACGGCTTGGTGGATGTGAGATCTGGCACGTTAGTGGTTAGCCCTAATTCTTTGATACAGAATAATGGGCTGATTCAGACGGCTTCAGATGCAAGCTTTCAGGTCCAATCCGACTTGACGAATGCCTCCACCGGCACCCTCTCGGGTGGCATTGAAGTCTATTTTGGCACGTTGATCAACTTTGGCACGATCAGCCCCGGTGGTGATGGCGTGGTTGGAGTAATAGGCGCCGACAACCTGATCTTGGGCAGCACCTCCGTGCTCAACCTGGACATTGGTGGCGCCACGGGAAGCCAATACGACAGGCTGTTTACTGCAAACGTCGTCGGCAACGCAAGCCTCGATGGCACGATCAACGCCCAGTTGATCAATGGCTATAGCCCCAGCCCAGGCCAGAACTTCGATGTGATCCTCTCCGCCACCACCACCGGCAGCTTTGCCAGCTCGAATCTGCCTTCGGGATTCAACGGCGCGATTGTGGGCAGCGTCTACCGACTCACCAATTCCGGCCTGAGCTGCCTGGGCGTCTGTTGGGATGGCGGCGGCGGCACCACCGGCTGGGAAACCCTCGCCAACTGGAGCGGCGATCAATTGCCCACCACCACCGATGTGGCCTACCTGAACCTGGTGGGCGGTGTTGATGTGACCCTCTCCAGCAGCCAGAGCGTCAAGGGGCTCAACAGCCTTGTTGCTAACAACCTCACAATCAATTCCGGTGGGTCGTTGACACTGAACGATCCAGGCACCGCCTCCAACCTCGCTGGCGATCTCACCGTTAATGGCACCCTGAACATTGAATCGCCCCTCAGCGCATCGTCGTTGGCCCTCAACGGCGGAGCTTTGGGTGGCAGCGGCAGCCTCACGGTTTCCAATGCCTTCACGCGTACGGGCGGAACCACGGGCACCAGCCTCACCGGGGTCACGCTCAACCAGGCCAGCGGTGATCTCAGCCCGGGCGCCTGGAGCGTCAATGGACCGGTGTCGTTCACGGCGGCGGCTGGAAACCTGCTGATCGATGGACCCGTGACGGCCACCACCCTGCTGGGCCGCGGTGCCACAGGGCTGACGCTGCAGCCCGGTGTCGTGCTGAACGCCACGGCAAGCACGGGGAGTTCCTTGGTGCTCGAGGCCGGCACGGGCGCCTTCACCAACCTGGCCGGCGCCGGGGCGCTAGCGGTCGCACCAGGGGCGCGCTGGTTGGTCTATTCCGCCAGCCCCCTGACCGACAACCGCGGCGGCTTGAGCTATGCCTTCAAGCAATACGGCATCACCTACGGCAGTGCGACCCCCGTAGTGGGCGCCGGCAATGGCTTCCTCTACGGCGCCACGCCAACGGTCACGGCCAGCCTCACCGGCAGCATCAGCAAGACCTACGACGGCACCGTGGCAGCCCCGCTCGCGGCTGGCAACTATCTCGTCACTGGCGCGATCGACAGCGACACCGTACAGGTGAACAATCCCACGCTGGGCACGTACACATCGGCCGGGACCGGGGGGCGTGGTGCGAAGGATGCCGGCAGTGGTAAGGATGTCTCCGCTGCTGGGGTGGCGATCACCGGGGCCAGCGAGGGTGCGGTCGCGGTGTATGGCTACCAGTTGGCCAGCTCAACAGCGACCGGTACCGCCCTGGGCACGATCAATCCCCTCGCGCTCACCGGTGCCGCGATTGCGCCCTCCAGCTCCATTTACGGTTCGGCCCTCAGCCCCGGTGCGGTCAGCTTCTCCAATGTCTTTTCAGGGGATCTCGTCGGCGCCACGGCTTCCGTCAACACAGGCGGCGTGAGCAGTAGCGGCAACTCCATCGTTGGCGCCTACACCCAAACGGTCAGCACCACCCTCAGCGGTAGCGATGCGGCGAACTACAGCTTCTCAGGCTTCACATCAACTCCCAACTACACGATCAGTCCGCTGGCCCTCACAGGCGCTGCGATCGCTTCGGGCAGTTCCATCTACGGCTCAGCACTTGCCCCCGGCGCCGTCAGCTTTGGCAATCTCCTCGTAGGGGATCTCGTTGGCGCCACGGCTTCCGTCAACACAGGCGGCGTGAGCAGTAGCGGTAACTCCATCGTTGGCGCCTACACCCAATCCGCTGGCACGACCCTCATCGGTGGCGATGCGGCGAACTACAGCTTCTCGGGCTTCACCTCAACGCCCAACTACACGATCAGCCCGCTCGCCCTCACAGGCGCGGCGATCGGCTCGGGCAGTTCCATCTACGGCTCAGCGCTCACCCCAGGCGCGGTGAGCTTTGGCAACCTCTTCTCCGGTGATCTCGTCGGAGCTGCCGCTGCGGTCAACACCTCCACCTTGAGCACGGGCGGCAACCCGATCGTTGGTGCCTACACCCAATCCGCCAGCACGGCCCTCAGCGGCTCTGATGCGGCGAACTACAGCTTCTCGGGCTTCACATCAACGCCTAACTACACAATCAGCCCGCTGGCGCTCACAGGCGCAGCGATTGCTTCGGGCAGTTCGACCTACGGCTCTGCCCTCACCCCAGGCGCGGTGAGCTTTGGCAATCTCTTCTCCGGTGATCTCGTCGGCTCTGCCATCTCCGTCAACACCTCCATCCTCAGCACCGGCGGCCAAGCCATCGTTGGCGGTTACACCCAATCCGCCAGCACGGCCCTCAGCGGCTCTGATGCGGCGAACTACTCCTTCTCGGGCTTCACGTCAGCGTCCATCTACACGATCAGTCCCCTAGACCTCACGGCCACGGGGGTTCTCGCGAACAACAAGGTCTACGACGGCAACACCGTGGCGACGATCAGCACCAGCGGCGCGACCCTTACGGGTCTGATCGCGGGTGACCGTGTGGCCCTTGCTGGTGGCACAGGTCTGTTCGCCGATGCCAACGTGGGCCTGGCCAAGCCCGTGGCCGTCAGCGGCTTGGGCCTTGGTGGCACCGACGCTGCCAACTACAGCCTGCTGCCTTCCAGCAGCCTCTCCGCCGACATCGCCATCCGCCCCCTCGCCACCTGGAGCGCCTCCACTGCCGGCAACTGGAGCGATCCGGCCAACTGGGATGCCCTGCCCAGCGGCTCCAACGTGGCCGCCGTGGCGATCCCAGTCGGCAGCGGCGCCCTCACCTATGACGCCGCCGCCGGCAGCACCAACCTGCAAAGCCTCTTCAACGATCAAAACCTCAGCATCACCGGTGGTTCCCTGGCGGTGAGTGGTGCCACATCCGTGGCCAGCGGCGCCAGCTTGAGCCTCAATGGCGGCAGCTTCTCCACCGCCACGTTGATCAACGAAGGGCTGGTGAACGGCAGCGGCCCACTCGCGCTTAATGGGACCTACACGGAGAACGGCGGCAGCCTTGGCAGCAACTTCTCCAGCGTTGCGATCACCCAGACCAGCGGCGACCTGAACCTCAGTGGCGTGGGGGCTACGGGCCCCGTGAGCCTCTCCAGCAGCGCCGGCGGCCTCAATCTCAGCGGCGCTGTGAGCTCCGCTGGTGGTCCCATCAGCCTCAGCTCCAGCGGCCCCACCTTGCTTGCCTCCGGTTCATTGCTCACCAGCCCCGGCGCTCTGATCTCCGTGAGCAGCGGCGGCCCCCTGAGCCTTCTGGGTGCCCGCGTCGATGCCAGCGGCAGCAGTGCCGGCGGCACGGTGCAGCTTGATGGCAGCTCGCTCACACTCACCAACGCCACGCTGAACACCTCCGGTGCCAGCGACGGTGGTTTGATTCAGCTGGGTCTCAAAACCCTGCCGAGCAGCACCACCATTACCAACAGCAGCCTGGTGGCCGATCCGCCGGGCCTGGGCGGCACGATCACCATCGACGGCCGTGCCATCGCCCTGGTCGGCTCCACATTGAACGTGGTCGGTCTCAGTGGTGGCTCGATCCTGTTGGGTTCGGCCAACACCGCCACCTTGAGTCTCGATGCCGCCACATCCCTGGTCGGCGGCGGTGGGGCGTCGTTCAGCCTGTTCGCCGGCTCAATCGTTAACAACGCCAGCATCATCGGCGGCCGTCTGTTCGTGAACGGCGTGGACTTGGGCGCCGTGACGGTGCTGCCTGATCTGCCCTCGATCGAGGCGCTGCCCGCTGAGGTGGCATTCCAGTTCAGCGTCGATCTTGGTCAGAGCTCTCCGCTCTCCAGCGTTGATTACACGGCACCGGGTTCGTTGCTGGTCGCCCAGTGGGAGCAAGTGGGGATCGATCCGCTCTCGATCAGCCTGAGCGAATCGGCGTTCCTGTTCGCCGACACTTGGATGACGTCAGCTCAGGGTCCCCTGGCGGTGTGGGACAGCCCCACGTCGGGAAGTTTCGCTGAGCTCTTCAGCGATCTGGCCCTCGCTTCGCCCTATGGCCAGCCCCTGCAGCTTGATCCCGAACTGCTGAGCAACCCGGTGTTCGCCCTGGAGGCCGCTCGCTCTTTCGGCGAACTGATGAACCTTCGCCTGGCCCAGGACCTGTTCCCCTCGGCCGGGGCCGGGGCCGGGGCCGGGGCTGTGGCGGAGGCGGCCCCTTCACTGCTGGCGTCTCTGATGCCGGCTGTCGAGCCCAGCGCCCTGCGGCTCTATCAGGATCTGTACCCGTCAGCGGCGATCAGCACGGCCTGGCCCCCGGGTCCCGTGCTCGGTGGGGTGGTGGACGCGTCGACCGTGGCGGAGCGTTCGATTCAGTTGCTCTCATCCCTGCAGGTGATGGAGCAGTTCACGGCGGCGGATCAGCGGGCCCTGGCGGAATCGGCCGTCCTGCTGGCCGATGGCTCGATCTACAGCCAGCCGGTGCAGCTCAATCTCGAATGGACACGGCCCATTCCGTCTGCCCCCGCGGCCGCCCCCTCGGCCGCCTTGGCCGCAACGGGGGCCACTGCGGATCCGTTCAGCCTGCGCTTGCTGCAAGCGCTGTTCCCCTCTACGGCCTTCAATCAGACCTGGCCTTCCGGCGCGGTGCTCAGCCTTTCGGGCGGCCCCCAGGGCCTGTTTGATCGGGCCGTGCAGCAGTTGTCTCCCCAGCAGGTGAACGATCAATTCACGTCCTCAGAGCAGAAGGCGCTGGAAGACACCGCCTCCAAGCTCGGCCTGGAGGGCGGAGGCAGGGTGGCCCCAAGCCCGGCCCAGCTGCAGCAGAGCCTGCGGGAGGTGATTCAGGCGGTGCGTCGCCGGATCAGCGGCCGTTGAGCCTCGCCCTCACTGCAGGTAGGTGATCTGCCCCAGACTGCTCTCCAGGTGGTCCATCAGCCGCTGGGCGTCGTTGATGCGCAGATCGCCGCGGCTGATCGCCGCCTCACTGGCCACACGTAGCCGTTCCAGCAGCAACTCAGGCTGGTGCTCCATCGCCTGGAGCACATCGGCGTTGGTGTCGCCCCGCACCACGTGATCCAGGCGGTAGCCGCCGCCGGCGGCCAGGCGGATGTGTACGGCGTTGGTGCTGCCGAACAGGTTGTGCAGGTTGCCCATCACCTCCTGGTAGGCCCCGCCCAGGAACAAGCCGATCCAGTAGGGCTCGCCTGGCTTGAGCGCGTGCAGTTCCAGCAGCGGCTTCACCTGACCGCGGTCGATGAAGCGGGCCAGCTTGCCGTCGGAGTCGCAGGTGAGGTCGGCGAAGCTGCCGAGCTGATCGGGTCGTTCGCCCAGCCGGTGGATCGGCATCACCGGGAACAGCTGATCGATCGCCCAGGTGTCGGGCGCTGAACGGAACACCGAGAGGTTGGCGTAGTAGGTGCTGGCCAGGGCGGCCTGTAGCCCCTTGAGCTCATCGGGTACGCCGACGGCTGGTAGCCGTTGGGCGATCGCCTGGCAGCAGGCCCAGGTGAGCTGCTCCGCCAGGGCCCGTTCCGGCAGGCTCAGGTAGCCGAGGCGGAAGGCCGAGAGGGCGTCTTCCTTGAACTTGAGCGCGTCGTTCCAGGCCTCCTGCAGGTGCCGGGTGTCGCCGTGCTCCGTGGCGTTGATGCCGGCCAGGGTGTCACGCAGGTTGCGCACGATCAGCGGTTCACCCTCCAGCGCTTCGGGCACCGCGTCCGGCACGCCGGCGGCGCCGAGCACATCGAACACCAACACGCTGAAGTGGCTGGCGAGCGCCCGGCCGCTCTCACTCACCAGGGTGGGCAGGGCAACGCCCAGGGGTTCGCAGCACTCCCGCACCGTGGCCACCACGTCGTTGGCGTAGTTCTGCAGCGAGTAGTTGGTGGAGGCGGCGGTGGCGGTGCGGCTGCCGTCGTAGTCGATGCCCAGGCCACCGCCCACATCGAGGTAGCCCATGGGCGCCCCCAGCTGGGCCAGCTGAACGTAGATCTGGCCCGCCTCCTGCAGGGCGTCCTTGAGCACGGCGATGTCGTTGATCTGGCTGCCCACGTGGAAGTGCAGCAGGCGCAGCTCCCCCAGCAGCCCCGCGGCCCTCAGGCGCTCCACCGTGGTGAGCAGGTCGGGGATCGAGAGGCCGAACTTGGCACGATCCCCCACCGAACTTCCCCAGCGCCCGGTGCTGCGGACCGAAAGTTTGGCGCGCACGCCGATGAACGGTGCTGCCCCCAGGGCCGCACTCGCCTCGATGATCCGCTCGACCTCATCGGCCTGCTCGATCACCACCACCGGCTGGCGCCCAAGCCGCCGGGCCAGGATCGCCGTTTCGATGTAGCGACGGTCCTTGTAGCCATTGCAGATCAGCAGTGCCTCCGGGTCATCGAGCAGGGAGAGGGCGATCAGCAGCTCCGCCTTGCTGCCCGCCTCCAGACCGAAATGCCAGCGCCGGCCGCTCTCCACCAGCTGCTCGACCACGTGGCGCTGCTGGTGGCATTTCACCGGGAACACCCCCTGGTAGCGGCCGGAGTAGCCGTACTGGGCGATCGCCCGCTCGAAGGCGGCGTGCAGCCGCTCCAGCCGGTCCTCGAGGATGTCATCAAAGCGAATCAGCAGCGGCAGGCCCAGGTTCCGTCCCTGCAGCCCCTGCACCAGCTCGACTAGATCCAACGAGCCCCCCCGGTCGCCCCGGGGTTGCACCATCACGTGGCCGCGGCCATTGATCGAGAAGTAGGGCTCCCCCCAGCCATCGAGCCCATAGAGGTGGGCGCTGTCCGCCACCGACCAGGTTGTCCCGCCCGCAGTGGGGTCTGCAATGGCGCCGTAATTGGCGTCAGCAGCGGCATCAGCAGCGGTGCTCGAGGCGACCATCGGTGCGCTCAGGGGGCATGAAGCGTTTCCACTGTGCTTGCCAAGGGGGCCGACTGGCGCGGACGATGGTCCGGATTTGTGGATCAAGCACCCATGACCAGCGAACGCAGCTTCATCGCGATCAAGCCCGATGGGGTCCAGCGGGGCCTGGTGGCGGAAATCCTCGGCCGCTTCGAGCGCAAGGGCTTCAAGTTGGTGGGCCTCAAGCAGCTCACCCCCAGCCGTGAGCTGGCCGAGAGCCACTACGGCGTGCACCGCGAGCGCCCCTTTTTCGCGGGCCTGGTGGAGTTCATCACCAGCGGCCCCGTGGTGGCCATGGTGTGGGAGGGCGACGGCGTGATCGCCAGCGCCCGCAAGCTGATCGGCGCCACCAAGCCCCTGGAGGCCGAACCCGGCACCATCCGCGGTGATCTGGCGATCAACATCGGCCGCAATGTGATCCACGGCTCCGACGCCCCGGAAACGGCCGCTTTCGAGATCGGCCTGTGGTTCCGCCCCGAGGAACTCAGCGACTGGACCCCTTCCGACCAGACCTGGCGCAGCGAAGGCTGAGCCAGCCGCGGGCTGACTTTTGGCTTGGGCCAGTTCCGGCCCTTGCCGGGGTTGGCAGGCTGGGGGGACTTGTGCGTCTTCGCCATGAAGGTCCGCGGACGTCCCCTGGTGCTGGCCACCGCGATCAGCGCCGCCCTGGCCGCTGGATGGGCTGACGCGGCAACGCCTACGAAAAAGCCCAGCTCCCGGATCGTCGATGTGGCCGCCCGGCCCGCCTTCAAACGCGCGGCAGGGGCCTCCGAGGTGGCAGCCAAACCCGGACAGCTGCTCGCCCCCGGCACGGTGCTGCGCACCCAGAGCCCCGGACGGCTGCAGGTGCGCCTGGCCGATGGCCGCAGCTTCCGCCTCGGCGGTGATGCCGAACTGCATCTGGCTGGTGAGGAGCTGGACCTGCGCCGGGGCCAGATCATTGCCTGGATCAATCCCGCTCAGAAGGGCGGTTGGCCGCCGCTGCGCATCCGCACCCGGGTGGCCACCGCCTCGATCGTGGGCACCACGGTGTTCATCGATGCCAGCGCGGAGAGGGTGTTGTTCCTGAGCTGGGAGGGTCTCGTCAAGGTGGCCACCGACGACGGCAAGCGCATCCAGCTCAAAGGCGGCCAGGTCATGACCAAGACCGGTGACACCTGGGCCCTGCCCCGCCCGCTCAGCCCCGTGGAGGCCCGCGGCCGGCGCGAGCGCAACCCGCTTTTCCAGAGCTTCAGCACGCCGATGGACACCCTGCCGTTGATCGATCGGCAGATCGACGCCCTCCATTCAGCCCCCAGGAGCGCAGCTCCAGCCCAAGCCCCAGCCGCCGGGCACCGTTGAGGCGGCCGCCCCTGTGGGGTCTGGCGCTGCTGGCGCCGTTGCTCCTGGCTCTTCCGGCCCTGCGCACCAGCCCCGTCGGCCTCGCCCTGGTGGCCGCCGATGCCGCGATCGGGGCCCAGTTCTTTCGCCTTCGCGGCCCGCGCCCGGCGCCGCCGTCGCTGGTGGTGCTGGCGGTGGATGGCGATTCGCTCGCCCTCGATCGGTTGCTGGGCCCCGAGGAGCGACAGCGATCGCCGCTGTGGCGGCGCATGGGCCCCTGGCCCTGGCCGCGGGCCCTGCAGGCGGAGCTGGCGGCGGCGGTGCTGGAGCGGGGGGCAGCCCGGGTGGTGTTCAACGTCGTCTACGGCCAGCCCAGCCGCTATGGCCCCGCCGATGACAAGGCCTTCAGCGCGCGCCTGGCCCCCTGGCGTGATCGGGTGATTCTGGCGGCGGCCTATGGCCGCGAAAGCCAGGACGGGGTGGAGCGTTCCCAGCTGGACCGCCCGATCTACCCCTTCCTCCACAGCGGTCTCACCACCCTGTTGCAGAGCCCCCAGGGCCTCAGCGACGCCATTCCAGGCCTGGAGTGGCTGGAGAGCAACCTGGCGGCGTTCGCCCCGCCCCGCCCCGATCCCCTGCCGTTTGTGGCCACGGGCCGGCGGCCGCCGCGTCAGCCCCTGGGCATCAACTTTCCTGGCCCCGCCGGCCGTGTGGCCAGCGTGCCGGCCTGGCGGGTGCTGGAGCAGCCCGAAGGCTTCTGGCGTGGGCGCACCGTGCTGATCGGCGCCACCGCTCCCGAACTCGGCGGCCTGCTGGAGACGGCCTACGGACCCCAGAGCGGCACGGAGGTGCAGGCGGCCGCCCTGGCCAGCGTGCTGCGGGGCGACGGCCTGGCGCGGCCGGAGCCCGCCCTGGAAACCCTGCTGCTGCTGGCTTGGGGCTTGGCCACAGCGCTGCTGTTGCGCCGCGGCCCCAATGCCTCCGCCAGCCTGGTCACGGGCCTGGCCCTGGCGGCGGCGGCCCTGGGGCTGGGGGCCCTGCTCTGGGCCCGGGCCTTCCTGGTGCTGCCCTGGGCCGCCCTGGTCGCCATGCCCCTGGCGGCGGGTGCCGTGCGGGGCGGCGGCCAGTGGCTCAAGGAGAGCCGCGAGCGCGCCTACCTGCACCAGGTGCTGGCCCGGCGCATCTCCCCCACCCTGCTCAAGGACATCCTGCGGGAGCCGGGGCCGCTCTGGACCCAGGTGGGGGGCAGCCGCGCCGACTGCGTGGTGCTGTTCACCGACCTGGTGGGGTTCACCCCCCTGAGCGCCCAGCTGGAGCCAGCGGCCCTCTTTGCCTTGCTCAACAATTACTTCGAAGCGATCGCCACCGCTGTGATCGAGGAGCAGGGGCTGCTGGACAAGTTCATCGGCGATTCGCTGATGGCGGAGTTCGGGGTGCCCCGCAGCCGCGGCGACCGCCAGGAGGCCCTGGCGGCGGCACGGGCCGCCCTGGCCATGCGCAGCAGCCTGGAGGCCCTCAACGCCGAGCTGGAGCGTGAGGGCCGCCCGACCCTGCGCCAGGGCATCGGCCTGCACTTCGGTGAGGTGATCGCTGGCAACCTGGGCTCCTCCCAGCGCCTGGAGTTCACGGTGGTGGGATCGAGCGTGAATGTGGCCAGCCGCCTGGAAGGGCTCACCCGCCGCTTCCCGGAGCACTCGATCCTGATCAGCGGCGAGCTCTTGGCCCTGCTGGGGGAACGGGCGGAGGTGGTGCCGCTCGGTGAGCACACGGTCAAGGGCTGGCCGACGCCCCTGGCGGTGTATGCCTTGGAGGGTCTGCGGCCGGAGGCTTGAGGCCGAGGGGGCCAGGCCTGGTCACCGGGGGCAGAATGGCGCCCCTTGCCACTGGCTGACGATGGTCGCTTCCCTCCGGCGCCGCTCCGCTGGCCTGGGCTCCCTTTCCGCTTCAGGGCTCCTGGTGGGCCTCGCCCTGGCCATGGGCTTGGACGCGGGCACCGGCTCTGCCGCCCGCGCCGCCGATGCCGCCACGGTGCAGGAAATCCTCGATGGCAAGGAGCTCTACATCGACAGCAAGCCGGCACGGGTGAAGGACAAAGCGGCTTCCCCCCAGCAGGTGAGCACCGGCAGCAGCCGCGCCCAGCTGGCCTTCGAGGGGGGTGCCGCCGGCCGCTTGAACCGCTTTTCCCAGCTCAAGCTGGGTGCCAGCTGCTTCCTGCTCGATAAGGGGCAGATCCTGGTCTCCGGCAAGCAGAACGGCTGCACCAAGTCGTCGCGGATGAGCGTGCGCGGCACCAACTACGTGATTGACGTCTCCGAGAGCGGCGACGCCGAACTCTCGGTGCTGGAGGGTTCGGTGGAGGTGGCCCCCAGCCTTGATGGCGAGCCCACCGGGGCCCCCAGCACCACGGTGGAGGCGGGGCAGAAGGTGCAGCTCTCGCCCGTGGGGGTGGTGCTGGCGATCCTGCGTCTGTCGCCTTCGGACTACACCAGCGTTCTGAACGGTCCCCTGTTCTCAGGTTTCAGTTCCTCCCTGCCTGGATTCAGCTCGCTGGAGAGCTACATCCGCAGTTATGTGCCGGGGGTGTCGATTCCATCGGTCCCCTATGCGCCGTCGGTGCCCAGCTTCGGCTTCCCCCGTTTCTTCTGATGGGGGCCTTCGCTGGGGCTTGGCTGCTGACCACTGAGAGGCGGCGATGAAACGCCCCGCCGTGATCGCCCTGGCCTCCGGCGCGATCGTGCTGCTGGTGGGGGGGCTGGGCGGTTGGCCCCTGGGCCCCTGGAAGAGCTGGGAGCGAGGTCTTGAAAACCAGTTGGTGCGCTGGCGGGGCCCGCGCCAACCGCCCAGGTCGGTGATGGTCGTGGCGATCGACGATGCCACCCTGCAGCAGGGGGCCTGGTTCGAGGGCCATGGCGCCATGCCCGATTGGGCCCGGGGCATTGGCACCCTCCCCTGGCCGCGGGCCAGCTATGGCCAACTGGCCAGTCGATTGCTGGAGGCGGGTGCCGATGCGGTGGCCCTCAACGTGGTCTTCGAGGGCTCCAGCAGCCGTGGGTTCGCCGATGACACCGCCCTGGCCCGCTCCCTGGCTTCGCAACGCGGCAAGGTGGCCCTGGCCGCCGAGATGCTCGAGCCCCAGGATGCCCAGGTGGGCAGTGGGCTCACCCTGGTGCGCCCGGAGCGTTTCATGACCCCCGTTGGCGGATCGGGTGCCCTGGGGCTCACCAACACCCTGCCCGCCCAGGCGGGTGATCCCGACCGACACCCGGAGGCCTACGGCCGCAGACTGCTGCCGGCCAATGGCCTCAAGCCCCAGCCTTCCTTGGCGGCCACGTTGCTCCAGCTGGGGGGACGGTCTTCCCGCCAGAACGATCCGGCCATGGCCCTGGATTTTTATGGGCCAGAGGGCAGCTTCACGCGCCTGTCGGCCTGGGAAGTGCTCGATCCGGCCCGCTGGAGCCGCCATCCCCTGCGGGGTTCCCTGAAGAACGCCCTGGTGGTGGTGGGGCCCGTGGTCTCCCAGGGGGAGGCGGGCAACCCCACCCCCTTCGGCAACCTCTCCGGCCTGGAGCTGCTGGCCACCGCCACCGCCAATTCCCTGGCCGGCGATGGCCTGGCCCCCTGGCCCACCACGGCTCCCTGGCGGGCGCTGCTGGCCCTGGCGCCGGTGCTGCTGGTGGCCGCCCTCGGCCTCTGGCGCGGCGGCATCGGCTGGCGCCTCGCCCTCGTGGGCGCCGCCCTGGTGCTGGTGGTCACCGCGGGCTTCTTCGCCCTGCAGCGCAGTCACCGCTGGCTGCCCCTGCTGGCCCCCGCCTCAGGGCTCGTGGTGCTCGGGCTGCTCTATGGCGGCGATGCCTACCTGCAGGAGGAGCGGGAGCGGCGGCGCCTGCGGCGCACCTTCGAGCGCTACGTGGCCCCCAGCGTGGTGGCGGAGATCCTTTCCGATCCCAAGGCGGCCGACGGCATCCTGCGGGGCCGCGTGCTGCGGGTGACGGTGCTGTTCTCGGATCTCAAGGGCTTCACCCAGCTCACCCGCCAGCGCACCCTCGACGGCCAGAGCGAGCTGCTGGTGAGTCAACTGAACGAATACCTGGGCGAGATGGTGGAGGTGATCACGGCCCACGGCGGCACCGTCGACAAGTTCATCGGCGATGCGGTGATGGCGGTGTTTGGCTCGCCCGTGAGCCGCGGCGAGCAGCAGGAGGCCCTGGCGGCGGTGCGCTGCGCCCGGGCGATGCGCGAGGCGCTCGAACGGCTCAACCTGGGTTGGGCCCAGCGCGACATCGAGCCTCTGGGCAACGGCGTCGGGCTGGCCAGCGGCGATGTGGTGGTGGGCCAGATCGGCAGCCCCCGCCGCCTCGATTTCACCGTGATCGGCGACACGGTCAACCTGGCCAGCCGGTTGGAGGGTCTCACCCGCACCCTGGAGGTGCCGGTGCTGTTCGATCAGGTCACCGCAGACCTGGTGCGCGATGAACTGGCGCCCCAATCGAAGGGTTCACCGCCGGTGAAGGGCATGGGGCCCACGCCGGTGTTCACCCTGCCGGAGTCACCGCCGGCATCCCCGCCGCCGGCGCCCGGGGGCTGAAGCGGTCCCAACGGAACGCCTCTAGCAGGCCCCGATCCGCCGCCTGCAGCTCATCCCCCAGCAGCCTGGCCGTGATGAGCTCGGCGGTGATCGCCGCCAGCAGCACGCCGTTGCGGTGGTGGCCGGTGGCCAGCTCCAGGCCTGCGAGCGGGCTCGCCCCCAGCAGGGGCCCCTGGTCGGGGGTGCAGGGGCGAAAGCCCCACCAGCGCTCCATCGGCGGCCACTGAGCCGCCTCCGGCAGCAGGGCGTCGATTCCCGCCTGTAGCTGCCGCTGGCCGGCCGGGGTGAGGCCCTCAGCGAAACCCGCCTCCGGTTCACAGGTGGCGCCCACCACCAGCAGGCCGTCCTCCCTCGCCACCAGGTAGGTGCCGGGGCCGAACACCACCCGTGCCAGGGCCCCGATCGGCCCCTGCAGCGACAGCATCTGTCCTTTGACCGGAAACACCGACAGCTCGCTCAGCAACCGGGCGCTCCAGGCGCCGCAGGCCAGCACGGCCTTGCCACAGCTCAAAAGCTGCTCGTCCCCTTCCGCCCGCCGCAGCCGCACCCCCGTCAGCCGGGGGGCCGTGGCCTGGGCCTCCTGGTGCAGGTCCAGCACCTCGGCGCCCTCCTGGAAGGCCACCCCGTGGGCGCTGCAGGCGCGTTCGAGGGCCCGCATCAGCTGGCGGCGGTTGTCGATCTGGCCGTCCTGCTCGAACAGCAGGGCCGCCTGGAAGCCAGGCCCGATGCCGGGGATCTCGCGCTCGAGGTCGGGGCGATCCAATGGCGTGCCCAGGCTGGCGGTGGGATAGGCGTCCCGCTCGGTGGCGCTGGCGAACGGCACCACGATCCCGCAGGGCCGCAGGCCGCAGCTCAGGCCGCTGTCGGCTTCGATCTGCTCCACCCAAGCCGGAATGGCCTCCAGGCTGCGCTGGCCCAACGCCAGCAGGGCCCCCGAGAGCCCTTCCGCATGGGGCGCCAGCATCCCCGCCGCCACGAAGCCCGCCGCCTCGCTGCGGCTCCGGCTCAGCACGGTCACCGCCTGGCCGCGGCGGGCTAGCTGGTGGGCGATCGCCAGCCCCATCAGGCCGCCCCCCAGGATCAGGATCGGTTCGCCTGTGGCCCCAGTCATGACGACAACCTATCCACCCGGATCAGCGGCGCCGACAGGGCTGCTCAGCCTGCGGCTGTCGCCGGGGGCCGACCTGCGCGGGGCTCTGGAGGCCCTGGTGAACGAACGCGCCATCGCCGCCGCCTGGGTGGCCTCGGCCATCGGCAGCCTCCAGGGGCTGGTGTTCCGCCCCGCCGGCAGCGACCGGGTTCTGGAGCTGGAGGGCCCCTGGGAACTGCTCAGCCTCCAGGGCAGCCTCGGCCCCGGCGGCGTTCACCTGCATCTCACAGCCGCCGATCAGGGCGGCCACTGCCGCGGCGGCCATCTGCTGGCGGGCAACGTCATCCGCACCACCGCCGAGATCGCCCTGCTGCTGCCGCTGGCGGTGCGCTTCGAGCGCCAGCTCGATGCCCTCAGCGGTTACCGGGAGCTGACGTTTGAGGCCGCTGCCTAGGATCGCCCCCTCAGCCAAGGGAGTGAAGCGGTATGGCGTCGGCGATCGGCCACGGGAGCTGGGAGGCCGTGATCGGCCTGGAAACCCATGTGCAGCTGGCCACCGCCAGCAAGATCTTCTCGGCCGCCTCCACCAACTTCGGCGATGACCCCAACACCCATATCGATCCGGTGGTGCTGGGGCTGCCCGGCACCCTGCCGGTGTTGAACCAGAAGGTGCTGGAGTACGCGGTCAAGGCCTCGCTGGCACTCAATTTGCAGGTGGCCGAGCACTGCAAGTTCGACCGCAAGCAGTACTTCTACCCCGACCTGCCCAAGAACTTTCAGATCTCCCAGTTCGATCAGCCGATCGCCGAGAACGGCTGGATCGAGGTGGAGGTGGCCGAAAAGGGCAAGGACACTTACACCAAGCGCATCGGCATCGAGCGCCTGCACATGGAAGAGGATGCCGGCAAGCTCGTGCACGCCGGCAGCGACCGCCTGGCGGGCTCCACCCACTCGTTGGTGGACTACAACCGCGCCGGTGTGGCCCTGGCGGAGATCGTCTCCAAGCCGGATCTGCGCACGGGCCGCGAGGCGGCTGAGTATGCCTCCGAGATCCGCCGGATCATGCGCTACCTCGGTGTCTCCGACGGCAACATGCAGGAGGGCTCCCTGCGCTGCGACGTCAACATCTCCGTGCGCCGCGGGCCCGATGAACCCTTCGGGGTGAAGGTGGAGATCAAGAACATGAACTCCTTCTCGGCGATCCAGAAGGCCTGCGATCACGAGATCGAACGCCAGATCAAAGCAATCGAGGCCGGGGAGCCGATCTTCCAGGAAACCCGCCTCTGGGATGAGGGCAAACAGCTCACCAAGAGCATGCGCAGCAAGGAGGGCAGCAGCGACTACCGCTACTTCCCCGAACCCGATCTCGGCCCGATCGAGGTGACGCCCCAGCGGCGTGAAGCCTGGCGCGCCGAATTGCCGGAGCTGCCGGCCGCCAAGCGCCACCGCTACGCCGAACAGCTGGGGCTCTCGATCTACGACGCCCGCGTGCTCACCGATGAGCGGCCGATGGCGGAGTACTTCGAGGCCGCGGTGGCGGCCGGCGCCGACCCCAAGGGGGCGGCCAACTGGATCACCGGCGACATCGCCGCCCATGTCAACGCCAACCGCCTCGCCTACGGCGAAATGCTCCTGCGGCCCCAGCAGCTCGCGGAGCTGGTGCAACTGATCGAGGGCGGCACGATCAGCGGCAAGATCGCCAAGGAGATCCTGCCGGAGCTGTTGGAGCAAGGCGGCTCCCCCGCCGCGATCGTCGAGGAACGGGGCCTGGGGATGATCAGCGACCCGGCGGCGATCACGGCGATTGTCGAGGAGCTGCTGGCGGCCCACCCGGCTGAGGTGGAGGCGTTCCGTGGCGGCAAGACCAAGCTCCAGGGCTTTTTTATAGGTCAGCTGATGCAGCGCACCGCCGGCAAGGCCGACCCGAAGCTGGCCAACCAGGTGCTCGTGGCCAAGCTCAAGGGCTGAGGGCCAGGGCCCGCTGCACCTGAACCTCCAGGCCCTCGGGCGCGCCCCGGTTGTCGATCAGCACATCGGCGCGGGCCCGTTTGCGTTCCAGGGGCCACTGGGCCGCCAGGCGGGCCTCGGCTTCCGCCCGGCTGAAGCCATCGCGGGTCATCAGCCGCTCCCGTTGCTCCTCAGGGTCGCAGTCCACCAGCCAGATTTCACTGCACAGCCCCTCCAGCCCGGCCTCGAACAGCAACGGGACCATCAGCACCACCACGGGCTCGGCTACCAGCCGCGCCAGTTCGGCCTCGAATCTCGCCCGCACCGCCGGGTGGACAAGGCCCTCGAGCCAGGTCCGCTCAGCGGAATCGGCGAACACGATCCTCCCCAGGGCAGCGCGGTCCACCTGCACTGGGTTCCCCCCGGCCACCAGGTCTCCGTAGCGCTCCGCCACGGCCCGGGCGCCCGGGCTGCCGGGGGCCAGGGCCTCGCGGGCGAAGGCGTCGGCATCGAGCAGCGGCAGGCCGTGCCGTTCGATCAGCAGGCGCCCCACCGTGCTCTTGCCGCTGGCGATGCCGCCGGTCAGGCCGATGCGGCGTTGGCGGCTGGAACCCGAGGCAGACATGGAGGGGCGAAAGGGATGGCGGGGTGAACGTCATCATCAACTCGACAGGCCCCGAGGGCATCGGTAGGGTCCAATCCGCCGACGGCTTGCGCCTTGCAACTGTTCAGTGCCTGGTCGGAGCGTCAGGCCCATCTCACCCGCTGGGTGCTGCTGCTGGGCTGGCTGGGGTTGATCGTCTCGCTGCTGATCCCGAACGTCGATCCCTGGCCGTTCAACATCAACCACTGCGGCCAGCTCCTGGAATGCCACACCCATGAGGGCAACCAGATCTTCTGGGGCCTGGTGGTGCCCAGCGGTCTGCTGACCCTGGTGGTGTTGAGCCATGAGCTCTGGCGCCGGATCTGCCCCTTGGCGTTCATCTCCCAGCTGTTCCGGGCCCTGCACTGGCAGCGCACCGTGGCCGGCAAGGGCAGCCGTAGGGAGGTGGTGAAGATCGAGGCCAACTCCTGGCTGGGCCAACACCACGTGCAGTTGCAGTGGAGCCTGTTCATCGCCGGCCTCAGCCTCCGTCTGTTGGTGGTCAACAGCAGCACCGTGGGCCTGGGTCTGTTCCTGCTGCTCACGGTGGCGGCGGCCCTGGTGGTGGGCTGGGCCTATGGCGGCAAGGCCTGGTGCCAGTACTTCTGCCCGATGGCGCCGGTGCAGACCGTGGTCACGGGCCAGCGCAGCCTGCTGGGAAGCCCCGCCCACATGGACACCAGCTCCAAGATCACCCAGTCGATGTGCCGCACCTACGGCGACAAGGGCAAGCTCCAGAGCGCCTGTGTGGCCTGCCAGGCCCCCTGCATCGACATCGATTCGGAACGGGCCTACTGGCAGACCTTCAGCGCCAAGCGTGGCCTCGACTGGGCCTGGTTGTCCTATCCCGGCTTGGTGCTGGGCTTTTTCCTGCTCATCCGCGCCGAGTCCCGCGAGGGCGTCGATTACCTGCGCACGGGCCTGTGGGCCTACGACGCCCGCCATGTTGATGCGATCCTTCAGCCCCTGCAGTTGTGGGGCTTGAACACGCTGCTGCCGCGGCTGATCTCCCTGCCGGCGCTGCTGGTGCTGGCGGCTGTCCTCTCGGTGCTGATCTTCTCCTGGCTGCAACGGCAGCTGGAACGCCGGCTGGCGGCCCTCGGGGAGCGGGCCGCCGATGTGGCCCGGCAGCGCACCCGCCTGCTGGCCAGCTTCCTGGCGGTGAACGTCTTCTTCTGGTTTGCTGATCCCTCCCTGGGGGCGTTGGGGGGCAAGGGCGGCCAGCTCATCCGCTCCGTGGTGCTGATCGCCAGCGGCATGTGGCTCTACCGCGGCTGGTCCCGGGACAAGGCCACCTACACCCGCGAGAGCACCAGCGCCAGCCTGCGCAAGCAGCTCGAGAAGCTCATGCCCGAGCTGGACGCCTTGCTTGAGGGGCGCTCGCTCCAGGAGCTCAGCGCCAACGAGGTGTTCACCCTCGCCAAGGTGCTGCCGGTCCAGATCAGCGCCACCAAGCGCGGCATCTACCGGGAGGTGATGTCCGACCTGTTCGACACCGGCCGACTGGACCGGGCCGCGGCCCTGGTGCAGTTGGAGGAGCTGCGCCAATCCCTGGGGCTGGTGGAGGAGGACCACCACGCCGCCGTGCGCGAACTGGCGATCACCGACCCGCGCATCCTGCAGCTGGACTACCGCCAGAGGGAGATCCGTGGCCTGCGCCAGGAGGCCGCCGCCGAGGCGATCGAAGATCTGCTCGAGGCCAGCCGCAGCCTCGACCTCAGTGCCGCCCTCGCCTCCCCCAGCCATCAGGAGGGCCTGGAGCGCATCCGCGCTGAATTCGTGCTCGATGAGGCCAGCTGGGGGGAGCTGCTGGCCCGTTTTGGCCCCACCTCGGCCTTCTCCCGCCAGCGCCTCGAGGAGGAATGGGAGGAGCTGCGCGCCCAGCTTGCGGCCCGCATCAGCCTGGAGCAGGCCACCGCCAGCGATCCTCTGATCCGCCCTTTGCTGCCGGTGATCGACCGACGCCTCACCAGCCTGTTCGTGATCATCTGGCCCGGTCTTGCACATTTCAGCGACGACGACCCCTTGGTGCGGCGTTTCGCGGCGCTGCTGCCCCTGGCGCCGCCGTTGGTGTTGAGCCAGCTCAGGCGCAGGGAGCAGCGCCTGGTGATGGAGCCAGGGGAGGGCTCCATCAACCTGGAGCCCTTGCCCGATCCCTCCGATGCCCTCGAAGCCCTCTGGCGCGATCCCGATCCCGACACCGCCCTGTGGGTGCTGTGGGTGCAGGACCGGCGCGCGCCGGAGCGGGCCGCCGCCCTGCGCCGGCAGCCGCGGGTGGGTCTGCCGGACAGCCCGGCCCTGCGCCAGTTGCTGGCGGGGGTGGATGTGCCCCACAGCGATCGGCTCACCCAGCTGCTCCAGGTCCCCCTGGGGGCCGACCTCTCCCCGGCGGCCCTGTTCAGCATGTTGCGCTGGGGAGACCAGCGGCGGCTCGAGCCCGGTGAGGCTCTGTTCAGCGTCGGCGATCAACCCGACATCGTCGCGATCCTGCTGGAGGGCAGCTGTGAGGTCTACCGCGACGACGGAGTGGGGAATCCGATGGCCCTGATGGCCCAGATCCGCGTGGGCGAGCCGATCGGCGAGGTGGCTTTCTTCACCGATCATCCCCGCCGGGCCGAGGTGCGCGCCGGCGCCGAACCCGCGACGGTGCTGGTGTTCACCGCGTCCCATTTCGAAGAGCTGCTGTCGCAATCGACCGAGTTCAGCCGCAGCCTGCTGGAGCAGCTGTCGGTTCGGCTGGAAGATCTCTACGCCAAGGTGGGCCCGGCCAGCGTGTACCGCTGAGGGCGCGGCCTGCGCCCCCGCCCTGGCGTTGAACGGGCCGCCGCCCCGGCAGGATGCACCCAGAGCGATCCCTCGCCTTGACCCTTCCGACCCCCTGGCAGCCCATCGCCGGTGGCATCACCGCTCCGGCGGGCTTCCTCGCCGCCGGCGCCACCGCTGGCCTCAAAGCCTCCGGCAAGAGCGACCTCTCCCTGCTGCTGGCGCCCGTTGGGGCCGTTTGCGCCGGCAGCTTCACCACCAACCGGGTGCGGGCCGCCTGTGTGGACCTCTGCGCCGAACGGCTGGCCGCCAGCGGTGGCCGCGCCCGGGCGGTGCTCACCAACTCAGGCCAGGCCAATGCCTGCACCGGATCACGGGGCCTGGCCGACAGCCTGACGGCTACGGCCGAACTGGCCCATCGCCTGGGTCTGGCCGCCGAGGAGGTGCTGATCTGCTCCACCGGCGTGATCGGGGTGCCGATCCCGATCGACACCCTGGTGGCGGGCCTCGATCCCCTGGTGGCGGCCCTGGGCCCCGAGGGGGGCGCCGCCGCCGCCACGGCGATCCTCACCACCGACCTGACGAACAAGCAGATCGCCCTGGAGGCCCACCTGGGTGGCCGGCGGGTGCGCCTCGGCGGCATGGCCAAGGGCTCCGGGATGATCCACCCCCAGATGGCCACGATGCTGGGCTATCTCACGTGCGATGCGGGTGTGCCGGCGGAGTTGTGGCGCGCCATGGTGCAGCGGGCGGTGGAGCGCTCCTTCAACGCGATCACGGTGGACGGCGACACCAGCACCAACGACACGTTCCTGGCCTTTGCCGCCGGTGCGCCCCTGCCACCGGAGCACTTCGAGGCGCTGGAGGCCGGCCTGACGGCGGTGTCGCAGCACCTGGCCCAAGCGATTGCCCGTGATGGTGAGGGGGCCACCTGCCTGATCGAGGTGCGGGTGGAGGGTGCCGCCAGCGACGCCGACGCCCGCGCCATCGCCCGCACCGTCTGCGGCTCGTCGCTGGTGAAATGCGCCGTCCACGGCCGCGACCCCAACTGGGGCCGGATCGTGGCCGCGGCGGGCCGGGCCGGGGCGGCCTTCGATCCGGAGGCGGTGGCCCTCTGGCTCGGGGAGCACCAACTGATGGCGGCGGGTCAGCCCCTGGTGTTCGATCGACCGGGGGCCTCCAGCTATCTCAAGGCCCGTGCCGAAGGTGACTACCTGGGCGGCACGGGCCCCGGCGGCGACACGGTGCTCATTCGGCTGCGGGTGGGGGAGGGGTCCGGCACGGGCATCGCCTGGGGCTGTGACCTATCGGATCAATACGTGCGCATCAACGCCGACTACACCACCTGAGCGGGTTGAATCACTCCGAAGACTGCTTCTCGCTGAGGATCGCGTGGCAGTTCGGCTCGTTGGAGATGGCCCACTCGAGCAGGTAGGCAGCGAGATTGCTCAGGGAACGTCCCTGTTCGCGCGAGATGGCGATCAGTCGTTCGTTGACGCTTTCGGGGATCGTGATGCTGATGCGCGCGGGTGCCTTGAACTGGGTGTTGTGTCCGACCCGCGATTTCGCCACAACCACCCCCATTTGTCTTGGACTGAGCGTAGGTTGCCCGGTCTCGTTTGGATCCCTGGCGCCAGGGCCGGATCCCCGCCACTGACCTTCATCTTGAAGGGCTGAGAGATCCGCCTGGGGCAGGATGGGTCGGCGCACCGCTGCCCCCCGCACCGCCGCCCCACCGCCCTATGCCCATGGCCCAGGCCAGTGCCGCCCCCACCCGTGCCGCCCGCCCCGGGAACCCCTGGAGTGGTCCCCTGGTGATCGGGCTCGGCTTCGCCCTGGGGTTCGGCCTCACCCAGCGGTTGCAGGTCCTGGACGGGACCCCTTCGATCGACCTGGGCCACCGTTTCGACGCACAGCCCTTGCCCGGCATCAGCCTGGAGAGCCTGAGGATGCGCTACGGCGCCCAGAATGAATCCCTGCGCGGGGATCCCAACCCGCCCGCGAAAACAGACCCCGCAGACCAGCTGCCTGAGCCGCTGCCGGGGGCGGAGCCCGACAGCAACGGCGCCCCCGATCCCCTCGCGCCCACGGAGAGCGCCGCCCCGACGGCCCCATCACAGCCCCCGAAGGCCAAGCCACAGCCCCCGAGTGCCAAGCCACAGCCCCGGAGTGCCGACGACGGCGCCCTCGACCCGCTGCCCCCTCTGGACGCACCAGCGCCCCCCGTTCTGCCCGAGGCGACTCCCGCCCGCTAGATCCCCGCCGGGGATTCCGATCTGCCACAGTTTGGCCAGCACAGCAGGCCCAGGATGAGCGCCCCGCAATCCCTGCTTCAAGCCGCCGTCAATCGGCTCTCGGCGCGCCTCCAGAGCGGCGTGGCCGAGGCCCTGTCCGCCCTGACCAGCCTGGCGGAGCTGGCGCCCGAGCGTCTGCAACAGGAATGGAGCTTGTTCGTCGAGGAGGTGGAGCAGGAGGCCGAGCGCCTGGAACGGGGTGAAACGGCGCCCTCTGATGCCACTCCCGGTGCCGCAGCCCCACCTGCGGACATTGGGGTCCAGGGCCAGTCCTCCGGTGCCAGCCCGAACCCCCAGGATCAGATCGATGCCCTGCGGGCCCAGGTGGCCGGGCTCGCCTCGCGGCTCGAGGATCAGCCTTGATCGGCCCTTTGCGGCGCCGGCTGCGGGAACTGGCCCGCAGCGTTCAGGTGTGGTGGGTGGTGGTGGCGATGGTGGTGGGCCTCTGGTGGGACGGGGCCGCCTGGAGCTATCCCGGTGGTGTCACCGAGGAAGGCCGCGCCCAGCGCCAACGACAACGGGCCCGCTGGCTCACGGCCCGTCTGCTCGATCTGGGGGCGGCCTTCATCAAGCTCGGTCAGCTGCTCTCCGCTCGCCCGGATGTGCTGCCCGCTGGCTATGTGGAGGAGCTGGCGCATCTCCAGGACAAGGTGCCGGCCTTCCCCTTCGCCGTGGCCCAGGGCCTGCTGGAGCAGGAATTGGGGGAGCGTTGCGCCGAGATCATCGATCTGGAGGCTGAGCCCCTGGGCGCCGCCAGCCTCGCCCAGGTGCACCGGGCCAGCCTGCGCAGCGGCCGGCAGGTGGTGTTCAAGATCCAGCGCCCCGGCCTGGAACGCCTCTTCCGCCTCGATCTCGACATCCTCCAGCAGGTGGCTGCGTTGTTCCAGCGCCATCCCCGTTGGGGGGAAGGCCGCGACTGGGTGGGCATCGCCCAGGAATGCCGCCGGGTGCTGATCCGCGAGCTGGACTTCCGCACCGAGGCCGAACATGCGGCCCGCTTCCGCCAACAGTTCCTCGATGATCCGCTCATCCGTGTGCCGGCGGTGGTCTGGGAACTGAGCACCCGCCGGGTGCTCTGCCTCGACTACCTGCCCGGCATCAAGATCACCGACCGTGCGGCCCTGATCGAGGCCGGCATCGATCCGGCCGCCGTGGCCGAGCGGGGGGCGGCCAGTTACCTGCAGCAACTGGTGCGCTACGGGTTCTTCCACGCCGACCCCCATCCGGGGAATCTGGCGGTGGCGGCCGATGGCGCCCTCATCTACTACGACTTCGGGATGATGGGTCAGATCTCCCAGCGGCTGCGCAGCCGCCTGGGGCGCATGGTGCGGGCCGCCGCCGCCCGCGATGCCTCCGGCCTGGTGGAGGAGTTGCAGGCGGCCGGGGTGATCGCCCAGGGCATCGATCAGGGGCCCGTGCGCCGGCTGGTGCGGGTGATGCTCAACGACGCCCTGACGCCGCCCTTCTCCAGCAACGTGATCGAGAAGCTCTCGGGGGATCTCTATGACCTGGTCTATGGCCAGCCGTTCCGCCTGCCGGTGGAGCTGATCTTCGTTATGCGGGCCCTCTCGACCTTCGAGGGGGTGGGCCGCAGCCTCGATCCGGCCTTTAGCCTGGTGGCGATTGCCCGCCCCTACCTGCTGCCTCTGATGTCCGCCAGCGGTAACGGTCCCAACGACTTCATCAACGAACTCGGTCGCCAGGCGGCCGAGGTGGGCAGCCGTGCCCTCGGCATCCCCCGGCGCCTGGAGGAGAGCCTGGCCCGCGTCGAGCAAGGCGATCTGCAGGTGCAGATTCGCGCCGGTGAAACCGACCGGCTGCTGCGGCGGTTGGCGGTCAGTCAGCAACTGGCCAGTCAGTCGGTGTTGCTGGGGGCCCTGGTGGTGGCCGCTTCCCTGCTGGCCAGCAGTGGTCGGCCGCTGCTCTCGGCCCTTCCCCTGCTGGCGGGTGTTCCCGTGGGGGTCGGCTGGATCAAGCTCCAGGCGAAGCTGCGCCGTGACAGCCGCCTGGAGCAGCTCCCCGGCACCCGCAGCTGAGCTGGATCAGGCCTTGCCTCTCGGGCCCCGGTCTTCGACACCGGCGTAGATCGCCTGGCTGCCCAGTTCGTCTTCGATGCGCAGCAGGCGGTTGTATTTGGCGACCCGCTCGCTGCGGCTGAGGGAGCCGGTCTTGATCTGGCCGGCGCGGGTGGCCACCGCCAGGTCGGCGATTGTTGTGTCCTCGGTTTCGCCGCTGCGGTGGCTGATCACGCTCGTGTAGCCGGCCCGGCCGGCCAGGTCGATCGCCTGGAGGGTTTCGGTGAGGGAGCCGATCTGGTTGACCTTGATCAGGATCGAATTGGCGATCCCCTGCTCGATGCCCCGCTGCAGGCGGCTGGTGTTGGTCACGAACAGGTCGTCGCCCACCAGCTGCACGCGGCTCCCCAGCCGCTCGGTGAGCAGGGCCCAGCCCTCCCAGTCGTCCTCGGCGAGGCCATCCTCGATCGAGACGATCGGGTAGCGGCTGACCATTGCCTCCAGCTGATCCACCAGCTCGGCGCTGGTGTAGCTGCCACCGCCGAAGGCGTAGCGGCCGTCCTTGAAAAACTCGGTGCTGGCCACATCCAGGGCCAGGGAGATCTGATCCCCGGGCCGATAGCCCGCCTTCTCGATCGCCGCCACCAGCAGATCACCGCCGGCGTCATTGCTGGTCAGGTCGGGGGCGAAGCCCCCTTCATCGCCCACGGCGGTGGAGAGCCCCTGCTCGGCCAGCAGACCCTTGAGCGTGTGGAACACCTCGGCGCCCATGCGCAAGGCCTCCCTGAAGCTGGAGGCGCCGTGGGGCACCACCATGAATTCCTGGAAATCCAGGTTGTTGGCGGCGTGGGCGCCTCCGTTGATCACGTTCATCAGCGGCACCGGCAACAGGGTGGCCATCGGCCCCCCCAGGTAGCGGTAGAGGGGCAGGCCGACCCCCTCGGCCGCCGCCCGGGCCACCGCCAAGCTGACCGCGAGGATCGCGTTGGCCCCGAGGGCGGATTTGTTGTCGCTGCCGTCCAGTTCGATCAGGGCGGCATCCACGGTGCCCTGGTCGGTGGCGCTGAGGCCGCAGAGGGCCGGCGCGATCTTTTCTTCGATGTTGGTCACCGCCTTGGTGACTCCCTTGCCGAAGTAGCGGCTGGGATCCCCGTCCCGGAGCTCGTGGGCCTCGTGGGCGCCGGTGCTGGCGCCGCTGGGCACGATCGCCATCCCGCGGGCGCCCCCTTCGAGCAGCACCTCCGCTTCCACCGTCGGGGTGCCACGGGAATCCAGCACCTCGCGGGCCACCACGCTGTCGATGACGAGATCGAGGGAATCGAACACGAAAGGCTGTCGTTGATGTTGGGGATCTTATGGGCCTCCCCCGCCCGCCCATTTGTGCCGGTTGGCACGGATCTCGGGCCTCTGGTCAGAATGGCTTCGCCCCACCCCCTGGCCATGCGACTGCTTCACACCATGCTGCGGGTGGGGGATCTGGAGCGCTCGCTCGCCTTCTACACGGATGTGCTCGGCATGCGGCTGCTGCGCCGCAAGGATTACCCGTCGGGCCGTTTCACCCTGGCCTTCGTGGGTTACGGCGACGAGCGCGACACCGCTGTGCTCGAGCTGACCCACAACTGGGACACCGCCAGCTACGAGATCGGCAGTGGTTACGGCCACATCGCCCTGGGGGTGGAGGACATCCAGGCGCTCTGTGATCAGATCCGCGCCAAGGGCGGCCGGGTGACCCGTGAGCCTGGACCGATGAAGCACGGCAGCACCGTGATCGCCTTCGTGGAGGATCCCGATGGCTACAAGGTGGAATTGATTCAAACCTCCCCCCGGCACGATGCGGACTGACCCTTCCCCCCCGGGCAGCCTCACCGCCGAACCGGACCGTTTCAGCGACGCCGCCTGGGACCTGCTGCTGGCCAGCCAGGACCAGGCCCGTCGCTGGCGCCATGGCCAGCTGGATGTGGAGCATCTGTTGCAGGTGCTGTTCAGCGATGCCCGTTTCGCCGCTTGGGTGGATCCGCTGCCGATCAGCGTCGACCGGGTGCTCGATCGCCTCGAGGCCTTCTGCGCCGATCAGCCCGCGGGCAGTGGCGGTGAGCTGTTCATCGGTGAGGCCCTGGAGGAGCTGCTGGAGGCCGCCGACCGCCGGCGGGGGGGCTGGGGCTCCCGCCTGATCGATGTGCCCCACCTGCTGCTCGCCCTGCTGGAGGAACCCCGCCTCGGCGCCGAGGTGCTGGCGGCCGAGGGGTTGGGCGAAGAGCGCCTGCTGCGACAGCTGCGTCCCGGGGCGCCCCTGCTCTCGAGCCCATCGCCCCAGGCGTCCCCCCGCCCCCGGACCGCGCTGCTGCGCAGCGACGACGACTGGATCGACACGACCCCATCCCGCCCCCAGCCCGTGGCCCCGCCCAAGGCTGCGCTGGCGGTTCCGGTTGCTTCTGAGGGCGGGCTCACCCTGGAGCGGGAACCCTCTCCCCTGGAGCAATTCGGGCGCGACCTCACCGCCGCCGCCCGCGCCGGTCAGCTGGATCCGGTGATCGGTCGCGACGCCGAGATCCGCCGCCTGATTCAGGTGCTCTCGCGCCGGGGCAAGAACAACCCGGTGCTGATTGGCGAGCCCGGCGTCGGCAAGACCGCCATCGCCGAGCTGCTGGCCCAGAGGATCGTGGCCGGTGAGGTGCCCGATTCGCTCAAGGGCCTGCGCCTGATCGCCCTCGATCTGGGGGCCCTGATCGCCGGCGCCAAGTTCCGCGGGCAGTTCGAGGAACGGCTGCGCAGCGTGCTGGCGGAGGTGAGCGACCCCGACGCCGGGGTGGTGCTGTTCATCGACGAGCTGCACACGGTGGTCAGCAGCGACCGCTCCAACGCCGATGCCGGCAGCCTGCTCAAGCCGATGCTGGCCCGCGGCGAGCTGCGCTGCATCGGTGCCACCACCCCAGCCGATTACCGGCGCACGGTGGAGAAGGACCCCGCCCTCGAGCGCCGTTTCCAGCAGGTGGTGGTGGGCGAACCCAGCCTGGAGGTGAGCATCGAGATCCTGCGGGGGCTCAAGGAGCGCTATGAGCTCCACCACGGCGTCACGATCAGCGATGGGGCGGTGGTGGCCGCCACCCGCCTGGCGGCCCGCTACATCGCCGACCGCTGCCTGCCGGACAAGGCCATCGACCTGATCGATGAGGCCGCCGCCCAGCTCAAGATGGAGGTCACCTCCAAGCCCCAGCTGGTGGAGGACGCCGAACTGGCCCTGCGGCGGGTGGAGCTGGCCCTGCTGGCGGCGGAGTCCGCCCCGATGGCCGAACGCCTGCAGTGGCAGGACCAGCGCCGGGACGCCCAGGAGCGCCTGGCGGCCCTGCAGGAACGCTGGCAGGGGGAGCGGGAGCAGCTGGCGGAGCTGCGGGAGCTCCAGCACCAGGACGAGGACCTGCGCCACGCCATCGCCGAGGCCGAGCGCGATGGCGATCTCGAGGAGGCGGCCCGGTTGCAGTACGACCAGCTCCATGGGCTGCAGCAGCGCCGTCTGGCCCTGGAGCAGGGGATGCTCGAAGACCAGCGCTCCGGTCAGTCGCTGCTGCGGGAGCAGGTGGAGGAGGGGGACATCGCCGATGTGGTGGCCCGCTGGACCGGCATCCCCGTGCAACGGCTGCTGGCGGGGGAACGCCAGAAGCTGCTGGAGCTCGAAAGCCGACTCGGGGAGCGGGTGATCGGCCAGCCCGAGGCGGTCACCGCCGTGGCCGCCGCCATCCGCCGCGCCCGGGCCGGCATGCAGGACCCCCGCCGGCCCGTGGGCTCGTTTCTGTTCCTCGGGCCCACCGGCGTGGGCAAGACCGAACTGGCCAAGTCCCTGGCGGCGGCCCTGTTCGATGAGACCGAGGCCCTGGTGCGGCTCGACATGAGCGAGTACATGGAGCGCAACGCCGTGGCCCGCCTGCTGGGGGCGCCGCCGGGCTATGTGGGTTACGAGGAGGGGGGGCAGCTCACCGAGGCGGTGCGCCAGCGTCCCTATGCGGTGCTGCTGCTCGATGAGGTGGAGAAGGCCCACCCGGACGTGTTCAACGTGCTGCTGCAGGTGCTCGACGACGGCCGCCTGACCGATTCCCAGGGCCGCACGGTCGATTTCCGCCACACGGTGGTGGTGATGACCAGCAACCTGGCCAGTCGGGCGATTCTCGAATTCGGGCGCAGCGGCGACGGGGCCGCCCTCGATGCCGCCGTGGAGCGGGCCCTAGCCGATCAGTTCCGGCCGGAGTTCCTCAACCGCATTGATGAGGTGATTCGTTTCCGACCCCTGCGGCCCGAAGATCTGCAGCGGATCGTGCGCCTGCAGTTGGCGGAGCTGGCTCAGTTGCTGGCGGACCAGGGACTGGAGTTGCAGGTGGACGAGTCCCTGGTGGCCCGCCTGGCCGCCCAGGGTTACGAGCCCGAGTACGGGGCCAGGCCCCTGAGGCGCCTGCTGCGCCGTCAGATTGAGAACCCGCTGGCCACGGCCCTGCTGGCCGAGACCTTCAGCGGCGCCAGGGGCGTTCGGGTGCAGGCATCCGCTGACCCGGCGGAGCCGCTGTGTTTCATCCCCCTGGGGCCAGAGCGTGAGGACGTCCGGTAGGGTGATCGTTTGCCGGTACGACTGATCGCACCGGTGCGCCAGCGCCTGTGACCCTCCAAACGCCCGAAGACACGGCCAAAACCCCCGCCGCGCCAGCGGCGCCGGCCGATTCCGGCGGTTTCGCCGCCGCCACTGTGGAGGAGTTGCGCAAGGTGGTCTGGCCCAGCCGCCAACAGCTGTTCAGCGAGTCGGTGGCCGTGATCTTGATGGTCAGCCTTTCGGCGGCCGCGATCGCCGCCGTTGATCGCTTCTTCGGTTGGGGGTCCACCCAGATCTTCCGCTGATCGCCTCGCCCGCTGTCCCCTTCCCGCTGCGCCTCCCCGTTCTGAACTCCGTGTCCGAAGCCCAACTCGCCACCTCTGATCTCTCCGCCGGCGATGAGCCCTTCGAGGAGATCGCCTCGCCGGGCCAACTGATCGACCTGAGCGAAGCGCCTTCCGGTGATGGGGCCGGCGAAGGGGCCTCCGAGGGCAAGAAGACCGTGGCGCGCTGGTATGCGGTCCAGGTGGCCTCCAGCTGCGAGAAGAAGGTCAAGGCCACCCTGGAGCAGCGGGCCGTCACCCTCGGCGTGGACAGCCGCATCCTGGAGATCGAGATTCCCCAGACCCCGGCCATCAAGATCAAGAAGGACGGCAACCGCCAGAGCACCGAGGAAAAGGTGTTCCCCGGCTACGTGCTGGTGCGCATGGTCCTCGACGAGGACACGATGATGGCGGTGCGCAGCACCCCCAACGTGATCAATTTCGTGGGGGCCGAGGAGCGGCGCGCCACGGGCCGGGTGCGCGGCCACATCAAGCCCCGCCCCCTGAGCCGCACGGAGGTGGACCGCATCTTCAAGCGCGCCGCCGAGAAGAAGGCCGTGGTCAAGTTCGACCTCACCGAGGGCGACCAGATTCTCGTCACCGCCGGTCCGTTCAAGGACTTCCAGGGCGAGGTGATCGAAGTCTCCGGTGAGCGCAGCAAGCTCAAGGCCCTGCTCTCGATCTTCGGCCGGGAAACCCCGGTCGAGCTGGAGTTCGCCCAGATCAGCAAACAGAGCTGAAGCCCAGCGGCCGCCTCCCTGCGGAGGGTGGCCGTCCATCGCACGCCGTTCCCTTCGGGTCGGCGATCCGCAGACCGTCCCGACGTCCCCCTAGGGAAGTCCCCGTTCCCCAGCCCAGCCGATGGCCAAGAAAGTCGTAGCCGTGATCAAGCTGGCCCTCAATGCCGGCAAAGCCAACCCCGCACCGCCCGTGGGCCCTGCCCTCGGCCAGCACGGGGTCAACATCATGGCGTTCTGCAAGGAGTACAACGCCCGCACCCAGGACAAGGCCGGCTATGTGATTCCGGTGGAGATCTCGGTCTTCGAAGACCGCAGCTTCACCTTCATCACCAAGACCCCGCCCGCCTCCGTCTTGATCTCCAAGGCGGCCGGCATCGAGAAGGGTGCCGCCACCTCCGCCAAGGGTTCCGTGGGTGCCATCAGCCGCGCCCAGCTCGAGGAGATCGCCCGCACCAAACTGCCCGATCTCAACACCTCCAGCCTCGAGTCCGCCCAGCGCATCATCGAAGGCACCGCCCGCAACATGGGCGTCGCCATCAGCGACTGAGCCTGATCCGGCGAGCTCCGGCCCGCCCGATCTTCAACGTTCCTTTCATCCACCTCACCGGGGGAGACCGCCCAACGGTCGATTGCACCCCACCACCTGCCATGCCAAAGATCTCCAAGCGACTGTCCGCGCTCCACGCCCAGGTCGAAGACCGCGTCTACACCCCCGAGGAGGCGGTGCAACTGGTGAAAGACACCGCCACCGCCAAGTTCGACGAAACGATCGAAGCCCACGTGCGCCTGGGCATCGATCCCAAGTACACCGACCAGCAGCTGCGCACCACCGTGGCGCTGCCGAACGGCACCGGCCAGAACATTCGCATCGCCGTGATCGCCCGCGGTGAGAAGGTGGCCGAGGCCAAGGCGGCCGGCGCCGACCTCGCCGGTGACGACGAACTCGTGGACGCCATCGCCGCCGGCCAGATGGACTTTGACCTGCTGATCGCCACCCCGGACATGATGCCCAAGGTGGCCAAGCTCGGCCGTGTCCTCGGCCCCCGGGGTCTGATGCCGAACCCGAAGGCCGGCACCGTGGCCACTGACCTGGCCGGAGCGATCAAAGAATTCAAGGCGGGCAAGCTGGAATTCCGCGCCGATCGCACCGGCATCGTGCACGTGCGCTTCGGCAAGGCCAGCTTCAGCGTTGAGAAACTGCTGGAGAACCTCAAGGCCCTGCAGGAAACGATTGATCGCCAGAAACCCAGCGGTGCCAAGGGCCGCTACTGGAAGAGCCTTTACCTCTCCTCCACCATGGGCCCCTCGGTGCAGGTGGACGTCGCCCTCCTGCAGGAGATCAAGCAGGAGAGCTGATTGGCCCGGGTACGTCACCCTGTAGGGTGATCAACTGGCTCAGGCCAGAAACGGGCACGCGCCCGACCCAAGACAGCAGGTTTCCCTTAAATCCTGCCGAGGTGCACGCGAAGGTTTTTCCCCCATGGGGCGGATCATCACGCGGCCTCGCTTCCCTTCCAAGGGAGGTTCCCATGGCCGCGTGCCCAGCTTGTTCCCCCGATCCGTTCCACACCTATGGGCCGCACGCTGGAGAGCAAGCAACAGATCGTCGAAGAGCTCAAAGGGCTCCTCGGTGAGGCCGACATGGCGCTGGTTCTTGATTACAAGGGCCTGACCATCAAGGAGATGTCTGATCTGCGGACCCGTCTGCAGGCCAGCAACGGCATTTGCAAGGTGACCAAAAACACCTTGATCCGCCGTGCCATTGATGGTGACGCTGTTTGGTCGGAACTCGATTCCCTGCTCACGGGCACCAATGCCTTCGTCCTGATCAAGGGCGATGTCGGCGGTGCCGTCAAGGCCGTTCAGTCCTTCCAGAAGGACACGAAGAAATCGGAAGTCAAAGGAGGCCTCTACGAGGGCAAACTCCTTTCCCAGTCCGATGTTCAGGCCATTGGTGAGCTGCCTTCCAAGGAGGCGCTGCTGGCTCAGATCGCAGGTGCGATCAACGCCGTGGCCGCCAAGGTGGCTGTGGGCATCAACGAGGTTCCGGCCGGTCTTGCCCGGGCGCTGAAGGCCCACGCCGAATCCGGCGACAGCTGAATCCTGGCTCCGGCTTCGCCGGGCCGGGCCCCAAGAGTTCGACCGATCCCCCTGTTCCCCAACAGATCTGTTGCTGATCCCCCCTAACCATGTCCCCAAAAACCGACACCATTCTCGAATCGCTCAAGGCGCTCTCCCTGCTGGAGGCCTCTGAGCTCGTCAAGCAGATCGAAGAGGCCTTCGGCGTCTCCGCAGCCCCCTCCGCCGGTGCGGTCGTGGTGGCTGCCGCCGCCGTTGCCGAGCCCGTCGAAGAGCAGACCGAATTTGACGTGATCCTCGACGGCTTCGACCCCGCCGCCAAGATCAAGGTCCTCAAGGCCGTCCGCGAGGCCACCGGCCTCGGCCTGGGCGAAGCCAAGGCCCTCGTGGAAGCCGCTCCCACTCCGATCAAGGAAGGCATCGCCAAGGGCGACGCCGAAACGATCAAGAAGGCCGTGGAAGAAGTCGGCGGCAAGGTCACCATCAAGTGATCTCCGGCCCGGCGGGGGCCTTCGCCCCCGTCAGCTCTTCTGGTTGCCTTCGCCGGCCCTGCGGGGCCGGCTTTTTCATGGCCCGCCGCCCCACTGCTCCAGTGCGCAGACAAAAAAAAGCCCCGCCGAAGGCAGGGCTCTGAGATTGGAACGATCCTGGGAGTCTTTCCTCGTTTCGACCCCGGGAGAGCGTTCCGCACTCCTCACACGCACAGACCTTACCGAGAGGGGATGGGGGCGCCCACCTGGGGCGGACGCTATGGCAACTGTCCGCACTCCTGGAGGGGCTCACGGCCGGAAGGGGATCACCCGCAGGCTGATCGGTCCACTGCCGTAGCCCGCTCGGCCCGGGCTCAAGGCTGTGGCCGTCTCCGCAGGCCTGGAGAGTTGGCTGAGGCTGCCGTCGCTGGCGAAGTACATGTGGCTGAGGGTCTGGCCCCCGTAGACCCGGCGGCGCAGCTGCCAGCCGGGCTCCAGTGACATCGCCACGAAGCCGTCCCGGTCCCGGCGCTGCACCGAGCCACGGCCCAGCACCAGATCATTGCTGTTATCGGGGGAGGACCCGAGCAGCTGCAGTTCCTGGCCCCGCTGGCGGAGCAGCAGCCGGTAGCGGCTCGCCAGGTCCACGCCGTTCACCCGCAGGGAATAGCCGTTGCTGTCGATGTAGCGGCTGCAGATGCCGGTGTAGTCAAAACGGGTGAGGGCTGCGTCGATCAGACCATCCGACCGCTGCTGCCAGCAGGCGGGGGCGGGCTGCAGCTGCTCCAGCACGATCAGACTCCAGTCGGATCGGGCCACGGGTTTGGCCAGGATCACAAACCGGGAGGCCTCCACCGGCCGGCTTTCAAACAGGGTGGCGGCCCGGGCCGCCTGCAGGGGCGCAAGCGGCGTGGGGGCCAGCGCCGATCCGCTGGCCAGAAGTGCACCGAGGCCAAGGGCTGCGAGGTAGGTTCGCTGCATGCGACGGACGCCTCTCATCGAGATCGGAACTGCGTTCTACCGAACTTCCCCGCCCCGGCCCAGTGGCCACTGAGGCAGGGCGTGTGGTGACCGCCTCCTGCGACGGTGCCTGCAGCGGCAACCCTGGCCCCGGCGGCTGGGGAGCGTTGCTGCGCTTTGAAGATGGCACCGTGCGGGAGTTCGGCGGTTGGGAGCCGGCCACCACCAACAACCGCATGGAGCTCACCGCGGCCCTGGCGTTGCTGGAAACCCTCGCCGATCTGCCCCGGCACCCCGCGCTGGCGATCCGCACCGACAGCCGTTATCTGATCGATGGCTTCAGCAAGTGGATGGCCGGTTGGAAGCGCAAGGGCTGGCGCACCGCCTCCGGGGGCGCCGTGCTCAACCGCGAGCTCTGGGAGGCCCTCGACCGGGCCCGCCTGGCCGATGTGCCCTTCGTCCATGTCAAGGGCCACAGTGGCGACCCCGACAACGACCGCTGCGACGCCATCGCCGTGGCCTACTCCCGCGGGGGGCGGCCGGCCCTGGCGGGTTCGGCTCCTGCGGCCGAAGGCCCCCCCGCGCCCATCGAGGACCTTGCTCCGGCGCCCCTGCAGGCGCTGCTCAATCGGCTTGAGCTGGCCGATCGACTGGCGCGGGGGGGCTACGGCCTGAGCGCCGTGGAGCTGGCCCAGCTGGTGGAACAGCCGCTGGCCAAGGTGCAGGACCGACAGCGGTCCTGGCGCTGGCGCGATTGGCAGGTGCGGCCCGAGGCTGAAGGCCGTTGGCGGCTGGTGCGGGAGGTGGCCGATGGCTGAGCCGATGCCGCTCTACCGCCGCTGGGTCGGCCCGCTCCTGGCCCGCGATGGGGGCGCCGACGCCGAACAGTTGAGCGTGATCACCCTGGCGGCCCTTGGCCAGGCGGCCCTGCGGCGCCAATGGCCGATCGTGGCGGGCAGCCTGGCGGGGCTTGCGGCGGAGCTCCAGCGCCGCGATCCCCGGCTGGAGCAGACCCTGTTCGGCTGTCGTTTCGCCAACCCGGTGGGGCTGGCGGCCGGTTTCGACAAGAACGGCGTGGCCGCGGCGATCTGGCATGTGTTCGGTTTCGGATTCGCCGAGCTGGGCACGGTCACCTGGCAGGCCCAGGCCGGCAATCCCCGGCCCCGGCTGTTCCGGCTGGCCGCCGAGCGGGCCGCCCTCAACCGCATGGGCTTCAACAACATCGGCGCCGAGGCCGTGCGCCGCACGCTCGAGCGCCAGCAGCTGCCCCCGGCAGGCCAGCGTCCGGCGGTGCTGGGGATCAACCTGGGCAAGTCCCGGGCCACCTCCCTGGAGCTGGCTCCCGATGATTACGCCTCCACCCTGGAGCTGCTCTCGCCCCTGGCGGACTACGCGGTGATCAACGTCAGTTCGCCGAACACACCGGGATTGAGGGAGCTGCAGGAGGAGGTGCAGCTGCGGCGTCTGGTGGAGCGGCTGCGGCGGCTGCCCGCCTGCCCGCCCCTGCTGGTGAAGATCGCCCCTGATCTGGAGGATGACGCCATCGACGCCATCGCCCGCCTGGCCTACGAGGAGGGCCTGGCCGGAGTGATCGCGGTCAACACCAGCCTCAACCGGCTGGGTCTGGAGCAGCGGCGACTCGCCCAGAGCGGCCGCAGCCTGGCGGAGGAGGCGGGGGGACTGAGCGGTGCTCCCCTGCGGGCTCGAGCCCTGGAGGTGATCCGGCGGCTTAGGGCCACAGCGGGGCCGTCGTTGCCTTTGATCGGTGTGGGCGGCATCGATACGCCAGAGGCTGCCTGGGAGCGCATCACCGCCGGAGCCTCCCTGGTGCAGCTCTACACGGGCTGGATCTACCAGGGACCGGCCTTGGTGCCGGCGATTCTTGAGGGCCTCTCAGCACAGCTTGATCGCCACGGATTCCGCGAGATTGGTGAAGCGGTCGGTTGTGGGGTTCCCTGGCGCTGAACTACCGGTACCCTTTGGAGAACTTTGACCACCTGCGGTTTTGGTGCTCTCCGGTGTACAGAATCGACTCAAGCCTCTGAAGGCTTGGCTCTTTCCGCCTCGGGTCCTGCTGGAGGTGGAGGATCGCTGGCTGACACTGTCCGCTTTCCCCTCCGGCAGCCAGCAGCGGCGGGCCACTTTTCTGCAGCGGGTGCCGCTGCCCGCCGGCTCGATCGTGGCCGGCGAACCGCGCCGCACGGAGGCGATCGGCGACCTGATGGGTGATCTGTTGCTCGAGCATGGCCTCACGGGAGCTCGGGTGGTCGCCACGCTCCCCCACCAGGCCACCCAGTGGCGGATGGTGCAGTGGACCACACCGGGCTGGCCGGCGAATCCTGAGAAGGAACTGGAGACACTCAATCCCGATCTCGGCTTGCCCTACCCCCTCACGGCCGCCTATGTCACGCTGTTGCCCCTGCCGCGCAAACAGTCCAGCGAGCCGGCCACCTCGCTCTTGGTGACTGTCCGCCGTGCCGCCGTTCAGTCCTGGATCGAAATCTTCTCCCTGGCGGGCGTGGAGTTGGAGCACTTGGAATCGGCGCAGCTGAGTGAATGGAGGGCCCTGGAACCCTTGCTCAGCGACCTGCCCAGCGGAGCCTTGTTTGTCCAGGTGGAACTCAATGAGGGAGGCAGCCGCTTGGTGCTTTACCGCCATGGGGTGCCGGAGTTCGAGCAGGCGTTGCCGGCGGCGGGCCGTCCGGTGCAGCTGGATCTCAACCAGGAGTTGGTGCAGAAGGTCGAGGGCATCGTTCGCTACTGGCGTGAGCAGGATGCCGCGGTGACGTCCGTGCGGGTGGGGCTTGTGGGAACCTACGCGGAGCGCCAGGATCTGCTCGATCTATTCAGTCAACCGGAGGGCTGGAGCGTGGAGCAGATCGATGCCTACAGGCTTGGATGGATCGATCCACCGGCTGATGCGGGCGAAACGGGCACGCCGTCCGGTGGCCAGTTGCTGCGGGTGGCGGGTCTGCTCCAGGAGGCGCTCAAGCCATGACCCGATCTCCAGGCTCGGTCGATCTGCTGCGCCAACGGCGCCTTGAACTGGGGCTGCCCGAGCGACCGGCGGCCCCCACCGATTCTTCAAGGCTGCTCCTTATGGGGGGTCTCGCCGGGGCCGCCCTGGTGCTTCTGTCCTTGCTGGTTTGGCTGGGATTCCGCTTCCGGTTGCAGGTGTTGGACACCGAGGTGGCCTCTCTAGCCGATGTCCCGGTGCAGGTGAAGGCGCTGAAGGGTGAGCTTGAGGCCTCGATCGGGCGTGTCATCAAATTGAAGGCCGTCAACAAGGGCCTGGTTGAGGGCCTATTGGCGGTGCGTTCGGGCTCGGCGCTGCTCACCCAGCTGTCCTTGATCAACCCCGCCGGAATTCAACTCACCAACGGCGATGTGCAGGGCAACACCCTCACCCTCAAGGGCCTTGCGGCTGATCCGCAGGCGTTCCGCCGCATCAATGCTCTGCAGCTGCAGCTTGCCAATTCTCCCTTGTTCGATGCCTCTACCGCGGAAGTTGTCAAGGTCAGTCGCGAGAAGTCTCCAGTTCAGGCCCAACCTGGGGCCGCCCCTGCCACCCAGGTGACCTTCGAGATGAAGGTGGAGTTCAGTCCCGCAGCCCAGTCCGCCAACTTGGCGGAGCTGCAGCGCCTGGGGGCCGAAGGCATGGCTCAGCGGTTGATCGTTCTTCGCCGTGCGGGGGTGCTCCCATGACCAATCTTCAGGCCCAAGCTTCCAGTCCAGGGCTCACGGGCTTTTTCACCCGCGAGCGGATGCTCGTCGGTGTGCCGGCCGTGATCGGTGGGGTGATCGCCCTGACCTTCGTTGGCTTCGCGGTCGTGCCGCTCGTACAACAAGTCGACAAGGTTCAAAAGCAAGTCGACGATCTTCGCCAGCAGGAGGCCACCCTGCCGCTGCTGCGCAACCAACTGGCGGTGCAGCAGACCAATGAAACCGAGGCACTCAATCTCAGGGCCAAACTTCTTGCTTTGATCGCTGGCAGCGGCAGCATGAAAACCTTCTTGGCCCAACTCAGCGCCGAAGGATTGCGCACCGGTGTGCAACTGGATGCCTATGAACCACTGGTGGCTGTTGCGCCACCCCCAGGCGCTGCGCCCCCGGCACCTGCAGCGCCCCCGGCACCTGCAGCCCCACCGGCGAAGGGGGCGCCAGCGGATCAAGCGGCCCAGCCCGCCGTTCCAGTGGATCCACTGTTGGCACCGGGGATGCAGAAAACCTCGGTGTTGATTGGGGCACGGGGACGCTATCCGCAGGTGTTGGCCTTCCTGCGCCGGCTTGAAAGCTTGAGCCTCTTGGTGGTGCAGAGCGATCTCGTTCTGGGGCTTGAGGATGTCAAGCAAGGGCCGACGCCCGTGCCAGGTTCCACCCTTGTGATCCAGCCACCCGCTCCTCGCACGGTGTTGAAGTTGAATGTGGCGCTTTATTCCAAAGCTCCTGCGCCCTCGGGGGCGAAAAAGCCTTGAATTACTGCTCTTGCCATGGTTCTTCCGTCAGTTCAGCGTTACGATCCGCAGGTTATGGATGTCGTCAGGGTGGTGGTCACTGTGGGTAGTAAGCGCTTGTTTATCTGGGCGGCGGCCACTGCCTTGCCCGTTCTTCAGTTGGGAGCCCCCGGTGGGGCTGCCCTGGCCCAGGCGGTGCCGCTCTCCGTTCAGTCCCAGCCGGCAGCCGAAGGCCTGGTGCTCAAGGCTCGGCGGCTGAGCGATTCGGTTGAGGTGATGATCGAAGGCACGGGCCCGGCGCCGGTGCTGCAGCAGTCCAACAGCGGCGGCCTCTGGTTCGGTCAGTTGGCCACCAGTCAGCCCCTGCGTCTGGGGGCCGGCTCCCAGCGCTTGGCTCTGCCGGAAGCGGGGATCGAATCGATCACCCTGCAGGGATCGGGGGGCAGCTATCAGATCCAGGTCAAGCCCATGGGCGGGGCGCCCCTAGCCCGGCCGCTGGTGAGCGCCGATGGCCGGAACCTGATCCTGTCGTTCTCGGCCAATGCCCAGGCGACCACGGTCAGCGGACGGCTTGATCTCAATGCCCCTGGCCGGGTGCCCCAGAGCGTGTTTGCTCCCCCTCTGCAGCCAAGGGCCGTGGCCCCGCCGCTCGGGGACATGGCCGTGGGAAGCATGGTGCTGCGCAACCGCAGCTTCGTGAATGTGAGCGGCCCCCGTGTCACCCTCACCCTGCGCAACGCACCGGCCAAGGATGCCCTGATGGCTCTGGCCCAGATGGGCAATTACGGCTTCGTCTTCGTGGATGATGCCCAGGCAGGGGGAGCGCCAGCCCCTTCGCGCGCTGTATCGATTGCCTTCCGCAATGAAAGCTATCCCAGAGCATTGAATTCTGTGCTCCTCGCCGCTGGCCTCCAAGGCAAGCTCGAAGGCAGCATGATTGTTGCTGGACCGAATGTATCCGGTAAATCCTTCGGATCGCAGATTTCGAAGATCTATCGCCTGAATCAGGCGTCTTCAGCATCGGCGGCGAATTACCTCGCCAGTCTTGGTGCCACTGTCACCAAAGTCACCACGGTGACCACGGCGGTGGCCCAGGGCGTGGACCAAGCCAACCAGGTGGCCGGAGGCTCGGCCACCTCACAGACCACCACCTCTTCCCAGCAGACGGTTGAGTCTTACGGGGCAGGCAGCGGCCCCCTCCGTGGTTTGATCGGCACGACGGATTCGCGCTTGGGCACGATCACTTTGATCGGTGATTCTGGTGTCGTGGCCATTGCTGAGAATTACCTCAGGCAGTTGGATCTGCGTCAGCGGCAGGTGGCGCTGTCCGTCAAGATCCTGGATGTCACACTGGATAACGACGCTACTATTTCCAATAGCTTTGCTTTCCGCTACGGGAACAATTTTATCGTCAATGACAATGGCCAGATGCTTGGGGCGTTTGGTCGGCTTCTCCCTCCAAGTACGGCGCTTGGACTTAGCGCTTTCGATGCACCGCGCGCTTTTGCCACCGCAGGAGCCCCTCCTAATCCTGGCCTCCAGTATCCAAGGGACAACTTCTTTGATTTTGTGAATGCCACAATCACAGCACGAAGCACCAAAGTTCTAGCTAGCCCAACCCTGATCCTCAGTGAGAATCAGGACGAAATCAAAGGCGGTGCTGAGGTTTCGGCGGCCTTGGCCACTGCCGGAGGTTCATCTAGCAGCTCCAGCTCCAGTGGCAGTGGCCTCTCCGGTACCACAGGAGGTGCGACCATTGGCCGTCCGCGCTCGAACGAGTCCTATGTGACCGTTGGAGAGCAGGTAATCACGAATTACACGGTGACAACCGGCACCCAAGGCAACGGCAACTCCTGTGAACCTGAGTTTGGCATCGCGGGTCTCACCTTTGGCGCTCGGGTCTCGAAGATTGATGACAATGGCTTTGTCACTTTCACGCTTTCCCCTCAGATTTCTGCCACCACACGACAGCAGAACGTTGCCGGCTGTGGGTTGATCGATATTCTTTCGATCCGTAGATTGGATACGGGTAGTGCCCGGGTTCGAGATGGGCAGACACTGATCCTTACGGGTGTCATTTCCGACTCTGATACACAACTCGTCAGCAAATGGCCCATTCTTGGTGACATCCCGTTGATTGGGCAGTTCTTCCGTAGCTCCAACGGTGGCCGCAAGAAGCGTGAGCTGGTGATCCTGGTGACCCCGAAGATCATCAACGACACCGAAGGCGGCACCTATGGCTACGGCTATAACCCTTCTACCAAAGACGCCAGGCAGTTTGTCGGATCCCAGATGTAGAGCCCAGGCCATAGGCCAGGGCTCTTTCCTAAAACGCCATGAACGCCTTGGCCGCCAGCGGGGCGAGGTAACTGAATGCTGACATCACCCCGCTCAGCAGCTGGGAGCCCATGCCATTGCCGGCGTCCTTCTTTTTCTCGGGGGCCAGGAGCTGCTCGGAGGCCTTCTTGAGCTGTAGGGCCGGTTCCGGCTGGCCCGATTGCTCGAATAGCGAGGCGGCGTAGGCGAAATCCTGGGCGGCTAGAGCATTCTTGCCCAGTTCCGTGCGGCTGATGCCCCGGGCGACCCAGCTCATCGCCGCATCGGGTTGTTTGCGAATCGCGTCACCAAAGAATTTTTCGGCCTCTGGATAGCGCCCCTGGGTGGCGGCGTCGGCTCCGGCGTTATGGAGAGAGGCGTAACTCTGGAAGGTGGTCGACACACCCACCGCCTTCTCCCAGTGGCTGCGGCTCAGGGCGTCGGTGTCGAGCAGGGCCTCACTGAGATCGGCTTCGCGAAGATCGGTGCCCTGCAGCAGGGCACCGCGCAAGTCGGCCCCGCGCAGGCTCGCGCCGGACAGGCTCGTGAAGCTCAGATCGGCGCCGCTCAGGTTGGCCCCATCAAGTCGCGCGCCACTCAGATTCGCCCGCTGCAGCCGGGCCTTGCGCAGATCGCCATCGCGTAGATCCGCCCGCACCAGATCGGCGTCCTGGAGCTTGCAGCCCACACAGCGCCGGCTCTCGAGCAGCCGCATCAGTTGGGTCTGATCGGCTGCCTGGCCGGGACCAGCGGTCAGGCCCCCCAGCAGGGCCAGGCTGATCAGAGGGACAACCTTGTTCATTGCTGCCGTGGATGCTGCCTGAGTTCTAACCATGGCAGCTCCAGGCGTCGAATGGCCGTTGCCAGGTCGTGGCCTGGCTGCCGCCAGGGGAGAACCGCTAGCGGCGGGGCTTGGCGCGCGAAACGCCGCTGGCTGTAGTGATGCTCGAGCTGCTGCAAGGGTGCGCTGAGGCTCGGATGGATCTCCCTCACCCGCCGGCAGAACGCGTCCAGGCTCTCCCCGGGAAGGGGCTCCAGGCCCACGCGGCGCAGGGGCCTGAGGCTGCGCTCCAGCTGGCGCCTGAGGCGATCGCCCGGACGCCTTCGCCAGTGATCGAGCAGCTGCATCAGACCCAGGGCCACAGTGATCGTCCCGGCCATGGTCAGCACCAGCAGCAGCCCCTGCCAGTCTTTCCAGGGCCCCATCCACTGGCCCAGCCAGGCCTGCTGGGCGGGGCCGTCGAAGCCCAGCATCCAGCGGGTCCAGAGCAGGTCCAGGCCCCCCCAGCGCTGGCCCAGTTGCCGCAACCAGGCCGGACCGATCTTCAGCAGCGCCAGTTCCCCCGGGCGGTCCGCCAGGCTCCCCGCCAGGCCCCGCTCGATCCGGGCCGGATCCACCCAGCCGGTGGGATCCACGCGCAGCCAGCCGCTGGCCCCCAGCCACACCTCACTCCAGGAGTGGGCATCGCTCTGGCGCACATCCAGGTAGCCATCGCCGCCCGTGGCCGCCCCCACCCAGTCGCCCCCCTGGTACCCCACCACCACCCGCGCGGGCACGCCGGCGGCCCGCATCAGGGCCGTGAAGCTGGAGGCGTAGTGCTCGCAGAAGCCCTTCTGGGTCTGAAACAGAAAGGCATCCATGGGCGCCAGCTGCGGCAGGGGGCCTGGTTCGAGCGTGTAGCGGAAGGGCCGTTGCTTGAACCAGCGCTGGGCGGCTTGCACCCGCTCCAGGGGGGTGGCCAGGCTGCCCCAGGACTGGCCCAGGGCCTCCAGGCGCGGGTTGCTGCCGATGGGCAACGCCAGCTGCCTGGCCGTGGGCGGCACCAGGCTCCAGGAGCCGATGCGCTCTGTGTGGGTGAGGGTGTAAACCGGCCGATCGCCGATCAGGCGTTGGCTGCGCAGCACCCCCTGGTCGCTGGTGCGCAGCTCGGCTGATTCAGGTAACCCCTGCCCTGACCAGGGCAGCTGGGTCAAAGGCCAGGGCTCCAGCAACCACAGCTGGCTGGCCCCCCCTGGCTCGGGTTTCGTTGTTGGGGGTGGTGGTGGATCGGTGGCGGTCGCTGCAGCCGCCGGGACCCGTTGGGAGACACCCCAGCCGCGTCCATCGAAGGCCTCGAGCACCAGCACCCGCCAGTAGCGCTGGCTGGGTGGGGGCGGCGGGTCCTTGCCGAAGCTCACCCGCAGGGCCGGCGAGGCATCGCGCACCAGGGAGCTGAGGCCCCCGGGGTTGAGTTGGTCGGAGAGGCCGGTGCGCCCGGCCTGGTTCTGGGGCAACTGCCAGAGCGGGCCGAGCCGTGGCAGCAGCAGGAACAGCAGCAGCATCAGCGGGATCGAGGCCCCGAGCAGCCGCAGGGTCTGCTCCAGCACCCGCCGCACCGGCGGCAGCTCGCCTAATTCCTGAAAGACAATGGCGATGATCGCCACCAGCGCCGTGGCCCCCTGCACCAGGCTTGGCGCCAGGCCGGGGTTGATCACCGCCAGCACCCCCACGGCCAGCAGCTGGGTGAGGGCGCTGCGCTGCAGATCCGAGGGCCGGCGCGCCTCCCAGAGCTTCAGGGCCGCCAGCACCACCAGCACCACCACTCCCCAGAACAGGGGATGGCGGCTGTCGCTGCCAAGCAGTTGCAGCGCCAGGCTGCCGAGGACGACCTGCTGCAGCCGAACCGCCCGGGGGCTGAGGGTGGTGCGCGCCTGACTCATCGCGGTCTCGCGATCACAGCCGGGCCAGGGCGAGGGCCCGCAGGCAGCGGTCCCGGTGGGCCTTGCCGCTGCCCATGGGGATGGTGAGCTCCCCCAACCGCAGCCCATAGGCCTCGTTGCCCTGGCCGAGCTGGGCAATGCGCGCGCTCAGCTGGCTCAGGGCCCGCTCCCAGGGGGCGTCCGGGTGGGGGGCGAGCAGCCCGTGGCGGGGTTCGGGATCCTCGAAGCGCTTGCTGTAGCGGCCGCCGCTGCGGGCCAGCTGTTTCCAGGCCAGCCGCGCCAGACCCTCCTGGGGCCGATGGGGTCGCAGCTCGCTCCAGTCCTCGCTTCCATGGGCGTTGCGCTGGCTGGCGGCCTGATCCGCCGCCTTCTCCCCTTCGCCCACCACCGCCACCGGCCCATTCAGCCGCTGGGGGTAGACCAGCTGGGGAGCGCTCGGCTCCCAGACGCTCCAGCAGTGGAACAACCCCAGGGGCGCCGTGGACCAGATCCGCAGTCGCCCCGGGCGCTGCTCCCCCCGCTGGGGGGAACTCCAGGCCACGGCGATCGTTTCGTCCCCTGCTGGCACCGTCAGCGTCGTGATCGGCCCGCCGCTGGCCCTGAACTGGATCTGGACGCCGTAGCGGTTCACTCGGCTGTTGAGCTGCAGTGGGTAGGCCAGGGGCTCGCCGGCGAAGCCCCCCGCCGGTTCGCCGCAGCGCAGGCGCAGCCCCTGCAGGTTGAACTGGGTGAGGTGCAGGCTGATCAGGAACAGTCCCGTGCCCAGAAACCCCAGCAGCAGCGGGCCGTTGCTGCCGCCATTGATTCCCAGCAGGTAGAGCACCAGGCAGCTCAGCAGCCAGAGCCAGCCGAACCGCGTCGGCAAGATGTAGAGGTTGCGCAGGCCCAGCAGCAACTCCGGGCCTCCCCGGGGCCGGATCAGGCGATCGGGGAAGCGCTCACGGGGCGCCGCTGCGGCGGGACGGGGGCTCAAACCAGGTTGAAGTTGCTCTGCACGAAGGCATCAACGGGATTGATCGCGCTGATGTTGTCGAAGGTGCCGATCAGGGCGATTTCGTTGGCGCTCACCGTGGTGGAGTTGGTGGAATTGCCACCACCGGCGTTGAAGGCGTAGAGGAAGGCGTTGTCGTTGTCGTAGGCGAGCAGATAGCCCTTGCCGCCTCTGGTGCTGGTTTTCAGCGTGGCGCTGCCGCTCCCGATCAGGCCATCCAGCAGGGCCGTCCCATTGGTGACGCCCGCCAAGGTTGCGGAGGAATCGAAGTTGAAGGCGAAGATGTCGCTGCCCGTAGGGCCGGTATTCAGGTTGTAGCTGGTGGTGGCCCCGCTGATGCTGGCCAGGCTGGCGCTGCTGCCGCTGCGGCTGGTGAGGCTGTCGGAGAGGCGGATGGTCTCTCCCGTGACAGGGTCGAGGTTGAAATCGGTGATCGTGCAGCGGTTGGCGGCGCTACTGATTCCGCTCAGGTCGAAGCTGTCGGTGCCGTCAAGGCCGGTGAGCGTGTCGAGGCCGCCGCCGCCCTTGAGCAGGTTGGCGGCGATGTTGCCTGTGATCACGTTGGCGCCGCTGTTGCCCGTGCCGTCGATGGCGGCGTTGCCGCTCAGGCTGAGGTTCTCGATACCAGCGGCCAAGGTGGTGGTGCTTGTGGCCACCAGGGTGTCGGTGAGGGTGGTGGTGACGCTGCTGGGGGTCCCCAGGGCAGCATTGGTGGGAGCCGAGAGGCTGAGGGTGAAGCTTTCGTCGGCTTCGTAGCTGTTGTCGTTGAGCAGGGCGACGGTGATGGTCTTGTACGTTTCGCCGGCGGCGAAGCTGAGGCTGCCGCTGGTGGCGGTGTAGTCGAAGCCGGCGGTGGCGGTGCCGTTGGCGGTGGCGGTGGCGTAGCTCACTGTTGTCGTCACACCGGCGGGGTTTGCCGACGAGAGGCTGACGGTGTAGGTAACGCTGGTGTTCAGTCCCTCGACCATGGTCTGGGCGGACGAGAGGCTCAGCACCGGCAGATCGTTGTCGAGGTTGGTGAGGCTGACGCTGCTGCTCACGCCCTGGTAGGCGGAATCTCCGGAGGCACTGGTCAGGGTCACCGCGTAGGGCTGGGGGCCATCGACCAGTTGATCGTCGACTCCGGTGACGATGACGGTCTGGGCGACGTTCCAGTTACTGGTGGTGAAAGTGAGAGTCGACTTATCGGGCGTGCCTTCGTTGGTCTTGGTGCTGCTGACGCTGATGCTCACATTGGCCGTCGGTGCGCTGGCGAGCACGACGCTGAAGCTCGCTGTGCCGCCCGCTTCAGTTGTGGTGAGCCCGGAGGTGGGAGTGACGACGATCCCGGGTAGGGCCGCCGTGGCCACGATCGTGCCGCTGATCAGGTACTGGCCCAGGCTGCCGTAATCGCTGTAGCCGGTCATCAGGGGATTACCTTCACCGACCCCATCGATGGCGAGGTAATAGGTGCCAGCGATGGAGATGTCGTAACTGAAGCTGGCTCCCAGGCCATACTGGGGATTGGATTCATACAATTTAGTGCCGTTTGATGCGTAGAGGCCTGCCCAGATGTCCAGGTTGGTGCTGCCGCCAGGAGCCGTGACGTAGCTGCTCAGATAACTGCCACCGGTATTGATGAAGGCCTGGGTGATGCTCCCAACTGAGAAGGAGATTGTGCCGACTCCGGTGGTGAATCCGTACCAGTCCAGATCGCTCCGGGTTTCGATGATTCCGAATTGAAAGACATCCACCAGAGAGGCATAGGTGGCATTTGATCCGTTCACTCCCAGGGAACTTGCGGTTGCGGCAGTATTACCTGAGGCATCAGACCGGTAAGTGCTCTGGCTGGCGATGATCGCAAGATCATCTTGCTTTTGGTTCGCCCCGATGTACTCACCCTTGCTCCACTGGCTGAGGGGCTGGTAATAACCAACGCCCATGATCGGTGCCCAACCGGTTTCGCCCGATCCCTGGCCGCTGTAGTAGCCCTGGGTGGCGGTGCCGTCATGGCTCAGGCCGAGGTTGTGCCCAACCTCATGGCTGATGGCTTCGGCAATGTATTTTTCACCGTTGGGCCCGAGATTCTCCGGGAAGATAAGAGCTGGTTTGTAAGTGTCGCCAACGGAGTCAAAGACATTCACATAGGCGATGCCTCCGTAGTTTCCGAAGTAGCTGCTGATCGGGCTGATTAAGGCACGGGTGCCGTAGATCTGGTCGCCGATGCTGCTTCGTGTGAGAAAGGCCTCGCCGAGATACTCCGTGGTGACATCAATGTTGAATGGTGCGAAGTCTTCGGCCACCCGTTGCCAGATTTTCTGGATCAGTGCCCGTTCCTGATCGTTGAAGTTGTTGGGATCAGCATCGATCGACCAAGCGGGGGCGTTGATGGCGTTGCCGCCGTTGTAGCCGTTGCTCCAGGCGGATCCAGCCGGAATCAGATGGCCATCGAAGTCCAGGTAGATCGACTTTGTCGCCAGGGGGTTGCTGTGGAGCTTGAAGGTGTCGAGCAGGCTGAGGGACGCCACCGTGCCGGCGGCGGCCACGGCCGTTGTGGCGGCTTCGACGGCGCCGCCACTGACGCGGAGAGTGGAGCAGGCCGGGCAGCGGCAGACGCTGGGTTCAGCCGCCTTGAACTGGGCTGAAGCGGTGTGGGACGTCAGCGCGCCGGAGGGGGCCCAGCCACCGGCCTCGGGAATCGCATCGGGACGATTCTCAGCCGCCAGCGGTGGCGTCGGGGAGGCCTTGTCCACGGCCAGGAGCGGCTGCGTCAGGCTCTCGAAGGGCCGCGGCGGTGTGCTGAGCGGAGGGAGGGGGGCGTCGCTGCCGGTGATTGGATCCTCCCGGGCGAATCGCTGATCGCCCACCCCAGCCAGGGGATTGGTGTCGAGGCCGCCGAGGCTGATCGGGTCGCGGCGGCTACGCCCGGAGCCTCCAGGGTTGAGCTGATCGAGCAGCCAGTCAACCGTTGCAGTGGTGCGCGCCATGGCCTTGCGATCAGGTTCACCGTGAACCTCAAACTACTGCTGGTGCTCCCCTAACGCACGCCATCCACCGCCTCCAGCAACGGGCGGCTGAGGGTGCCTTCCGCCCCCCGGGGCTCGCCCCCATCGAGGCGGTGTTCACACACCGCCGCGAACACCGCCTGCACGTCGCCTGGTTTGACGAAATCGCGACCCTCGATCAGCGACCAGGCCCGGGCCGCCTGCAGCAACCCCTGGGCCGCCCGGGGTGAGAGCGCCGCACTGCTGCCGGCAAAGTTCCCGGCAAGGTTCCCGGTTCCGGGCCCCGCCTTGCGGCTCTGGGCCACCAGATCGAGCACGTAATCCAGCAGGGCCGGCGAGGCGTGCTGACGGCGGCAGCGCGCCTGTTCCTCCTGGAGTTGCTGCGGGCTCAGCAAGGTGGGCAGATCGGTCAGCGCCAGGCCCTCACCCGCCAGCAACGCCCGTTCCGCCTCCCGAGCCGGGAAGCCCAGGCTGAGCCGCATCAAGAAGCGGTCGAGCTGGGATTCCGGCAGCGGGGCGGTGCCGGATTGATCGAGGCCGTTCTGGGTGGCGATCACGAAGAAGGGCTGGGGCAGCGGGTGGCTGGTGCCATCCACGCTCACCCGACCGGCCGCCATCGCCTCCAGCAGGGCGCTCTGGGTGCGGGGGCTGGCCCGGTTGATCTCGTCCGCCAGCAGTACCTGGGCAAACAGCGGGCCCGGCTCAAAGCGGAAGCTCCCCTGGGTCTGATCGAACAGACGGATGCCGGTGAGATCGGCCGGCAGCAGATCGCTGGTGAAATGCACCCGGCGGAAATCCAGGCCGAAACTGCGGGCCAGGGCCTCGGCGAGGGTGGTCTTGCCCATGCCGGGCAGGTCTTCGAACAGCAGGTGCCCGCCGGCCACCAGAGCGCTCACGGCCAGCTGCACCTGGCGTTCCTTGCCGAGCAGCACCCGACTGATCTGGGCCACGACGGAGACCAGGGAACTCATGGACCGGCGCAGGTGGCGTCAGGCTAGGGGTGTTGCCGCCCCGATCCGTGTCCAGCGCAGGCTCCGAACCGATCGAGCGCCACGGCGGCAACCTGGCGGCCACCGCCCGCCGCCTGGGCTGCCGCCCCGACCAGCTGTTGGATGCCAGCGCCTCCCTGGTGCCCTTCGCGCCCCCCGCCGCCCTGCTGCGGGCCCTGCGGTCCGCGCCGCTGCGGGCCTACCCCGACCGCACCTACGCCTCCCTGCGCGGGGCAATCGCCCGCCTCCATGACCTGGAGCCGGCTCAGGTGCTGCCCGGTAACGGCGCCGCCGAGCTGTTCACCTGGGTGGCGCGGGAGGCCGCGGCCGCTGGTGTCAGCGTGCTGCCTGCGCCGGGCTTCGCCGACTACGAACGCGCCCTGGCTTGCTGGGGGGGCGCCTGGCGGCGGCTGCCCCTGGCCCTGGAGTGGCCCGACGCCTGGCCCCAGGCGTTTCCGGATCCGGGCCCCGCGCTGGCCCCCGCCGAGGTGCTGTGGGTGACCAACCCCCACAACCCCACCGGCCAGCTGTGGTCGCGCGCCAGCCTCGAGGCGCTGCTGGGGCGCTTTGCCCTGGTGATCGTCGATGAGGCTTTTCTGCCCCTGGTGCCAGGAGGCGAGTGCGAATCGCTCATCCCCCTGGTGGCCGATCACCCCAACCTGGTGGTGATCCGCAGCCTCACCAAACTGTTTGCGATTGCGGGCCTGCGCTTGGGCTACGCCGTGGCCGCGCCGGAGCGGCTGGGGCGCTGGAGCGGTTGGCGGGACCCCTGGCCGGTGAACGCCCTGGCCGCTGCCGCTGGGGAGGCCTTGCTGGCTGATGGCCGCTGGCCCCGGCGGGTGCGCCGCTGGGTGGGCTCCGAGGGGCCGTGGCTGCGCCAGCGCTTGGCGGCCTTGAGCGGGCTCTATCCCTTGCCATCGGCCGCCAATTTCCTGCTGGTGCGTGGAGAGAGTTCCCTGGTGCCCCTGCGCGAGCGGCTGGAGCGCCAGCACCGGGTGCTGCTGCGCGATGGTCGCTCCTTCGAGGGGCTGGGCCCCGAGTGGCTGCGGATCGGCCTCCAAAACCGCGGCGGCAACGGGCGGATCCTGCGGGCCCTGGCCTGGGAGCTCAGGCAGGGGGCCTGAGCTCCGCCAGCAGGGCCACCAGCCGCTGGTCGGCATCGCGCACCGCCAGGCGCTCCATGCCCTGCCGCAGGCTGAGCAGGGGGTCGGCGGCGCCATCGACCCCCCGCAGCCGCGGCCCCAACAGATGCCAGATCGCCTCGCCCAGGGCCTTCTGCTCCGGCGGGTGCTGCCAGACGATCACCGCCGCCCCCAGGGCCGCCGCCGCCGCCGCATTGGCGTCCTGGTGGCGGTCGGCGGCCTGGGGGAAGGGCACCAGGATCGCGGGCGCCCCGCTCACCGCCAGCTCGGCCAGGCTGCCGGCGCCGGCGCGGCTGATCACCAGATCGGCGTGCTGCAGCAGGCCTGGCATGTCATCGCTGAAGGGGCGCTCCAGGTAGAGCGGCTGCTGGAAACGGCCCGCCTCCGGGTCGCTGCTGCCGCTGAGGTGCACCACCCGCACACCGGCTTCCAGCAGGGCGGGGAGCAGGGGTCGCAGCATCCGGTTGAGCCCCACGGCCCCCTGGCTGCCGCCCATCACCAGCAGCAGCGGGCCCTCCCCAGGGGGCACCCAGGCCGGAAGCGCGGCGGGCTCCAGGAAGGCTCGGCGCACGGGGGTGCCCGTGAGCAGGGGGTGGCATTGGGGCAGCCGCCGCTGGGCCTCGGGCAGCCCCACCGCCACCCGCGTGCACAGCCGCCCCAGCAACCGCGTCACCCGCCCAGGCACGCCGTTGGATTCGTGCAGCACCACTGGCACGCCGCAGCTTCTGGCCGCCAGGATCACCGGGGCGGCGATGTAGCCGCCGGTGCTGAACACCAGCTCAATCCGCTCCCGCCGGATCAGCCGGCGCACGTCACGGCTGGCCAGCAGCAGCCGGAGCAGTTGGCAGAGCTTGCGCAGGCCCCGGCCCTGGAGGCCGCCCGCCCGCACGGTGTGCAGCGGGTAGCGGCTGGGCACCAGCTCCCTCTCCAGCCGGTCCGGCACCCCCAACCAGCGCACCGACCAGTTCGACGGCAGGGCATCGGCGACCGCCAGGGCGGGGAAGAGATGGCCCCCGGTGCCGCTGGCGGCGATCAGAAGCCTCGTCATGGAAGTCAGTTGAAGCGCCGCTGGCGCGGGGGAGCGCGCCTAACTTAAGGGTCACCCCCGTTGCGCTCCATGTCGCTGCTTCGCCCCTGGCTCGCTGCCCTGCTGGCCGCCGCGGCCCTGGCTCTGCCGGCGGCACCGAGGGCTGCCCAGGCGGCCGCCCCTGCCAGGATCAGCGCCGAGCTGGCGCCGCTGCCGCCTGCCTTGCAGAGTCTGGAGGCGGCCCTCAACAGCGAGGCCCCTGGCGCCCTGGCCGCCGTGCTGGAGCCCGGTGTTGGGCTGGTGCCAGCGTCGATCGAGGGCCGTCGCCGCAGCTTCAAGGAGCGTTTCCCCGACGCCCGCTGGCAGGTGCTGAGCGGTCCGCCCCTGGCCGATGGCCGCAGCAGCCTCACCCTGCGCGTCACCGGCAGCCGCAGCGAAGGGCCCTTTGCCTATCGCCTGTTGGCGGAACAGGTGCTGGCGGTCACCAGCAGTGGATCCCGGATCACGGCCCAGGAGCTGCTCAAGGAGAACTCGATCCTGCGCAGCGGCAGCGCCGATCTGAAGGTGAGCCTGCTGATCCCCGATGCGGTGCTCACCGGCCAGCGCTACGACGTGGATGTGGTCTTCGACGAACCCCTCAATGGGGCGGTGGCCGCCGGCGGCATCGCGGCGGTCACTCCCCAGCAGGTGGAGGCCCAGGAAAGCCCCGAGATGCGCCTCTCGGCCCTCGGTGGTGGTGGCCTGTTCAAAACGGTGCTGGCCCCCGATCAGCCCGGCGGCCAGACCTGGGCAGTGCTGCTCGTGCATCCCAATGGCATCATCAGCGCCAGCAAAAGGGTGCGGGTGGTGAGCAGTTCGGCGGCCCTCAAGCTCTGAGCGGCCCCTGGCCCTCTCCCAGATCCTGCCCGTACCAGCGGGCCAGGGCGGCCAGATCCTCCTCGCCGAAGCCAGCCTCGATCAGCTTGTCCTCCATCGCGGCCACCCTGGCGCTGATCGGCAGCTCCAGCTCTTGGGCAGCGGCGGCGGCCAGGGCGATGGTGAGGTCCTTGCGGTGCAGAGCGAGCTTGAAGCCGAGGGGGAAGTGGCCCCGCAGCATGGCGCCCGAGCGGTGCTCCAGGGCCCACGATCCCGCCGCGCCGCCCTTGAGGGCCTCCACCACCAGCTCCAGCGGTAGCCCCAGGCGCCGGGCGAGGGCGAGGGCTTCTGCCACCGCCGCGTAGCTGCCCGCCACCAGCACCTGGTTCACGGCCTTGGCCTGCTGGCCCGCGCCCACCGGCCCGAAGTGGGTGAGGCGCCCCCCCACCACCTCCAGCAGGGGCCGGGCCCGCTCCAGGTCGGCCGGCTCGCCGCCCACGAGCACCGAGAGGCTGCCGGCGCGGGCCCCTTCGGTGCCACCGGTCACCGGGGCATCGAGGTAAGCCACCCCCAACAGCCGCAGCCGCGCCGCCAGCTGCTGGCTGACGGCCGGATCGATGCTGGAGAAATCCACGACCAGGGCGCCGGGCCGCAGGCCCTCGGCCGCCCCGTCCGCTCCGAACAGCACCGCCTCCACATCGGGGCCATCGCTGACGCAGATCGCCAGCAGGTCGGCGTCGGCCGCCGCCGCCGCCGCCGTGGCCGCCCGCCGGGCGCCCCTGGCCGCCAGGGGCTCCTCCCGCTCCCGGGTGCGGTTGTGGACCGTGAGCGCAAAGCCCGCCGCCAGCAGGTTGGCGGCCATCGGTTCGCCCAGGGCTCCAAGGCCAAGAAAGGCCACGCTCAGTGGGTTCTGGGCGTTGGGGCCCGGGGGCCAGGAAGATTCGGTCATGGACGCCGCGGCCCCGGTAGGGATTCAGTCGGATGGGTTCCACAGGATGGCGAAGTCATCCAGCCCAACACCATGCGCGCCTTTTCTTCCGTTTCCGTTCAACGCCTGCTGCTGCCACCGGTGGCGGCCGCCCTCGCCCTGGCCCTGCAACTGGGGGGCGCCCAGGCCCAGACCGCCCCCACACCCCAGGGGTCCATGGGCCCACGCCAAGAGGCCCTCAATCTCACCCCCGCCCAGCGCGAGGGGCTGTTCAGCGGCCGTAAATCCATGGCCCTGCGCACCGCCTCCGAGCGGATCGCGTTGCTCCAGCAGAGCGAACGCTGCCTCTCAGGCGCCAGGGATCTCGATGGCCTGCGCACGTGCCAGCAGCAGGAGCGCTCCGCCCAGCGGGAGCTGATGGAGCGCAAGCGCGCCGAGGTGACCGCGCTGTACCAACGCCTGGGTCTGCCGGCCCCGCAGCCGCGCCGCTGGAATGGCCAAAAGCGGACTGGCTCTGGCCCTGAGGGTGCCGGAAATCCCGTCTGGTGAGGCCGAGGTGGATTGAGCTGAGCCCAGCTGATCCCATGGCTCAGCTGATCGGGCGGGAGGGCCTCAACCCGCGCTCAGATCAGGCCTCATCAAGGGCCGCCACGCCGGGCAGCACCTTGCCCTCCAGCAGCTCCAGGCTGGCGCCGCCGCCGGTGGAGATGTGGCTCATCTGCTCGGCCACCCCCACTTTCTCCACGGCGGCCACGGAGTCACCGCCACCGATGATCGTGCAGCAGCCGGTGGCGCTCAGGCCCGCCAGGGTGTGGGCGATGGCGTTGGTGCCGGCGGCGAACTTGTCGAACTCGAACACGCCCATCGGGCCGTTCCAGATCACCGTCTTGCAGTCAGCCAGGGCGGCCTGAAAGGCCTGGATCGAATCGGGTCCGATGTCGAGGCCCATCCAGCCATCGGGGATGGCCTCGATCGATGTGATCTGGCTGTTGGCGTCGGGGGAGAAGTTGTCGGCCAGGACCACATCGGTGGGCAGCAGCAGCTGAACGCCCTTGGCCTTGGCCTTGGCCTCCAGCTCCTTGGCCAGCTCGAGTTTGTCTTCTTCCACCAGGCTCTTGCCCACCGCCAGGCCGCGCGCCTTGTAAAAAGTGAAAATCATGCCGCCGCCGATCAGCACCTTGTCGCACTTGTCGATCAGGGCTTCAAGCACACCGATCTTGCTGCTCACCTTGGAGCCGCCCACGATCGCCGCCAGGGGGCGCTTGGGCTCATCGACGGCACCCTGCAGATACTGCAGTTCCTTCTCCATCAGCAGACCGGCCACGCAGGGCTTCAGGTAAGCGGTCACGCCCGCGGTGGAGGCGTGGGCGCGGTGGGCGGCGCCGAAGGCGTCGTTCACATAAACGTCGGCCAGAGCGGCGAGCTTGGCGGCGAAGCCGGGGTCGTTGGCCTCCTCCTCGGCGAAGAAGCGCACGTTCTCCAGCAGCAGCACGTCACCGTCGGCCAGGGCGGCCACCTTCGCCTCGGCGTCGGGGCCGATGCAGCTCTCGGTCTTCACCAGCGGCTTGCCCAGCAGTTCGCTCAGCCGCGCAGCGACGGCGGTGAGGCGCATGGCCTCGTTCACCTGGCCCTTGGGACGTCCGAAGTGAGCGGCCAGGATCACCCGGGCGCCCTTGCCAGAGAGGTCGTTGATCGTGGGCAGGGCGGCGCGGATGCGGGTGTCGTCGGTGATCCCCCCCTGATCATCAAGCGGTACGTTGAAGTCCACCCGGACCAGGACACGCTTGCCGCGCAGGTCGTCGGCGGTGAGGCTGGTCAGGGAGCGCTTCGCCATGGGGGAGGGTTTCGGGGTAAAGGATGGGCGACATTAACCCTCAGCCTTCTGCCGCCGGCGGCCCCGGGCGCTAGGACAAGGGCACCCGGGAGCGTGGCGATGTTTGAAACGGTGCTGTTCCCCATTGATCAGAGCCGCCAGGCCCTGGACGCGGTTGCCACGGCCCTGAAGCTGGCCCGGCAGCATGAAAGCCACCTGGTGGTGCTCTCGGTGGTGGAGGAGGAACCCGGGGCGATGCACGACCCCGAGGCCGTGGCCCAGCTGCTGGAGCAGGCCCGCAGCAGCTTCGTGGAGGCGGGGGTACCCACCCAGGTGATCGAGCGGCAGGGCAAGCCGGCCTTCGTGATTTGTGATGTGGCCGATGAGATCAACGCCGATCTGATCGTGATGGGCACCCGGGGGCTGACCGTGGAGGCCGACGTTCCCAGCACCGCCGCCCGGGTGATCCAGCTCGCCCCCTGTCCGGTGCTGGTGGTGCCCTGATGGATGGCCCAGGGGAGGCCGGCGGCCGCGCGCCGGCGATCCAGTGGTACCCCGGCCACATCGCCCGAGCCGAGCGCCAGCTCAAGGCTCAGCTGGCCAAGGTCGACCTGGTGATCGAGGTGCGGGATGCCCGCATTCCCCTCTCCACCGGCCATCCCCGTCTCAAACGCTGGACCGACGGCAAGCAGCGGCTGCTGGTGATCAACCGCCGTGACATGGTGCCGGAGGCGGCCCGGATCGCCTGGGATCGCTGGTTCCGCGCCCGCGGTGAGACCCCCTGGTGGTGCGACGCCAAGGTGGGCACGGGCGTCAAGCAGCTGCAGGAGGCGGCGATTCGCGCCGGAGAGCAGCTCAATGCCCGCCGGGCCGGTCGGGGCATGCGTCCGCGGCCGGTGCGGGCGCTGATGCTGGGCTTCCCCAACGTGGGCAAATCGGCGCTGATCAACCGGCTCGTGCGCCAGAAGGTCGTGGACAGCGCCCGCCGGGCCGGGGTCACCCGCACCCTGCGCTGGGTGCGCCTGGGCCAGGCCCTGGATCTGCTCGATGCCCCCGGCGTGCTGCCGCCCCGGCTCGAAGACCAGCGGGCGGCCCTGCTGCTGGCCCTCTGCGACGACATCGGCCAGGCGGCCTACGACGGCGAGGCGGTGGCGCGGGCGTTTCTGCGCTTGCTGGAGAAGCTGGAGCTCGATCCCGCCAACGGCATCGCCGCCGGCTTGCTCCAGCGGCGCTATGGCGTGGCGGCCCCGGCCGCCCATGCCGATGGGGCCGAGTGGCTGGAGGCCGCCGCCGCCCGCCACACCAGCGGCGACACGGCCCGCCAGGCCCAGCGCCTGCTGGATGACTTCCGCCGCGGCGTGCTGGGGCCGATCGCCCTGGAACTGCCACCGGAGCCGGTGCTTGAAGCGCCGCCTGCAGAGCTCCCTCCGGCGGAGCTGGAGCCCGCCGGGATGGAGGTGGCCGGGGCGTGAGCGGCTTCGGCGAGGGGGAGGGGGAGCTGCTGACGCTTGAGTACCCCAAGCCGCTGCCGATGCGGTTGGACCGCTGGCTGGTGAGCCAGCGGCCCGAGCAGAGCCGCGCCCGGATCCAGAAGTTCATCGATGCCGGTTACGTGCGGGTCAACGGCGTCACCGGCCGCGCCAAGACCCCCCTGCGCCAGGGCGATGCGGTGCAGCTGTGGATGCCGCCCCCGGAGCCCCTGCCCTATCTGCTGCCCCAGGACATCCCCTTGGATGTGCTCTTCGAGGACGAACACCTGATCGTGCTCAACAAGCCCGCCGGGCTCACGGTGCACCCGGCCCCGGGCAACAGGGACGGCACCCTGGTGAACGCCCTGCTGCACCACTGCCCTGATCTGCCGGGCATCGGCGGCGAACTGCGCCCGGGGATCGTGCACCGCCTCGACAGGGACACCACGGGCTGCATCGTGGTGGCCAAGAGCCAGGAGGCCCTGGTGAAGTTGCAGGGCCAGATCCAGAGCCGCGTGGCCTCACGGGAGTACCTGGCGGTGGTGCATGGGGCCCCGGGCGCCGAGCGGGGCACGGTGGTGGGGGCGATCGGGCGCCACCCGGTGGATCGCAAGAAGTACGCCGTGGTGGCCGAGGCCTCCGGGCGCCATGCCTGCACCCACTGGCAGCTGCTGGAGCGGCTGGGCGATTACTCCCTGCTGCGCTTCAAGCTCGACACCGGCCGCACCCACCAGATCCGCGTCCACTGCGCCCACATCGGCCACCCGATCGTCGGGGATGCCACCTATGGCCGTTGCCGCAAACTGCCGGTTCCGTTGGCGGGCCAGGCCTTGCATGCGGTGCAGCTCGGGCTCGACCATCCGATCAGCCACGAGCGCCTGGTGTTCGAAGCGCCTTTGCCGGCGGCATTCGAGCGCCTGCTGGCGAAGCTGCGCAGCGTCTGAGCGCCGGCCGGGATCCAGGGGGCCAGGGAGCCCGTGCTCAAGTGGCCAGCGACGGCAACCGCGGGGAGGCCTCCACCAGGGCCCGGGTGATGGCTGCCTGGGGATGCTCCAGCAGCTGATCGCCCGGCCCCTGCTCCACGATCTTGCCCCCCTCCAGCACGATCAGCCGCTGGCAGAAACCGCTGGCCAAGGCCAGGTCGTGGGTGACGAACACCATCGCCAGCCCCAGGCGCTGCTGGAGGGAGCGCAACAACTCCAGCACCTCCGCCTGCACCTCGGCGTCGAGCATGCTCACGCTCTCATCGCAGAGCAGCACCCGGGGCTCGAGCATCAGGGCGCGGGCGATCGCCACGCGCTGCTGCTGCCCCCCCGAGAGCTCCCGGGGCAGGCGCCGCTCGTAGCGCTCCGGCGGGGAGAGCCCCACCGCCGCCAGCTGGGCGCGCGCCCTGGCCCGGGCTTCGGCGCGGCCCGCCAGACCGTGGATCAGAAGGGGATCGGCGATCGCCTCCCCCACGGCCATGGCCGGGTTGAGGCAGGCCAGGGGGTCCTGGAACACCATCTGAATGCGCCGCCGGGCCCGGCGCCTCAGGCGGCCCCGCAGCGCCAGCAGGTCCTGGCCCTGCAGCCGCACCGATCCGCCCCGCACCGGCGTCAGGCCCATCAGGGCCCGGCAGAGGGTGCTCTTGCCGCAGCCCGAGGCCCCGACCACGCCGAGGGTTTCCCCTTCGCGCACCTGCAGGCTCACCCCGTCGACGGCCTTGAGCCAACGGGGGTTCCAAGGCAATGAGGGCAGCGGGTGCCAGCAGCGCAGGTTCTCCAGCTCCAGCAGCAGCGGTGCCTCGCTGGGGGCTGGGGTGGGGGTGCCCTCGCGGGCGCGGGCGGCCGCCAGCAGCCGCTGGCTGAGGGGGGCCCGGGGGCGGGTGAGCAGTTGGGTGGCGGGGGCCTCCTCCACCAGCCGGCCCTGATCGAGCACGGCGATGCGATCGCACCAGCGGCCCGCCAGCGCCAGGTCGTGGCTGATCAGCAGCAGGGCGCTGCCCGCCTCCTGGCAGAGGCGGCTGAGTTCGGCCATCACCTGGGCGGCCACCGCCACATCCAGGCTGGTGGTGGGCTCATCGGCGATCACCAGGGGCGGTTCCAGGGCCATGGCCAGGGCGATGGCCAGCCGCTGGCGCATGCCGCCGCTGAATTCATGGGGGTAGCTGCCGTAGCGCTCCGCCTCGATGCCGACTCGGGCCAGGAGCTCCTCGGCGCGCTGCCGGCGCTGGCGGCGTTTCCACAGGGGGCGGTGGGCCGCGAGGGTGTCGTTCAGGTGCTCCCCCACCGTGAGCAGCGGGTTGAGCCGGGTCATCGGGTCCTGGAAGACCAGCCCCACGGCTTCACCACGGAGCTGGCGCAGTGCCCCCTGCCGCAGCAGCCGCGGATCGGTGCCCGCCAGCAGCAGGGTGCCCTCGCAACGGCTGCCGCTTGGCAGCAGCTGCAGCACCGCCCGGGCCACAGTGCTCTTGCCGCAGCCCGAGGGGCCCACCAGGGCCAGCCGCTCGCCCCGGGCCAGGCTCAGGTTCAGGCCGTCGAGGGTGGGAACCAAGGCTTCCCGCTCCGATCCGGCCGCGGGCGGGTACTGCACCACCAGATCGCGGATCAGCAACACCGGATCGGTGGCGGAAATGGTGGCCATTCCCCCAGCTTGGATGCCGGGACCCGCACATCCGGCCAAATGTTTCGGCGCCCCAATACGATGGATGAATCCGCAGGGTGAAATGCTCGAAGCGGCCCAGGCCACGGCTGTCGAAGATCTTGTCGCCGACGATCTTCTCGCCGAAGATCTCGCTCTCGACGATGGGGATCTGGAAGATCGGGCGGTTGTTGATGCCGATCGCGTCGATCCCCCTGCCGAAGCGCCTGCTGGACATCCCCCGGTGAGCGGGACCTTGGTGGTGGCCTTCGGCTCTGGGCGCCGTTCCGCCGACGACTACGCGATTCCGCTGCCGGAGTGGCTGCGGCGCGCTTTGGAGCAGTCCCAGCCGTCTTCCCCAGCTCGCGCCCCCGGGGCTCCCGCCACCGCCAGCGAGGCCCAGCCGGCAACCGCTCATCCGCCCGCAACAGCCCATCCGCTCGCAACAGCCAATCAGCGCCTGCTGGCCGCCGCCTTCGATTTCGCCTACCAGCTCCATGACGGTCAGATGCGGGCCAGCGGCGAGCCCTACATCGTTCATCCGGTGGCGGTCGCTGATCTGTTGCGGGAGATCGGTGCCAGCCCCAGCGTGATCGCCGCCGGGTTCCTCCACGATGTGGTCGAGGACACAGGCGTCACCCCCGAGCAGCTCGAGCAGCATTTCGGCCCTGAGGTGCGGGCGCTGGTGGAGGGGGTCACCAAGCTGGGGGGCATCCATTTCACCAACCGCACCGAGGCCCAGGCGGAGAACCTGCGACGCATGTTCCTGGCCATGGCCAGCGACATCCGGGTGGTGCTGGTGAAGCTGGCCGACCGGCTCCACAACATGCGCACGATTGCGGCGCTGGCGCCGGAGAAGCAGCAGCGCATCGCCCGCGAGACCCGCGAGATCTACGGCCCCCTGGCCAACCGGCTGGGGATCGGCCGGCTCAAGTGGGAACTGGAGGATCTGGCCTTCAAGGTGCTCGAGCCCGAGGCCTTCCGCGAGATCCAGCAGCAGGTGGCCAGCAAGCGCAGCGACCGGGAGGATCGCCTGGCGGTCACCGTGCAACTGCTGCGCGACCGGCTGGCGGCGGTGGGGTTGGAGGCCTGTGACGTGAGCGGCAGGCCGAAGCACCTCTACGGCATCTGGAGCAAGATGCAGCGCCAGCAGAAGGCCTTCCACGAGATCTACGACGTGGCGGCCCTTCGCATCCTGACCCCGAGCGACGAGGCCTGTTATCGCGCCCTGGCCGTGGTGCACGACACCTTCCGCCCGATCCCCGGCCGCTTCAAGGACTACATCGGTCTGCCCAAGCCCAACGGCTACCAATCCCTGCACACGGCGGTGATCGGCCGCCACCGGCCGATCGAGGTGCAGATCCGCACCGCCGACATGCACCAGGTGGCCGAATACGGCATCGCCGCCCACTGGAAATACAAGGAGGGGGGCTCCCCCGCCGCCGGCGACACCGAGCGCTTCAACTGGCTGCGGCAGCTGGTCGACTGGCAGAAGGACGACGGCGGCGCCGACAGCAGCGACTACCTGGCCTCGATCAAGGAAGACCTGTTCGATGAGGAGGTGTTTGTGTTCACCCCCAGCGGTGATGTGGTGGGGTTGCGCAAAGGTTCCACGGCGGTGGATTTCGCCTACCGGATCCACTCGGAGGTGGGCAATCACTGCCAGGGGGTGCGCATCAACGACCGCCTCTGCCCCCTGGCCACGCCGCTGCAGAACGGCGATTTCGTGCAGATCCTCAACGCCAAGTCGGCCCACCCCAGCCTCGATTGGCTCAACTTCGTCGCCACCCCCACGGCGCGGAACCGCATCCGCCAGTGGTACAAGCGCAGTCACCGGGAGGAGAACATCCTCCGCGGGCGGGAGCTGCTGGAGCGCGAACTCGGCCGCGACGGCTTCGATGCCCTGCTCAACGGACCGGCCATGGCCAAGGTGGCCCGCCGCTGCAACCTCATCGGCACCGACGATCTGCTGGCCTCCCTGGGCTTCGGGGGCGTCACCCTGCAGCAGGTGGTGAACCGGCTGCGGGAGGAGATCCGCCTGGCCACGGCGGTGGCCGCTCCGGTGCTCAGCAACGAGGAACTGGCTCGCACGGTGTCGGCCCAGGCGGAGAGCGCCCCTGCGCCGAACGAGACCTCCACCGCCAGCCCGATCCTGGGGCTCGAGGGGCTCGAATACCGCATCGGTGGTTGCTGCAGCCCCCTGCCCGGGGAGGCGATCCTGGGCACGGTTGCCCTTGGCAACCACGGCATCACCATCCATCGCCAGGACTGCCCCAACATCAGCCCGGTGCCGGTCGACCGGCGGCTGCCGGTGCGCTGGAACCCCCTGGTGGATCCCGTGCGCCGCCGTTACCCGGTGCAGTTGCGCATCGAGGTGCTCGATCGCGTCGGGGTCTTGAAAGACATCCTCACGCGCCTCTCCGACAGCCGCATCAACGTCAGCGATGCGCGCGTGCGCACCAACCCCGGCAAGCCGGCCCGCATCGACCTGCGGGTGGAACTCACCAGTGCCGCCCAGCTGGGCACCACCATGGACCAGATCCGCTCGATGGCGGATGTGCTCGATCTCTGCCGCACGGGCATCGGCTGAGGTGTGGAGCCCCTGAAGCCGTGCCTTTGGTCACATCAGCTCCGGGAAGCGCTGGCTAGACAGGCTCAACCCATTTCAGGAGTCGCGTCCCATGACCTCTGAGCAAGCCGCCGCCCTGCTGGATGACACCCTCGATCTGGTGCATCTCCGCCTTGAGCACCTGCAGTTGAGCCATCAGGGGGCGGAATGCCAGGCCCTGGAGGCGGAATTCCGCGAGTGGCGCCACCCCAGCGGCCCGGAGATCGATCTGGTGCTCTGCCCGACGCCTTCTGCCGGCTGAGGGGCTGTCGGCTGAGGGGCTGCCGTCGGCGATGACGCCAGCCGACACTGGGGGTTGTGCGGCGGACGCCCCCCTTGAAGAGCGAGGACACCATCGCCAGCGGCGGCGGCGCCACCGACACGATCGCTGCGGTTGCCACCGCCGTGGCGCCGGGGGTAGGCAGCGTCGCGATCGTGCGGGTCTCCGGGGCTGGGGCTGAGCCGATCGCCCGCCGGTTGTTCCTGGCCCCTGGGGACCAGGCCTGGGAGAGCCATCGGGTGCTCTACGGCCATGTGATCGATCCCGGCAGCGGTGAGCGCCTCGATGAGGCGCTGCTGCTGCTGATGCGCGCCCCCCGCAGCTTCACCCGCGAGGACGTGGTGGAGTTCCACTGCCATGGAGGGGTGGTGGCCGTCGGCCGGGTGCTGGAGCAGGTGCTCGCGGCGGGGGCCCGGCGTGCCCTGCCTGGGGAGTTCAGCCAGCGGGCCTTCCTCAACGGCCGCCTGGACCTCACCCGCGCCGAGGCGCTCAGTGAGCTGATCACCGCCCGCAGCCGCCGGGCGGCCCAACTGGCGATGGCGGGCCTCGATGGCGGCCTGGAGCGGCGCATCGGCGCCCTGCGCTTCCGGCTGCTGGATCAATTGGCGGAGCTGGAGGCCCGCGTCGATTTCGAAGAGGATCTGCCCCCCCTTGAGGGCGGCGCCGTGGTGGCGGAACTGGAGTCTGTGAGGGGGGAACTCGCCGCGCTGGTGGCCGAGGCCGCCCAGGGCCGGGTGCTGCGGGAGGGGTTGAAGGTGGCGATCATCGGTCGCCCGAACGTGGGCAAATCCAGCCTGCTCAATGCCCTCAGCGGCAGCGAACGGGCGATCGTCACCGAGCTGCCCGGCACCACCCGCGACCTGGTGGAGAGCGAACTGGTGCTCCAGGGGGTGCCGATCACCCTGCTCGACACGGCCGGTATCCGCCCCACCGACGACCCGGTGGAGCGCCGGGGGATCGAACGCAGCCGCTCGGCCCTGGCGAGCGCCGATGCCGTGTTGCTGCTCTTCGACCTGTCGGCAGGTTGGGGCGAGGCTGATGGGGCCCTGCGGGCGCTGGTGCCCGAGGGGGTGCCCTTGCTGGTGGTGGGCAACAAGCTGGATGCGGTCCAGCCAGATGCGGCCGCTGGGGGTGGGGTCGCCGGCCCGGCGGATCTGGCAATCAGCGCCCTGGCGGGCGAGGGGCTGGGCGCCCTGGCGACGGCGCTGCTGGCTCGATGCGGCGCGACGCTTGGATCAGGGTTGGAAGTGGCCCTCAACCAGCGCCAGCGGGATCTGGCCGCCGAGGCCTCCATCGCCCTGGGCCGATCCCTGGAGGCCGCTGATCAGGACCTCCCCTGGGACTTCTGGACCATTGACCTGCGCCAGGCGGTGCGCAGCCTGGGGGCGATCACCGGCGAGGAGGTGAATGAAGCCGTGCTCGATCGGATTTTTTCCCGCTTCTGCATCGGCAAATGAAGCCTCAGCCCGCCGGTGCCACCCCGTGGGCCTTGAACCAGGCCTGCAGCCGCTTCCAGCCCGCCGCCGCCGCTTCGGCCAGGAAGGTGGGGCGGTAATCGGCGTGGAAGCCGTGGGGCACGCCCGGGAACACCTGGATCTCACTGCGGTTGCCGGCCGCCTTGAGCGCCGCCTGCATGCGCTGCACCGACTCCAGTGGGATGCCCTCATCGGCGCCGGCATAGAGGCCCAGCACCGGTGCCTTCAGCTTTCCCGCCAGATCGATCGGGAAGCGGGGCTGCAGCGGCGTGGCGGTGCCCACCAGGCGGCCGTACCAGGCCACACCGGCCTTGAGCTTGGGGTTGTGGGCGGCGTAGAGCCAGGTGATGCGTCCACCCCAGCAGAAGCCCGTGATCCCCAGCCGGCTGGTGTCGCCCCCATGGCCCGCGGCCCAGGCCACCGTGGCATCGAGATCGGAGAGCACCTGGGCATCCGGCACCTGGGCCACCACCGGCAGGATGGATGGGATGTCGGGCAGCTGGCTCACATCCCCCTGGCGCTCAAACAGGCTGGGGGCGATCGCCAGGTAACCGAGTTTGGCCAGGCGCCGGCAGACGTCCTGGATGTGGGCGTGCACCCCGAAGATCTCCTGCACCACCAGCACCACCGGATGGCGGCTGCCCTTGGCGGGCTGGGCGCGGTAGGCGGGAATCGAGCGATCAGCCGCCGGCACGCTCACGAAGCCGGCGAGCAGCCCATCGGCGGGTGTGGTGATCGTGGCCGCCATGGTCGGCCCGGCGGCGATGGCGAAACCAGTGGCCAGGCCCCCCAGCAACAGCTCCCGGCGCCGCAGGCTGAGGGTCGATGCGGGATCATTCGATCGGGTTCCCATGGAGCTGCTGGGGGCTGGGGTTGGTTCCAGGCCACTCTGGTCGACAATTCTTTCCACCCCAGCCCCGCGCCTCTGGTTTGCGGCGGTGCCGCGCCTACCCATGCCCCCAGGTCCCGCCCCCCACGCCAGCCTGCTCGCCGATCCAGGTCTGAGTGAGCGCTTGAGGGGCTGGCTGGCCGAAGACATCGGCCGTGGCGATCTGACGGCGCCCGCCCTGATGGGGGCCCGGGGCCAGGCCGCCTGGATCGCCAAGCAAGGCGGCCGCTTCTGCGGCGGCGTGCTGGTGGAGCCCCTGTTCAAGCTGCTGGATCCGGCTGTGCGGGTGGAGCTTCTTGTGGCCGATGGCGTGCTGGTGGAGCCGGGGACGCGCCTGCTGGAGCTGGAAGGCCCAGCGACGGCCCTGGTGGCGGGGGAGCGCACGGCCCTGAACCTGGCCATGCGCCTCTCGGGGATCGCCACCGCCACGGCGGTGCTGGTGGCCCAGCTGGCGGGCAGCGGCGTGCGCCTGGTGGACACCCGCAAGACCACGCCGGGGCTGCGCACCCTGGAGAAATACGCCGTGCGTTGCGGCGGCGGCCACAACCACCGCCAAGGTCTCGATGACGCCGCCATGCTCAAGGAAAACCACCTGGCCTGGGCCGGCGGGGTGGCCGCCGCGATCGCGGCCGTGAGGGCTTCGGCCCCCTGGCCGGCCCGGGTGATCGTCGAGGCCGAAACCGCCGCCGAGGCCGAAGCGGCGCTGCGGGCCGGCGCCGATGCGGTGCTGCTGGATGAGTTCACGCCCCAGGCCCTCGCGGAGCTGGTACCGCGCCTGCGGGCGCTCGCCCCGGCAGTGGTCCTGGAGGCCTCGGGTGTGGACCCCGAAAGGCTCAGCGCCTATGCCGCCACAGGCATTGATCTGATCTCCACCAGCGCGCCGATCACCCGCAGCCCCTGGCTCGATCTGAGCATGCGCTTCGAGCGGGCCTAGATTTCGGCTCAATCCGTCTGGGTCGTGATCGTGGGTTCTTTTGCCCCTAGCCGTTTCCGGGCCCTGCTCCTGGGAGCCTTGAGCGCCGTGCTGCCGCTTACGGCGCTCTCGCCGGCGCCGGTCTCCGCCGAAACCGTGCTGGAGCGGGCGGCCAAGAGCGGCGAGGTGCTGATGGTCGGTCCCTCCGACATCCCACCGTTGATCCGGCTGGGGGCAAAGGGCGAACCCGAGGGCTATGCCATCGATCTGGCCCGCCGCATTGATCGCCAGATCAAGGCCGAACTGGGCAGCAAGCTGCAGATCCGCTTCGTTCCCGTCGACAACGCCGCCGCGATGGTGGAGGCCGTGGCCAGCGGCCAGGCGGGCCTGGCCTGCGGGGTGCCGTTCAGCTGGGAGCGGGACAGGGTGGTGGACTTCTCCCTCCCGATCGCCCTCTCCGGCCTGAGGCTGCTCAGCCGCAGCGGCGCCGTCGATGGCTCCCCCGCCTCCCTGGCGGGTCGCTCGATCGCCGTCGTGGAAGGCTCCATCGGCGCCGGTGCCCTGGGGAGCCTGCAGCCCAAGGCCAAAGCGGTCAGCTTTTCCACCCTGGCTCAGGCCGTGACGGCCCTGGAGCAGAACAAAGTGGCCGGTGTTCTCGGTGACACGATCGTGCTCGCCGGGCTGCGTCAGCAGCGCCGGCTCAGCGGCGTGACGCTCGTGCCCCAGGTGCCCTATCTGAGTTACGGGGTGGGTTGCATCGTGCCCGAGAACAATTCCACCTTGCTGAACGTGGTCAATCTGGCGATAGCCGGACTGTTCCAGGGTTACCTGGAGGGACGTCCCGACGCCGTGGCCAGCGTGGATGCCTGGATCGGTCCGAAGGGTGTGCTGAGCGTGCCCACCGAGCGCGTCCGCGCCTTCTTTCAATCGGTGCTGCTGAGCCGCGAAGGCTTCATCCTGGGGGGCTCTTCCCCGGCCGCTTCCCGCTGATGGCAGCGCTTCCGCCTGTCGGCGGACCCCTCCCGCGCTCCCTTCCGTTCTTCATTCCTCGCGTCAACCCGATGGCGACCTTCTCCCGCTCCGGCCTTTTCGGTTTTCTGTTGTTGCTGGCCGCCCTGGCCCCCGCTGGTGCTGGTGCCACCTCGTTGGCTGATGCTGGCGCCACAACGCTGGCCGGTGAGGGGTCCCCACCGGCGGCCAGTGCCTCCCCGTTGGAAGCTGCTCCGGGCTCGATCGATGCCCGGCTGCGGCGCATCTCCCAGGCCCTGAGGGAGAAGTCCCCTGAACCCATGGGGCCTGAGGATCGCGCCAGCTCCCCAGATGGCCGCCTCGCCTTCGTGTTCGCGAACGGCGGCGGTCGCCGGGTCGGCTGGGGCAATGGCGGCTTCCGCAACGGTGGCTTCGGTAATGGCGGCTTCCGCAACGGCGGCTGGGGCAACGGCGGGTTCCGCAACGGTGGCTTCGGCAACGGCGGGTTCCGTAACGGCGGCTTCCGCAACTTCTGGTGACCCCGCCAGGCGCCCCGCCCCTAGGCAATCCGGAGGGGTTCGGGCCCTTGCAACTGCTGGTGATCCAGCCCACCCCCTACTGCAACCTCGACTGCGACTACTGCTACCTCCCCAACCGCAACGACCGCCATCGCCTGCCCCTGGAGATCCTGGAGGCGGCCCTGGAGCGGGTGCTGGAGAGCCCCTATGTGGGCGGTGACTTCACGCTGCTGTGGCATGCGGGCGAACCGCTCACCGTGCCAATCGCCTTCTACGACGAGGCCAGCGCCTGCATCCGTAGCGCCCTGGAGCGCTGGCAGGGGGAGGGGGAGCCGCTGTCGATCCACCAGTCGGTGCAGACCAACGCCACCTTGATCAACGACGCCTGGTGCGACTGCTTCGAGCGCAACGGCATGTCCGTGGGGGTGAGCATGGATGGGCCGGCCTTCCTCCACGACATCCACCGGCGCACGCGCACCGGCCTGGGGACCCACGCCGCCAGCCTGCGGGGCATCGAGGTGCTTCGGCGCCGGGAGATCCCCTTCCAGATGATCTGCGTGATCACCGAAGAGGCCTTGGGCCATGCCGACGAGTTGTTCGCCTTCTTCGTGGACAACGGCATCACGGATGTGGCCTTCAACATGGAAGAAACCGAGGGTGAGAATCGCGTTTCAACCCTCAGCCGCCCCGATGCGGAGGTGGCCTACCAGGCCTTTTTGAAGCGGTTCTGGGAGCTTTGGCAGCAGAACAACCCTGCGCTGATGCGGGTGCGGGAGTTCGAGGGCATCTGCAGCCTGGCGGCGGCGGATGCGCGGATGGAACTCTCCGACATGACCCATCCCTTCGCGATCGTGAACGTGGATGCCCGCGGTTCGATGACCACCTTCGATCCGGAGCTGCTGGCGGTTCAGACCGACACCTACGGCGACTTCGTGCTCGGCCATGTGCTCAGCGACAGCCTGGTGTCGATCGCGGCCAGCGCCAAGTTCGAGCGCATCCACCGGGACATGCGCTCCGGCCTCGCCCGCTGCCAGAGCGAGTGCGCCTATTTCGGCCTCTGTGGGGGCGGCGCCGGCAGCAACAAATACTGGGAGCACGGCACCTTCGATTGCAGTGAAACCCAGGCCTGCCGTTATCGGATCAAACTCACGGCCGATGTGGTGCTCGCTGGGTTGGAGGAGATGTTGGAGCTTTCGGCCTGAAGGTTGGCTGACTTCGACAGTTTTCGGCGCAGCTCTGTGCTGATCAGAAATGTCAACCGGCACATTTTTGGCGACCGCTCATGAGCTCTGCGGTGACGTTTCGGGCTTCGAAGTTTCCCTCGGCAAGGCCCTCAATCGTGGCCCCATCGAGCTCCGCATCAGCGATTAATCGCTTCTCCTGAGGAGAAGCCTGCAGCAAAAGTCTGCTTTTTTCTGCTCGAGCTTCTGAAGCATTTTACTTTTGTAGCCTATGGCCTCTGGCCGACTTCGTCTGCTTCTCCGCTATAAACTGATGTCAGCGCCGATGGGTGGCTGCGGAGCCTTGAAGGGCCTGAACACATCAACGACGTTCAGCCCAAGGTTGAGAAGCTTGACTCCTTCGGAGCAGCCATTGGCACGGGTTGTGACGTTTGCATTTCAGGGGTTCCTCCATGCCAGGTTTGGCTGGTGGGAAAGCTCTCATTTGAACTGGATCAGCATTTCGGGGTCCGGGCAATCGGGCGAAGCCCAGAGATCCAGGGTCCAGCGCAGCGACCTCCTCACGGGTTCGGCAGCGGGAAGGCACTGGGATGAAGTTCGCCGAGACCCGAACGACGACCCAGGGCTGTGGGTCCTCGAGAATGCCGCCTTCGACTGCGGAGCGGGTTCATCCACCTGGGCCTCCAGCCGGCTTGACCTCTCTCCAGGCCGGCTGGAGGCGGTGAACCGCGGCTCAGGCGCTGGCCCTTGGGCCCGTGGCGGACGGCAGAGGGAGTGCTTTCCCCAGTCGGCTTGTGCTTGAAGCCTCAGGCGTCCAGTCTGAAGTAATGCGCGGCTGTGCTGCCATGGGGATCCATCTGATCTCCTCCAGCGCTCCGATCACCCCAGCCGAAGGAGGGACATCCCGATGAGCTTCGAGGTCGTAATCGCCCGTCGGAAAGTCTGTTGGGGCCTGGAGGCGTTGATGAGGCGTCGTATGCGACTAAATTGCCCATTCGGGATGTTCTGAAATCGGACTTGGCCCAACCGCATGGTCAATCCGGTTCAGGCCAGTATGATCAAAGCATGATTGCTATGTTCTGCTGTGAGATTGCGTCGGATCACCTCACTATTCAGCGGAGATGGCACCCGTCCGCTCCGCACGCAGCTGGCTTACACACTTGCGGGCATCTTCGCCCTGTCAGTTTTGCTTGCCGTTCTGATTCTCAACTATCTCTTCGGCATTCAGGCGCGATCGCTGATCGACCAGAGGTCAAACTTTTTCATGGATAGCATGCTGGCTGTGCGTGAATACACCAGCCAGAAAGTCAATCCGATTGTGGCACCTCTCAACAAGGGTGGAGGCGTCTTCCGTCCAGAAGCGGTTCCAAGTTATTCCGCCAATACTGTGTTTGAATATCTGAAATCCCGGCCTGAATACAAGCAATATTCCTATCGAGAAGCCACTCTTAACCCAACCAACCTCAAAGACAAGTCTGACACCTTTGAATCCAAGCTTGTGGAGTCGTTTCGTGCGAATGGAGCGCTCAAGATCCAGTCTGGAGACCGTGCCACGCGTCTAGGGACGTTCCATTACGTGGCCAAGCCCATCATGGTCAACAAGCAAAGTTGCTTGGCTTGTCACTCCACGCCTGACCGTGCTCCCAAGAGTCAGATCCTGGCCTACGGCACCACGAATGGTTTTGGCTGGAAACTCAACGAAGTGGTCGGGGCTCAGATCGTCTCGGTGCCGGTTGAGAGCGTGATCGCTGCCAAGAATCATTCACTGCTGATCACCGCAGGCCTGCTGGTTGGTTCCTTGTCCGTTGTTGGAGTTGTCACCAATGCGGTTCTCAATCAACTGATCCTGCGCCCGATGCGGGCGATCAGCCTCAAAGCCGATCAGGCCAGTGTGACTCCCTCCAGTGTCAGTTTTGAGGAAAAGTCCCGTGGTGATGAAATTGGTTTACTGGCTCGCAGTTTCGAGCGCATGAAGCAGAGCCTGACGATCTCCATGCAGATGATCAAGGACCGTAAGCAACTCTGATGCCCTCTCGCTCCGTGAGGAACACTGTCACAGCCGTCGCCGTTCTCATAGGGCTCTTTCTGGCGGGATGCTCCGGTCAACCCGGGGCTGGTCCTCCTTTTTGTGGAGCCTCCGGCGAGCTGAGGGTCGGGGTCGTAGGTGTCATTGAGGGAGCCGCCGACGCGAAGGAGGGCCTGCTGGACCAGGCCCAGGCTTTCGAGCTCAAGGATCAGCTCACGGCAGCCAGTCGCTGCGAGGTCCAGATGGAGCCGGTCCGGAGTCCGGATCTGGCGAGGAGCCGTCTCTCTGCCCAGGCCTGGGATCTGGCGTTTCTGCCGCCTGGCCTGATGGCGTTCGCCCTGGAGCTGAAGCCTCCCTACGTTCCGATTCGTACCCTCGGGACAACGCGGGAGTCGCGCTCGTCGATCGTGGTTCCTCAGCAGGGTGAGATCCGTAGCCGTGTCCAGCTCAAGGGAGCACGGCTCGGCCTGTTACCGCGTGGTTCCCTCACGGGCTTCTATTTACCGCTCTACAACCTGCATGGATTGCAGCTCTCTGAGGTTGTCTACGCCCTCGATTATTCAAGCCTGCTGCAGATGCTGGCCTCCGGTCGCGTCGACGCGATTGCCTGGGACGAGGCCCGGCCCGAACCCACTCCGCCGGTGCGAAGGATCGTGACCGACACCCATGCCATCCCGATGGGCTCGATGGTGGTCAAGCAGGAGCTCACCAGTGGGAGCCTGGCGGGTCTTCTGGCCATCCTTGATGATTCAGCCCGTGATTTTCCCTCGGGCCTCGGGTATGTTCCTGGCACTCCCTCGCCGGAGGGGCAACGCGTGCAGGAACTTCGCGCCATCGTCACCCACGTGGAGTCGTGGCAGCTTCCTGAAGAAGGCAAGCCCTACCGTGTCTTCGGACCGATCGGAGCTCGGCGATGAGCATCGGCAGTGACAGGCAGCTCAAGGTCGTCCTGTTCAGCGACGTTGTTGACTCCTCGGAGCGGATCTTTGCCGATGAACTGATTGCCGTTCAGCACATCAAGACCGATCTCTCTTTGATCAAAGATGCCATCCAGAGCCATGGGGGCAATCTGGTCAAGTCGCTCGGCGATGGGGTGCTGGCCACGTTCGATGCCCCCACCCAGGCGCTCGAGTTCGTCCAAGACGCCGTAGAGCAACTCGTAGGCCAGCGAGGAGGGCATTCTTTGCAGCACCGCTTCGGCATCCACGTGGGCGAGATCTATGCCAATGGCGATGACATCATCGGCCAGGGAGTGCACCTGGCCTCCAGGCTTCAGACGATCGCCCCGCCCAACGGAGTCGCTTTCTTGCAGTCCACCTATGAAATGGTGGACAGCGAGTTCCGTCAACGGGCACGGTCGATGGGGCTGGTCCCGCTGGCGGGCCTGCCTGCTCCGGTGATGTGTTATTCCATCGCCGAGAAGCAGCTTCTCAGCGATCGGGCTGTCGCGCCTCGTGATGGGAACACCATTGAGAATGTGCTGGCTGGTTCTCCTTACCACCTGGAGCGTTCCCTGGGGCGGTCACCCGGAAGCCGCACCTATCTGGTCAAGGATCCGAATAGGGACCGGCATGCGGTGCTCAAGTTGTTCCCTGGAGATCGGGAACAGCTGGCCGCCATGGAATTGGAAGCCGCCTGCCTGGATCGGTTGCGCCATCCCCGCATCCCCCGCTCACTCGACGGCTTCATTCGTGCTGGCCAGTACTGCCTTTTGCAGGAATGGATTCCCGGTCCCTCCCTGGATGGGTCGTTCGACTACCTGCGCAAGAAGCAGCGTCTTTCTGAACTGCTGCGTCAGGTTCTGGAAGTTCTGGAAGTCACCCACTCGGCCGGGATCCTGCACGGTGATCTCCACCCCGCCAACCTGATCCCAGACGCGGACTCGGGGCAGCTGTTCGTGGTGGATTTCTCGCTGATCAAGTCCAGGGCGGGGAGTTCCTCCTTCATCCTCCCCACTCCAGAATCATTCCCTTCTGGGGAGACCGAACAAGCACAAGCCGCAGGCGTCACTTCTCGTTCGTTCTTCAGCCCACCAGAGCTGATCCGTTTCGGGCGGATCTGGGCAGGAGTTGATCTTTACGGACTCGGTGTGACCGCACTGGCTCTTTACAGCGGCCGGCCGCCGGGAGAGCTGTACGACCAGGATATCGGCGGCTGGAACTGCGGCGATCTCGACCCGGAAGTGATGGCATGGCTTTCGCCGCTGCTTGAGGAGTCACCTGGGCGCCGCATCCACTCCGCGGCCGATGCCCTGCAACGTCTCGACCGACCGCAATCCGCACTGATTGAGCCTGCCCATCCACCGCAGCAGGTTGTGATCGAGGCTGCCGATTCAGCTCAACAGGGTGTGATCGAGAAATCCAGGCTGGTGGCCGCTCTTGCCAGGACCTACGGACCGGTCGTTCAGTTGCTCCTGGACAGCTGGCCCTCGGTCATTCCGTTTTCACGTGAGGCGACCCTGCGCACCAAGCTGGAGGACTGCGGCATGCGTGCCGAGGACATTGAGCCGGCTTTGGCTGCCGCTTCCATTCGCCCGGTGCCTGCACCAACAGCACCAACCGCAACGGTTTCTGCGGAATCTGTTGCTGGCGTTTGCGAGCGAGAGAGGGAAATTTTGCTGTCCGTTCTGCGCCGTTCGATTGGGCCTGTCGCCGATCTGCTGCTCACACCGGAACTCATCGCCAAATTGATGCTTGGTGATCAGACTGTCTCTGCCACCCTGTCAGGCAACCACCTCCAGGATGAGGCCATTCAAGAATTGCTGGAAGTGGCGCGTCAGCTCAGAGAACGGCAGGCCCCCGTCCCAACCCCCCTGGCCTCGCGTCCCACAACTGAAGTCGTTGACGTCAATGGGCCGATCACTCCTCAAGTTGAAGTGGAGCCACCAGGAGGACCCGACGATGCCGTCCTGAGGCAAGCCCTGCTCAAGGCCGTAGGACCCATTGGCGAGCAGATTCTCGAGCAAGTGCGTGACCTTCCCGTCGCGGAACGGGTGAAGGCCTGCGTCAGCCTGCTGCAGGACTTCGCCGTGGAGGCTCAGGTGATCAGCCGCCTCCAACACGACTGCAGCGCCCCCCCGACCGCCTGAGCGGGCTGTCTGAGGGCGGCGCGGGATGATCGCAGGCAACGCCCCAGGCCGCTTCGGCTCCCTCCCTCCATGCTGCGCATCGCCCAGACGCTGACCCACCAGCTGCAGGAGGCGATCGAGCGGGCCTATCCCGAGGCGGCGGAGAGGGCGGCGGCGGCGGGGAATCTCCTGGACCCCCAGTTGGCCCCCGCCAGCAAGCCTGAATTCGGCGATTTCCAGGCCAATGGGGCCCTTGCCCTGGCCAAGGGCCTGGGCCAGAGCCCCCGTGCCATTGCCACGGCCATCGTTGAGCAGTTGAAGGCCGATGCCGCCTTCACCGAGCTCTGCCAAGAGCCCGAGATCGCCGGCCCCGGCTTCATCAACCTCACCCTGCGGCCCGAGCGGCTGGCGGCGGAGCTGGCGGCGCGGCTGGGGGATCCCCGGCTGGGCGTGGGGCGGGCCCAGGCTCCGCAGGGGGCAGCCCTGGCGCCGGTGATCGTTGATTTCTCCAGCCCCAACATCGCCAAGGAGATGCACGTGGGGCACCTGCGCTCCACGATCATCGGTGATGCCCTGGCCCGGGTGCTGGAGTTTCGCGGCCATCCGGTGCTCCGCCTCAACCACGTGGGCGACTGGGGCACCCAGTTCGGCATGTTGATCACCCACCTCAAGCAGGTGGCCCCCGAAACGCTCATCACCGCTGATGCGGTCGACCTGGGGGATCTGGTGACCTTTTACCGCGAGGCCAAGGCGCGCTTCGACGACGACCCGGCCTTCCAGACCACCGCCCGCGAGGAGGTGGTGAAGTTGCAGGGGGGCGATGCGGTGTCGCTCAAGGCCTGGGGACTGCTGTGCGAGCAGTCGCGGCGAGAGTTCCAGCAGATCTACGACCGCCTCGACATCCAGTTGAGCGAGCGCGGCGAATCGTTCTACAACCCCTATCTGGCGGCTGTGGTGGCCGATCTGGAGGCCACCGGGTTGCTGGTGATCGACGACGGCGCCGGTTGCGTGTTCCTCGAAGGGGTGAAGGGCAAGGACGGCGGTCCGTTGCCCCTGATCGTGCGCAAGAGCGATGGCGGCTTCAACTACGCCACCACCGACCTGGCGGCGATTCGCTACCGCTTCGCCGCTCCCCCAGAGGGCGATGGCGCCGGCCGGGTGATCTACGTGACCGATGCGGGCCAGGCCAGCCACTTCGCCGCCGTGTTCCAGGTGGCGGGTCGGGCCGGCTGGATCCCTGAAGGTGGCCGGCTGGAGCACGTGCCCTTCGGGCTGGTGCAGGGCGAGGACGGCAAGAAACTCAAGACCCGCTCCGGTGACACCGTGCGGCTCAAGGACCTCCTGGATGAGGCGGTGGAGCGTGCTGAGGCCGACCTGCGCCGGCGTCTGGCGGAGGAGGGCCGCAGCGAGGACGAGGCCTTCATCGCCCATGGGGCCACCACCGTGGGCCATGCGGCGGTGAAGTACGCCGACCTGAGCACCAACCGCGGCACCAACTACCAGTTCAGCTTCGATCGCATGCTGGCCCTCCAGGGCAACACGGCCCCCTACCTGCTCTACGCCTTTGTGCGCATCCAGGGCATCGCCCGCAAGGGTGGCGCCCTGGAGGCCGCGGCGTTGGAACCTCTGGTGTTCGATCAGCCCCAGGAATGGGCCCTGGCCCGCCAGCTGCTGCAGTTCGATGCCGTGATCGCGGAGGTGGAGGAGGAGCTGCTGCCGAACCGACTCTGCGCCTACCTGTTTGAGCTCTCGCAGATCTTCAACCGCTTCTACGACCAGGTGCCTGTGCTCAAGGCCGATGGGCCCGCCCGCAGCTCGCGCCTGGCCCTCTGCCGCCTCACCGCCGACACGCTCAGACTGGGCCTCGGCCTGCTGGGCATCCCTACCCTCGATCGGATGTGATGGTGAACGCGCGCCCCGAGGTGGAATCGCTCACGGCCTACAGCGCCCCGCTGGAGGGGCGCCGGGGGTTGCTGCGGCTGGATTTCAACGAGAACACGGTGGGCCCCAGCCCGGCGGTGGTGGAGGCGATCCGCGCCATCCCCGCCGATCACTACGCCATCTACCCGGAGTACGACGGCCTGCGGGAGGCGGTGGTGGCTTCGCTGAACTCAGAAGCTGGGTTGCCGGCGGAGCCGTCGCCAGCGGGAGGCCTCATGCCCGCCCAGGTGGGCCTGTTCAACGGCGCTGACGCCGCCATCCACGCCCTGTTTCACGCCTACGGCGCCCCGGGCGACACACTGCTCACCACCAGCCCCACCTTCGGCTATTACAGCCCCTGCGCCCGCATGCAGGGCATGGCGATCGAGGCGATCCCCTACGAGGGACCCGCCTTCACCTTCCCCCTGGAGGCGATCCAGCTGGCCCTGGCGGCCGGGCCCCGGCTGCTGCTGATCTGCAACCCCAACAACCCCACCGGCACCCGATTGGCGCCGGAGCGGATCCTGGAGCTGGCGCGCTCAGCGCCGGGCACCCTGGTGGTGGTGGATGAGCTCTATGAGGCCTTCACCGGTGACAGCGTGCTGCCGCCGCTGCTGCGGGCGGCAGGTGTTGGCGGTGATCCCTTCGCGGCAGTGCCCAATCTGCTGGTGCTGCGCTCCCTGGCCAAAACCGCTGGTCTGGCCGGGTTGCGCATCGGTTTCGCGATCGGAGCCGCCGGGGTGGTGGATCGGGTCAGCCGCGTCACAGGCCCCTACGACATCAACAGCTTTGCGGTCACCGCCGCCCGGGCGGCCCTGGCGGATTCGGCCTACGTGGACGCCTACGTGGCCGAGGTGCTGCGGGCCCGCGATTGGTTGGTGCAGCAACTGAATCGGGTCGGGGTGCGGCACCACGCCGACGGCGGCAACTACCTGTTGATCTGGCCCACGGCCCCAGCGGCCCGGGTGGAGGAGCGGCTGCGCCAGGCCGGCATCCTGGTGCGCTCGATGGCGGGCAAGCCCCTCATTGATGGCTCCCTGCGGGTGAGCCTCGGCACCCTTGAGCAGATGCAGCGCTTCTGGGCGGCCTATGCCGCGATCGATGGGCTCAGCGCAGCACCAGCACCTGGGTGGCGTCGCTGAGCTTGCCCGGTAGGCTCACCGAGCGGCCGACGCGCTTCACGGGCGTGCCCGCCAGGGCCTGCAGGAAGGGCTCGACACTGCCCTGGTCGCAGTCGGCCGGGGTCTTGCCGCTCACGTACTGCACGGGGATCACCCGGCGCGGTTGCAACTCCTTGACCACCGCCGCCGCCTCGGCGCCGTCGTACACCTTCGCTCCGCCGCCGACGCCGATGATCAGCAGGTCGGGGCGGCCCAGGAGCACCTTGTCTTCGGGCCTGAGTGGGGCGGCGGTGCCGCCGATGTGGGCGATCTCCAGGCCCCCCTGCTTCCAGCGCCAGAGGGTGGAGGCGCCAAAGCGGCGGCCATCGAAGCGGTCGTGGGGCGAGGAAACACCCTCGATCCGCAGACCCCCCACCTTGTAGGAGCCAGGGCTGACCAGGAACTTGCCGCTGGCCACCGGCGCCCCCTCATCCAGCAGGCGGCTGCTGGCCAGGATCACATCGGCGCGCACGCGTGGTTCCGCCAGCCCGGCGGCGCAGGCCACCGCCTTGAAGGGGTTGATCAGCACCGTGGCGCCACCCCCCTGGATCAGCAGGGCACTGTGGCCGTAGCTGGTGACGTTCACCCCGCCACCCTGCTCGGCAGCGGCGGGTAGAGAACTGGCCCCGAAGGCCACCGCCGCCGCCAGGGAGCTGCCGCCCAGGGCTCCCGCACACCGGCGCAGCAGGGACAGGGGGGGAAGGGCCATGGGGGTGTGGGGCGCCCGCTGACGCCTGCGGTGGCGCGAACCTAGCAGCGTTGCCCCGGTTGAGTTCAGGCCGGCGATCCGGTCGCGGCTGTGGTTGGTCCGGGGATGTTGGTGTGGAGTGGTCGAGAGAGACTTGGCTTGGTGACTGGACGAGGCGCAGAACAGGAGCATCGCCACGGTTGCCAGCAGGGTGGAGACCTGAACGTCCAGATCGGCACGATCGATGCTTTTCGAGATCAATGCGCGTGGGGATTCAGTATTGAAGGGATAAAGTTTGCTCCCCAGACGATAATCCCAAACAAAGCCATGGAGCCAAGGCATCAGCAGCAATCAAGCTTTTCGAGAAAAGCCATGCGTTTAGATGGTGGAATGCTTTCGCGAGCAGTTCGCTGAAGAGAGAAAAGCGTTATCGAAGTCGTGGAGGTTATGGGCAGGCGCGCTCCGCTCATCTTCCCTACATGATTGGGCCCATGGGGACGATGGCCATCACGGTGCCCAAGGGATGATCAATCGGGGCATCGCTGAACGCGTGCCCATTTAGCAATTATTCGCATGGGTCGCTGAGCGGCACCGACCGCTGTCTTTGACTACTTTGCGAAAAATATTGCGTGATTGTGTTGATATGGCTTTCAGCCTGGAGCCCTGGTGTCGTGTAGACATTGAGTCTAGCGAAGTAGCTTGAAACTGTATTGCTTCCCTCTCAGGTTATGGGAGATTGGCTTTGGATTCGATCGAGAACGAAGCCGGCCGAGTCTCGTGGGTAGGTGGTCAGCGCATTCCCTGAAATAGACAGAGCCCCAAATTCATGCCATTTTGCAGAACTTTCCCCGGGGATTTATATCCATTAAGTATCTTCCGACGTACTATCCTGTTGCTTCGCGGCAATCGAGTTCAATATTTTTACTCCAGGCTTCTGTTTGGTTGGCGAGCTATAGGATTCCATGGGGATTTATGGTTCCAACCTTGATGAGTTCTTGGACGTGCTCGGTCTGCTTCGGTAAGGCCCAGTCATTCGCCATGGGCGTCTTGTACATGAGGGCCAGATTGTAGATGACTTTTATATGCTATTTAGCTTCAAGTGCTTACTGTGAATTGTAATTTACTAGCGGTGGATTGAGGATTGACTTGTCGTTAGGGGTGCGTGCAGCGCCTGTAATTCGATACCAATCGCGGCCCAAAGTGCTAGAAATCAGGGAATCCGTCGTTGCTTTGAGAGCATTATGACTGCCGGCATTGCACGAGTATGAAGCTCTTGGTGTGAATGATGGCTGTTTGTTAGTCGCTCCCATGGGGCATGCTCAATCCTTCCAAGGCCAGGCCTTGCCCAGTTGGCTGGATTGGCTTGATCGGCCGATGGCGAGCTGACCGATTGCATCGTCAGATGGCCATCGGCGCATGGAGCGGGATACGGGAATTAAACAGGCAGAAGCTGATCAGAAGTGGTCGATTGGGCCCCGCCCAGGTTGCCGAGCGTGTTGAAATTACGCAGGGAGGCAAGGTGATGACAGATCATCTCGTAAACCCCAGAGCGCACCAATTCCAGCAGGGCCTCTGAGGAGAGGGTCAGCACCCTCGAGCGCTCGACGGTGTAGAAGCCGTTGATGGCTTTCGTCTGACCATTGGGGAGCTTGGCTTCAGCCTGCTTGGGTTCAAGCAAGTTGAGCTCCTTCAGTTTTTTGCAGATGACTTTGGTGCGCTGGTACTCAGCTTGAAACTGACTTAAGAAGCGCAAGATACCGTCGATGTATTCGCTTGCTTTGCCGTCGTCACCGATCAGGGCAATGCCCTCTTGGCTTTGGTTGAATCCGGGGTAGCTTTCATCAATGCAAAGATAGGCTTTCTCTTGATCGTCCGCTTGGGACAAGACGAAGGGGTAGCGGCGAATGAAGGCGGGGACATACTTGCCCTCCCAGTTTCCCTCGGGAGACAAGTATAGATTTTCTGATTGCTGCATGCCGAGCAGTATCACAGGCATGACTTCGTCCTCGCCGACAAAGACGATCGGGTAGTCGCCAGCAGCATTGAGAAACTCAATGGCCATCAGCGGCACAGCGTTGGTCGACTCGGTGAAGGAATAGTCCTTCACCGGGCTGATGTGCCAGTCCTTGTGGCGTTCGGCCGACAGGGGAATGATTTCGTTGTAGAAGAGGAGCTGGGTGGCCATAAAAATCTCTTTAACTTAATCATCTTAACCCGGCGTGGTCGCAGGGAGCTTGGCCTGGATTTTTGATCCGTTGTGTTGTCTGACCTGACCTTGATGAGCGAGCAGAGTTGAAGTCGGGCATGATGCATGCGGCCATCAAGCTGTGCTCAAGCATCCGCTGCATGGGAGGAGTGTACGGAGTTTCTGGGCTCAGGCTTGTCTCGCTGACGGATAGGAAAGCTGCTTGGCTGACAGCGATATAGGAGTCTGGATTTAATTGCCAAGGGTAACTGATTTGGGCGCGATCGTGCCGCGTCTAACGCGACAAGAGCTGGTAACCCGTTTGGGGAAGTTGGTTTGATTGAAGTGCACAGGTCCCCGCAAGGATGCGTAAAAATTTCTAATCAGTCAGCATTTTGTTGAGGGCTTGCTTGGCCTTTTGGAGCGCTCCCGCTCCTTTTGAGAGGATCTCGAACAATCCACTGGAGTTGCTGCTCGAGCGTTTCCTTGGGATGCCAGAGAGGGCCTCCGCTGCAGGCTTGCTGTCGAGAGGTTGGATCGGGATGTTCAGGGGCTGGATCGCCGTATCAATGGCGCTCGCGGGCGATCCTTTCAGTGGGACTGCCGGTGCAACCCAGGGCCCGATCTCCAAGCTTGATCCCTTTTTTGGGGGTGGAGCAAGTGTCATCGACCATTCGGCTCCAGCGACCGCACGACTCACCGATTGATCCATGGTTGGCGATGGAGTCAAGGCGGAGCTTGTGCCGGGTCCTGGAGCCAGCACAGGAGAGCCCATGACCGTTCTGACGCCGGCTTCGAGAGACATGGCCATGAAGCCCGACTCGGCATGCTCCAGCCCCGCGTAGTGGCCAAGTTCATGGCTGATGACGCTGAGCAGATCCATGTGACCCGTGGCGGCGCCTGACGTTGCCTGGAGAATGCCGTCGATGAAACGGAACTCCTGGTCGTTGGTGGGAGTGGCGTCGACGAACCAACCAAATCCGGCGGCGTTCCAGTCAATCTTGATGACATTGCCCTGTTCGGCTCCGAGCGAGAGGCCCTCCAGGTCATCCAGTTGCACGGTCACCGTCTCTAGGCGTGCCAAGGCAGCCGCATCGAGCCCCATCAGCGCGATGCGCCGCTTGGCTTCGGCCACGAGACCATCAAGGTCCGCCTGCGTTGGCTGCGTAAGGCGGGCCGTGGCGGTGGCCACGGATGCCGGTGCGGCGCTGGCCGCCACCAGGCCCGCCGCGGGTTGGCCATAGGCGGCATCGTCAGTTTTGAGGCGAACCAGGTCGAATGAGGTCTGAGCGGACGTCGCGCCTTTGAGGCTGATCAGGCCATAGCCGCCGTCAGTGAGCGTTTCGTTGAAGATTGTGCTCGCCACCACGGCGCCATTGATCGACGCATTGACCACGTTGCCCCGTAGGGAGACACCGAGGTTGTAATCCTTGCTTGCCGAAACCGAGATGGAGACGCTGCGGACGATGACCGTGGTTCCGTTCTTGACGTAGCCGATCAGGAGCTGATTGGTGTCTGCGGAGAGGGTGACGAACTTGTAGTACGTCGGTCCGTGGTAATCGAAGACGATTCCACCCTGGCCGCCTGTCTTCAAGGTCGTGGTGATGTCCAGCAGCGACCCCGGAGTGATCAAGGTACCGATCAGGTTGACGGCCGGCGCAGCGGCGCTAGCGGCCGTGCCGTTGAAGCGCCCGCTGCTTGTGGCCCAGGCTCCGGTGGTGTTCTTGGGCTGGGTGAACAGTTGGCTGGCTGGGCTGGTGCTGCTGAAGTCGACAGTCTTATCGAGTGTGATCGTCTTCGGCGGCGACTGCACGACGACGTCATCGATCTGTGCCTTGGTGCCACCCGTCGAGGCGATGCCAACCACGCCGTCGTTGATGCTGTGCCGCAGGCCGAACGAATCGATGCGGGCGGCAAAGGTGTAGCTGACCGAGGTGATGCCCTGTGTGAGCTTGACGGCCGTGCCGCTGACGGACAGCAGCACCACGTAGTCAGTGCCTGCCTTCAATTGGGCATTGGTCTGGTTGTCTACGAACCAGGTGCCCGCTGAGTAATGCCCGATTTCGAGCTTGTTGGTTGAGATGTTGATGCCGGCGAACTTGAAGTTGTCGTTGCTCTGCCAGTCAAAGATCAAGTAGGCATTGGCCTTGTTGCCGCCCGTGGGCTTGAGTGCATTGATGGTTGCCTGCATCTCAAAGACGCCCGGAATCTCGACATCAGACTGGTTGAACAGGCTGATGGCATCGCCAAAAGCTGTGGCGGGTGCCACCTCGTAGCGGTTGTTCACGACCGCGAAGGTACCGACTTGAGGCGTGAAGCCCTGTGAGGCCGTGCTGTTGAAGTTGGCCGTGCGCAGCACGTCGCGCGCACCGCCGCTGTTGCCTGGCTGCGGATCGGCGGGCCCACCGTGCTGGTCGCCCCAGGCAGCATCCTTCTGCAGCACCAGACCCAGTTCGCCCCAGGGTTCGCCGTTGCGAGCTGGGTCGCCGCCGGGGTTGTCGGTGGCGCGGGTGAAGTCTGCGCCGTCACTGCGTGAGAGCGCGTACAGGAAGTCAATCAGTCTCGGCTGCAGGCTGCGGCTGATCGTGGCGGCCCCATAGGGCGAGAACGGCACCAGGTAGCTGTTGTATTCCCCCGTCCAGTCGATCAGTCGATCGCCACCGGTGTTAGCGATCATCACATCGCGGCCAGCGCCGCCGAAGGCACGGTCTTCGTAACTCGCGCTGGTGTCGGGTGTAATTGTGGCCAGGTCGTCGTCGACATTGAGCAGGTCGTTGCCCCAGCCTCCGTAGAGATTGTCGCGACCACTGCCACCGATCAGCCAATCGTTGCCCAGATCGCCAAAGATCTTGTCGTCGCCATCGGTTTGGCGGGCTGCATCCAGGGTCGACTTCGGTCCCTCATTGGCGGCGAAGTTCAGGAAGAACTCGCCGCCATTGACTGAAATCTTCGCCAAGGGGTTGTACTCGTCGTAGAGAGCGAATTCGCCCGCCCGCAGGGCACTGGCCTTCGTGCCGTTGAGGTCGCTGGGGTTAAACGAAAGCGCATCACCGGGGTTGAAGGGGCGTTCGTAGTCGATGCGGATCGGTGCGCCCACCGTCTTGCCATCCATGCCGTAGAGCTGGGTCCAGGCCAGCTGCAGTGCTTCCGCGCCACTGATGGCGTCATCGCCCGAACCGCCGTGCAGAAAATCATTGCCCCAGCCACCGAAGATGATGTCGTCGCTGGTGTGCCGTGATTGGCCCACGCCACCGGCGTTTGGTAGCGCGAATTCATCAGCCGTTGCCTTCCAGTTTGGGTCCTGACTGAACGGGCTCAGGTCGACGGCCTTCTTGAGTTGGCCGGCAATGTTGATCGTTGCCTGCTGCATGTTGCCGCCGGTAGCGATCACGGCTGGTGTCACCGCCACCATCACCCCATTCAAGGGCTCAGGTTTGCCGTTGCGGCTGGTGAAGAGGCGCCCGTCGTCACCGATCACGCCGTCGTCGCCCGTGCCGCCGCTGATCCAGTCGTTGCCGTAGCCGCCAACGATGTCATCATCCTGGCCTTCGCCGAAGATCACATCGTTGCCCTTGCCGGCATAGAGGAAGTCGTCACCGGATTCGCCATGCAGTTCGTCGGCCGCACCGAGGTCATTGGATGTTTCTGCATTGAAATCTGAGCCGCCTGGCGTGTAGTCGAGCAGCTGGATCGAGCGCACGACGATTTTGTTGGCCGAACCGGTAGCTGAGTTGTAGTCGTCGTAGTTGAAGTTGAGCGTCTGTGCGGCGTTGGCCGTGCCGCCGGCACCGACGATTCGGAAGATGGTTCCGTTGTCGCCGACGATGGCGTCGGCATCGAGGGCGTGACCGTTGTTAACGGTGTGGTCGCCGAGGTCATTGCGGGCTGTGTCGGTGCCGGCACCGCCAAAGAGGCGGTCGGCGCCGTCGGTGCGCTGGCTGCTCGCGCTCAGACCGAACAGGTTGGAACTCCCGCCGATGATGTCGTCTTGGCCGAGGTTGCCGTAGATCAGATCGTTGCCGGCATTGCCTTCGATGTAGTCATCACCGTCGCTGGCAGCCTCGAACGACGCCACGTTGACTGAGACAAGGCCCGCTGCATCGCGCTGGTAGTCGACTCCGCTGCCCGCCACCCGGCTGGCGATGGAGCCGTCGCCCTGGATCCTGTCGTCGCCGCTCTGGCCGAAGATCTGGTCGTTGCCGGCGCCGCCGGCGATGTAGTCGTTGCCGAACAGGCCACCTTGGCCATCACCAATCGTCGTGGTCCAGTTGCTCCACTTCGGAACGTCGCCGCTCGGACCGGAATACTCGGTCAGCGTCAGCACGGACTGACCAGCTGATGGGCCCGTTGTTTCGTAGAGCTGGCTGCCCGCCAGGCTGCGGAAGCGTGGGTTGGTGCTCACGCCCGCCGCGCGGCTGGTGAGCACACCTTGGTCGCCCAGGATGTGGTCGCGACCGGCGTTGCCGTCGATCACATCATGACCAACGCCGCCAAGGATGATGTCGTCATCTTCGTTGCCTTCGATGATGTCGTCACCGCCGGTCTCGTTTGCAACGTCGGTGGTTGTGATTGACGCGGCCCGCAGGGTTGACAGCGTCTGAACGTCGAGAAGTTCAGCGTTGTCGCCAATCAACAGGTCTGCATCGATGAAGCTGCCGCTAAGCGCAGCGCCGGCTGAACCATTGCCGCCGAACAGCTGGTCGTTGCCGAATCCGCCGATCAAGATGTCATCGCCGGCGTTGCCAGTGATGACATCGTCGCCACCCTTGTACACATATGTCGTGCGCACGGCTTTGAGTGTGGCCGGATCCTGTTGGTTGGCCAGGTCGTAGATCAGCTCGCCGTTGTCGCCGAGGGCGATGTCATTGCCAGCTCCGAGCGCAATCGTGTCGGCGCCAAAGCCCCCCAGGGCGATGTCGTCACCACCGCCGCCATTGATGGTGTCGCTGCCACCTTTGCCTTCCACGCTGGTTTCGATGCGCTCCACCTCCGCGGTGGTATTGATGCGGCGGACGCCCGCCGCCAGGGTGAGGATGCCCTGGTCGGCCAGGATCACGTCTTGGCCATCTCCGCCCAAGAGGTTGTCAGAACCAGGCTCTGGGCTGGTGAGCACCGTGAACATGGCCGCATCATTGCTGAGCCCATAGTTTTGGACTTTGCGGTTGGGTTGTTGATCTTCGGCGAACAGTCTCAGGTTCAGATTGAAGGCAGCATCGCCATAGATGTGGTCGTCGCCGGCTTGGCCGTCCACCCCATCGTCACCGGAATTGCCCGTGAGTTGGTCGGCTCCCTGGCTGCCTTTGATGTTGTCGTTGCCTTCGCCACCATCGATTACGAGCCCCACGTAGCCATCAGCCTTGGCTTGCATGGCTGAGGCATCGATCCGGTCGTTACCTGGGTTGTTGAAGCTGGTGCCACTGGCAGACGCCGCACCCGTGGAATTGTTGTAGCGCAGGCGATCTTGGGAGCTGTCTCCATAGACAATCAGTGCACCTTCACCGCGGTCGTTGATGGTGATGGTGTCGTCGCCACCGCCGCCATGGATCGCCATGATCGAGCGTGGATCGTTCAACAAATCGGTGTTGACTTCATCGCGAGTGGCCTCGTCCCGATCAGCCGTGGTCTCCACGATCAGGGTTTCATTCCCCTTGCCGAGAAGGATGTCGGTGGTTTCAAAGCCGTTGAATGTGATGCCGCCGCCGTAGTAACGCCAAACTGGATTTTCATCCGTGCCTTCATTCACCCGGATGTCGTCTCCCATCCCCAGGCCTGTCAAGGCGAGCCCAGGGTTGGAGAGGTTCTGTGATTGATCAGTCTGGGTGCGGTAGCTCAGCTTGCCGGTATCAGCATCGCTGTTGTCGGTGTGGAAGATGGTGAGTGAATCGATGTCATCCCATTCATTGGTGTTGAGCAGCTCGACTTTGCTTGGAACATTTGTTTCTCCCGGGAGCAGAACTGGCGCGGCGAAGCTGCGGTCGATGTCCGATCGACCACCCTCGATGACCAAGGCGCCCTGAATCTGGTCGAGATTTTGGTCACGGGTGGCAAATTTCTTGAGGCTGCGCGCTTCCGCCGATAGCGAGAGTGTGGGATTGGCGTTAATGCCGACCATGCTCCACTGCTTGTAGGTGCTGGAGTCAAAGCTGATCGTTGTGCTGTAGGGGTCTGCAACTGCGCCTTGGATGATCGTGGTGGTATCGGTCTCCACCTTTAGATTCACGGTCTGCGTAGGCAGCTTGGTGAGCCGTACCCGGTAGGCATCACCACCATTCGTGCCTGTGTTGACGGCGGTGAAGCCGTCGCTTTCCTGAACGATGAGCTGAGCCACGTCGTCGTCGTAGACCGTGACATCGAGATCAAAGGAGGCGGCGATGTTGGCGTAGTTGCCAGCGTCACTGCCATCTCCCGTCACTGAGGAGAGGGTGTGCTTGATCTTGGTGGCTTTCTTGCCATCCTGCTTACTGTTCTCCACGCCTGAGACCGTGACGGTCTGGGCCGTATCCCAGTCAGCGCTTGTGAAGATCAGGGTGTTGGTGTTCGTTGACGTGAAGATGCCGTTGTTCAGGGTCACCGTGACGGTTTCTCCAACTTTCGGGGCTGCGGTGAGGCTGACGGAGTATTGATCCGTGAATCCATTGGCTCCTTCCAGCACCTCGGTGGTGGTGCCGCTGAAGCCGGAGTGGTCGGCATCGAGCGGGCGAATGTCGAGCCCGGCCTTGTCGTTGTCGATGATTTTGATGTAGACGTCCTTGAGAGCCAGGCCGTCAAAGCGCTGATCCAGGCTGATGATGCTGTGGCTGATCAGGGCAATGCGCTCGCCTTCAGGGGCGCTGTCGTTTTCGGCCTGGATTTCAAGCTCGACGGCCTGATTCCAGTTGTCGTCATCGAAGCTGAGCACAAGGGCGCTGGTGAATGTGCCCACACCCTTGCGGCGCAGCAGGAGGCTGCGGCCACCAATGGCCTGATCGGCTGTGCTGGTGGGGCCTGCGGACACCGTGAGATAGACGGGTTCCCCGGCCTTGGGCTTCTCCAGCAGGCGGATGCTGTAGCCGGAGAGCAGGCCGGCTTCGCTCACCAGCAGCGGTTGGGTGGCCTGCTCGATTGACACCAGAGCCCCGGTGGAGGGGGTGCTCACCAGGGTGTCTACGCCGGGGGCGCCCACGGTGGCGTAGCTGGAATCCGTGCTGCTGAAGGTGTGGGTGATCAGGCCCGAAATCGCCTGAAGTTCGGCACTCACGATTGGGGCGGTCACATCGCCCATGACCTGAATCTGATCGCTACCCAGGCCGCCGATGATCTTGGTGACCACATCTTCATTGGTGCTGAGGATGAAGATCTTGTCATCGCCCTCGAGGGCATCGAGCTCAGCTTGCTCAATGTTCTCGAAGCGCACATTGAGGCCGGCACCGAAGATGCCATCGCGGGTGACAACAAAGCTGTCATTGAAGGGGGTGCCAAGCACGACGACGGTATCGAAGCCCGCTCCGCCATCAATGTTCACGGGGGCATTAATGGCATAGGTGATGGAGTCTTCGCCATCACCGCCCTTGACTTCGCTCTCGCCTTGCTTGTCCGTTGTATCGATGGTAACGAAGGCACGAATCACAAAGGTGTCGTTGTCGTCTTCACCCTCCATGCGAAGAGTGCCTTCATTGCGATAGACGTTGAAGGTGTCGTTGCCGTCTCCGCCAAAGATGGTGGTGGCATAGCTGACACCCCTGCTGACGTAGGCGATGCCTTGTAGGGGTTGATCTCCACTGGCCGCAATGGCGTCAATGATTTTCTGCCTCGTTTCTGCAGATAGCACGTCGGTGACGGGGTCAAAGCCGACGGGATTGAAGATGATCTCGTTTGTTTCGGGATCGCGGATCAGACCGATGATCACGGGGGTGACATCAAAACTGTCTCCCGGTTGAACCCCGGCCCTGGCATCCCTAAGGGTGCCGAAGATCTGGCCGATCTGGAAGGTGTCTGCTCCTTCGCCGCCATCGAGGGTGGTGATCGAGCTGTTGTCATCCATCACGATCTTGTCGTCACCGCCCAGGCCATTGATCCGTAGGCGGGCGTTGATGTTCTTGTCGTAGTTGACCCGTTCGGCGTTGGTGAAGCCCTGGCTGGTCAAGCCATTGAGGAGGGCCACGAAGTTCTGGCGCCCCAGGAAGGTGTCGGCCTCTTCGGTGCCGTTGATGATCAGCGCGTCGACGCCGCTGTCGGGTGCGCCGTTGTCAAACACATTCACCAGGGCGCTGCCCGTGCCGGCCAGGTTCACGGTGGTGAGGTCGGAACCCGATTCACCGTGCAGATTGAGCAGGGCCGCCAGGCCATTGCTGTTGGTGCGCGTGAAGATGCCTCCGCTCGGATCCCCCTGCACATTGACTTCCACCACGTCGTTGCCGGCCTGGCCGTGGATGGTGGTGAGACCGCCGATTGTGTTGATCGCGATCGTGTCATCCCGGCGGTTGGTGGCTTCTGTGCCATCGCCGCCAAACACCTCAGTGCTGGCTTGGTGGGTGCTGTCGATCAACAGCACATCGGCCCCGGTGCCCATCGAGAGCTTGAGGCTTTCGAGATGGGTGTAGTCAAGTCCTGCGCCGAGGCCCAGGCCGCGCAGGCTGTTGCTGGTGAGGGTGGCGGCTTTGGCGGTGGTGTTGCCGGAATCGTCGATCAAGAGCACGTCGCTCTCGTTCGCGGCGGCTCCACCATCGATCACCACCAAGCCCTGCACCCCATCCACCTGGCCGATCCTGGAGGCCACCGGGGTGGCGATGCCACCGATGCCTGGCCCCTGCAGACCGCCTGGATAGGCAGCGGGCAGCAGGGTGGCAGTGGCAAGATCCAGCTTGTTGTTATCGGTTTTGCCGTAATCGCTGATGTGAATCTGATCACTGCCGGCCTGGCCGTAGATCGTGACCGTGCTGCCCAAGCCAGTTCCGCGCACACCGATGACGTCGTCGCCGGCTTCGGCGTAGATCGTCAGTTGGCCATCGGCGTCGTTGATCTGGATCTGATCCGCTCCTGCGGCGCTGAAGACGTTGGTGGTCGTGCCGTGGGTGGCATTGACGAGCAGGTGATCCCCAGCGGCACCCATCCAGAGGTTGAACGTCTCGAGATTGAGGTAGTTGATGCCCTGCTCCAGCTCCATGCCCCTCAGGCTGAATCTGCTGGTGTCGATTTGATCCAGGATTGCTGACTTGGCATTAGCGGCGGCGGAGTCGTCGACATTGAGTTGATCGCTGGAGGCATCGTCGTTGCCCCCATCAACGGTGAGCAAGCCATTGATGGCTGTGATGACGCCCGTGGGCGCAGTGGCGCCATCGGCAGTTGGCCGCGCAGGGGCCAGGTTTCCCACATTGGTGGTATCGCTTCCGGTGCCTCCTTCCGCCAGCACCGTTCCGTTCATGGCGCGGATGTTGAACGTGTCATTGCCGCCATCACCGCGCAAGGTGCTGTTGCTGCCGTTGTTGGTGCCGTTGACCGTGATCGTGTCGTTGTCGGCCTGGCCTTCCACCACGAGGAGGTCGTCAGCGCTGTTGATCACCACCTGGTCGTCACCGCCGCCGCTGCGCAGGGTGGTGTCCTTCTGGAAGCCGATGGCGAGCGCCGCAGGATCGCTGGTTTTGTGGGTGCTTTCAATGGTGAACGTGTCGCTGCCGCTGCCGAGGCTGATCAGCAGGTGCTCGATGGTTCCGTAGGTGATCGTTCCCCCCATGTCGAGGCCTGAGAGCGTGGTGGAGGTGAGGGTGCCGCTGCGATCGGCGCTATCACCGGTGTTGTCCACGTTGAGATGGTCGCTGCCGCTGGTGGGCAGATCGCCGTTGATCGTGAGATTGGCCCGGATTCCCTGCACGTTGCCGCCTCCGTTCGCGCTGCGGCTGGCGAGGGTGCCTGCGGCCTGGTTGCCCACGTTGATGGTGTCCGAATCATTGCCCGCCTGCACGAGGGTGACGTCGTTGAGGGTCTGGATGTTGACCACATCGGCACCCTGATCGCCCCTGAGGGTGAGCTGGGTCGCTGTGCCGGTCCCGCCGGTGCCGGTGGCGAACACATTGATGATGTCGTCGTTGGCCCCGGCGTTCACCGTGGTGGTGCCACCGATGCCGCGGATGTTGGTGGTGTCTTCACCGTCGCCGGTGTTGACGGTGACCGTTCCAGCGGTGAGATCAAGGCTGGCCGCAAGGTTCACCGTGTCGTTGTCGGCGTCTCCGTTGACCACGACCGAACTGCCGCTGTCGGCACCCTGGAGGTTGATGGTGTCGGCACCCTGCTGGCCGAAGACGGTGAGATCGTCAGCAGCGTCAACGATGGTGACCTGATCGCCAGTGCTGCCGCTGGAGAGAGAGGTGGTTTTGCGCGGAGTGCCGGAGTGGGTGCTCTGAACCGTGAAGGTGTTGCCGCCGCTGCCCAGAGAGAGGGTGAGATCTTCGAGGGTCAGGTAGGTGATCGAGCCACCCATGCCTAGTCCAGTGATGCTGTCGCGGCTGAGCGCACCGCTGTTAGCGGTGGCATCTCCGGTTTCATCCACCAGCAGTGAGTCGCGCTCGCCTGTGCCGCCGCCCCCCTGGAGGGTGAGCAGGGCGGCGATGGCATTCAAAGTGCCTCCGCTGTTCGTGCTTGTGGTGGCGTTGCTGCCTACGTTGAAGCGATCGACGCCCTCTCCGCCCTGGATCGTGACGGCGGCGGCGATGGCCCGGACGTTGAACTGATCGGCGCCCGCACGGCCATCGATGCTGATCTGCTGCACCGAGGCATGGCTGCCTTGGATCGTGAGGTCGTCAGCGCCGCTGCCCAGGTTGAGGTTCACCTGGCCAAGGGCGGCGAAGCTGATCTGCCTGCCGCCGGCGATGCCGAAGCCGCTGAGACCTGCGGCAGAACCCGTGCTGGCGATCGTGCCGAGGTTGTTGGTGCTGTCACCGCTCTTGTCAATCGTGAGGAGGTCGACTGGCTGACTGCCACCATCAACGGCCAGGTTGGCCTTGATGCCTGTCAGCGCCCCATTGCTGTTGGTCGTCGATGCATTGCTGCCCACTGTGAAGGTGTCCGCATCGGCTTGGCCCTCGATACGGGTATTGATGTTGATGGCGTTGATGTTGAAGACATCATTGCCATCCCCACCTCTGACCACGAATTCGTCGTTGCTTCCTTGCCCGGAGATCGAGAGGCTGGTTGTGGGTCCGTTCGCCAGCCCCCAGGTTGCCGAGGTGGTGTCCACAAAGTTGGTGCTGGCTAGAGCAGGGAAATCCGTCAGGCGCCGGACAGTGGAGGGCTCCAGAGAAACGCTGGCATTGACATCAACGCGATCGGCGAAGGCTGACTGGATCAGGTTTACGGTGTCAGCGAGCTGTTTGTTACTGTCTTCGCGCAGATTGACCTCGAATCTGCCGACGGCACTTCGTACGCTGTCTTCGAGAAGGACCGTGTCGGCACCGTCGGCGGGAACGATGAGCAGGGATTCCAGGCCCGATGCCGTTGCCATGTTGCTTTGCGGCCCGGTTGGGATGTTGTAGATCTCCAATGTGGTGCCATTTCCGGCAAAGCGCAGAAGATCGGATCGCGATGTTCCCTTGACTTCGAGCTTGTCAGTTCCCGCCCCAGCATCGATCGAATCGCCGAGAAGATCGTTGATGACGCCGAAGATAGCGTCATTGTCTGCGCCGGCTTCGATCCGATCGGCACCGGCGCCACCTTCGAGGTAATCATTGCCGGATCCGCCACGCAGGGTGTCATTTCCCGAGCCCCCGAAGAGGATGTCATTGTCTCCCTCACCATCGAAGTCGACACGAGCGCTGCCGGCGGAGGCCAGCACATCGTTGCCGGCACCCCCTCTTGCGTTGACCGCCAATCCAAATCCCTGGGTCAGGATCAGGCTGTCATTTCCGGATCCAAAGTCAGCAGCAACACTGGAAACTCCGTTGTAGTACTCCGTGTAGCCGAAGGCCTGAACGAGTACTCGGCCACCCCCCAGGTCAGTGAGTTGGTAGCCCTCGTTGATCTCGCTTTTAACAACCGTACGTTGGGTGCTGCGCGCGCCAGCGTTGAGATTGAGGACGCCACCTTCCACCTTGGCCAACCTGGGCGGCGGGGTGGGGAAGATGCTTCCAGGAATGCTGATGCTGGCAATGGTGCCGCCCCCGCAGACTTCATCAAAGAACAGATCAACACAACCCCGCGCGTAGAGGCTCAGCGTTGTCGAGGACGGGCCAAAGACTGCAGTGCCGCCGAGGGTGACGGAGGCGCCGATGCCGATGCCGACGATCTCCAGCCTGACCCGTCCTCCAACCTGGACGGAGAGCGTGTAGGTATCGTCTTCAGAATAGAGATAGTTGGTGCCACTCTTGATCAGGGAGACGGAGCCGAACACCTGGCCTGAAATCGAGAAGCCCGGGATGCCGAAGTACAGCCCTCCACTCACGGAAATGCTGAACTGACCATCGGATTGAATCCAGCCACCGGCCGTGATGTTGATCGGACCGAGGTTGCCGTAGAGATTGGCCCCGATCCGCCAGGTGCCTTCCCCGCCTGCGCCGATTTCAATGTTGAAGTCACCACCAATGGAGACCACCTTGGCAATGGTGAGATCTCCTTTCATGCTGAGCTTGAAGATATCAACAGGGCCTTTCGTATTGATCAGTAAGGAGCCTGCTGCCTCAAGACTGAGCATTGATGTGACGTCAGCTTTGAGCGTCACGGCTGCGGTCAGGGCAATGCCGGAGCGATCGATGGAGATGGCACCCTTGGCTTCGAAATCAAGCGAGATACCTTGCGTGCCGATAGAGAAGCTCAGATCGGCAAATAGCTCAACGCTGTTGGCATCAATCCCAATCCCTCCCGTGATCTGCGCCTCGGCAAAGCCGGCAAAGGTCACGCTACCGGAAAGTACGGCAGTGATATAGGGAGAGGGCGTCCGGGCATATTCCGATGCGCTGAGAACACCACCGTTGAGCAGCTTGCTGATGGTGCTGGTTTTCGGTATGCCGTCACTACCCACGATGATGGGCTTGCGTCCATCGATACTGTATTGATTGTTGTTGCTTCCACCCAGGCGATCGAGCAGGTTGCCCGCAAGGATGTTGCCGGCATCCTCATTGGCCTCAAGCCTGCTGATGATGGTGTCAGGCAGTGTAATTGTCTGGGTTACGCCTGTTGTGTTGATCAGCAGTCTGGCGGAAACATCCAGATCGATCACCGATAGATTCAGACCGATATCGATATCGAGGTCTGCCGCAAAGCCCTGGTTGTTGATCACAACAGCGCCCAGGGCGCTGATGGCTACAAGGGGGCTGCTGCTCTTGCCGATGTCTGGGCCTACGCGCACATCCACGCTGGCGAAAAGGGCAAAGCCTTCGTTATCAACTTCCAGGAAGAAGACCCCCTGCATTTCGGCCAGCTTGGTGGAACCGGCCTTGACGGTGAGCGAACCCACCATCTCCACATCGATCTGGAACTCCTCGAAGCCAAGAACGATGGGCGAATCGGGGTTGCCTGTGTTGACCAGGAATCCTTGCTCAGACCAGTAGTCGCCGTAGGTGTCGTTGTTGTTTTCGTAGTAATTACGCGCGCTCTCTTTGAAATCAATCGCGCCGACGCTGGCACCACTCCCGTTGACGCCCACGCCTAGATTGATCTTGGCGGAGAGATAGACATCCAAATCAATGATCGGCTTGAGCGCGCCGACGGTCTGCAGTGAATCAAGCGAGAAGTCAAGCGCTGCATAGGCCGCTGGATTGCTCAGATCCGTGGACACTCCAACGAAGAGGCCCACATTGAGGTTGTTCAGCGCCAGGCCACTGGCATTGGGATTGATGGAACCGTCGTCATTGAAGTAGGGCCCATCCCAACCGATGAAGCCGAACACATCGGAGGCGCCCACCGTCATGGTGGTGACATTGACGGGGTCTGGAGCCAGATTGCCGTTCACATCCCGGATGGTCACATCCTGGGTGGGACCGAGTTCGAAGGCGAAGTTGCCCCTGAGGGTGACAATCCCCAGCACATCCAGGTTCAGCATGCCCTGGGCTCGCACCAGGGCGGAATCCATGCTCAGGTAGACCGGTGCCGTACCCGTGCCTGTCTTCACTTCATAGCCCAGTGGATCAATCTTGCCGTCTTCATCGAGATCGATTGCCGTGGCAAGATCAAGGCCATTGTCGCCGCCACCCAGCAGCTGGGCTGCTTCAGCCAGACTGATCATGCCGTCGAGATCGCCATCCAGGTAGGTGAGGAGGTCTTCATGATTGACGACAGTGTTGCCTGCGCGTGAATCACTGCTGAGCGAGGCAATCGATGCAGAGCCGACGAATGCTTTGAGTTCCCCGAGGGTGATCACCCGGTCGGCGCCGCCAAACAAGGCATCTTCTTCGCTGGCGAACTGGTCGGTGCCGGCAAAGTCAACGACGGGGAAGATCGGAACACCATAAATGCTTGGCGTTGATTGGTTGACCTCAATCAGGAGGTTGTCGGCATCAACCGTGACACCCTCAATTCCTTCAAGGCTGATTCCTGAAGCACTGCCCTTGAGGGCGAAATACTTCGAGGGATCCAGCTTCAATTCAGGCCTCATGAAGGCCATGCCAACATCGAGATTGTTGATCAGCAGACCGACGGATCCTTCGCCGAGACTCTCTCTGGTGCCATCGAAGTTATCGATAAAATCATCGGGATCACCAACAATGCCCACGAAGGCATTCAAAGAACCTCCGATCGTCATGAACGACAGGGTCTTGGGCCCTGTCACGTTGGCGGCCAGTGTGGTCAGCAGATCACCGCCAAAGCCCAGTTCTTCTGCCGCATCAATCGCGGCGTCGATCGCACCTGACGCGAGGCCGCCGGTGAGTTCGACGGTCTGGGTGCGCCCCATTTCAAAGGCGAGACTGCCTTTGAGGTAGACGAAGTTGGCGATCTGGGCTCTGGCTTCACCCACACTGGCGCTGATCAGTTCGCTTTCGAAGCCGAGCGTGGTACTGGTTTCAACTGTGTCGTCCCCGGTATCCACCGCAGTTTCGATGGTATAGCCATCTGCTGTCCAGCCATCCGCATAGGTTCCATCGTCCCGCAGATTGGCTTCCGCGCTCGCGACGAAGTTGATCGTGGAGTTATTGAGCAGAGCGCTCGCCCCAGGAACCAGAGCGCCTCCGAGGTTCAGGTTGACCACAATGTCTTGGACATCCAAGTCGAGGATGCCTGCGCCACCATCAGTGAAGCCGGCTTCATCGATCTGTAGGCTCATCGCCGTGAAGGTGGGCAGCTGCTCGCTGACCAGGGGCTTGAAGATGCCGAGGGCGAGATTGACATTGGAGCCGTAGAGGCCGATGGCACCGAGATCGCGTAGGCGTTCTCCCAGGTTGTCTCCCGCAAAGAGATCCCCGATCTCATCGCTATCCACGCCCGGCAGGCCAACAAACAGATCGGCGCCGCCGATCCCCAGTTTGGTGACTTCCACGTCCATCCCCGACACCGTGCGGAAGTCGTCGGAGAATTGAAGGCCAGCGAAGCTTTCCAGACCATCCAGGACAGGAGCCAGCTGGGCATCAAAGCGGTTGTAGAGACCATCCAGCTTCAGCTGGATGCGGTTGAGAACAGGGATGAGTGCAGCATCAATCTTGGCGCTGATGGTTGCGGCGAGCCGATCGGTTGTGGAGGTGATTGTTGTTGACAGCGTGCCGGCCACCTGCTGGATGGCATCATCGATGGCTCCACCGAGGTAGGAATTGATGGCTTTGGTGAGCGTGGCTTTGAGCGGCTCAATCACTTTGCCAAGAAGGCTGGCCATCGCAGGAGGTAGTCCGCTTGAGATCTCGTCGAGCAAAGGTTGAAACAGATCGTCAATAATGGTTTCAGAGATCCCTGTGGATACAGCGCCGACGTTGCTCTTCAGTCTTTGCGCCAATGCATCCTGCGCATAGCTGATCGCGCTGGTGATCTGCTCATTCAGTTCATCCTTGATTGTCTCGACAAGCTCATCAATTTTTTCTTCCAGGGTGGTCCGTGCAAGCTCAACGGCGTCCACGAATTTCGTTCTCAGCAATGTGCGCGGATCGGTTTCCTCCAGTTCTTGAAGGAAGCCGTTGATTGTTGCTGCAACCTCACTCAATGTGAGGCCGGAGCTTTCGATAGCGGACAACACGCTGCTGGGGATTCCGGAATTAACGATGACCGAGGTTCGCGAGCCAAGATCAAAGCTGAGGTTGCCATTGAGATAGGCAAAGCCACCCAGGTTCACCAGGACATCATTGGCACCGACATGGATCCGGCGTTCCTCGAAATCAAGGACCTGCTCCGTGCTTGTGCTCGTTTTGACGACCAACCCATCCCCATCGCCAAGGGATGCGAAGTTCACCACCTCGGAGGCGGCTGTGGCCCCACCGCCACTGGCGATGTTCAGTTCAATGGTGATGGCACCGGTGCCGAAATCGACACCGAAATCCGATGTACCCACCAAGCCGGCCTGGGCGCCGCTGGCCCGCAGGCCGATGTACTTGGTGGTGGGAGTGCCAGGCGTCGCGTCCGCATCCTGAAGGATGGCAAGGGCAAGATCGACATCCGTGATTGCAAAACCAACGGCATTGGCATTGGTTTCGGTTGCCAGATCGATCGAACCATCAGCGTTGCTGTCGCTGGCATAGGGACCACCCGTACCGATAAACAGGCTGACATCGCTGGCTCCGATCTTCAGGACCGATGCCGTGGCGATGCTGCCACCTCTGGAGAGCTCCACATCCTCCAATACCTCGCCCTTCTCGAAGGCGAAGCCTCCCGTGAGCGAGACATAGGAGCCGATCTGCAGAGTGGCATTGTCGACGGATGCACGAAGGACCCGCGTTGCCACGTCAAAGATGACACTTTCGTCTCCGAAGACATCCAGCGGATCGTCGGCGTAGTTGATCGCTGAACTGGTTCCTCCAACATCAACGCCAGGTCCGGAGACGGAGTTGTAGTCAATGCTGACTCCTGAGGCGGACAGCTGGAAATCGTCGATGCCCACGAAGCCGACGAAGTCGGCGGAGGCCTTCAGTGCTGTGTATTTCGTTTGCGAGGCACCGGTGTTCGCAACTTCTCGGCTGACGACGAGGGCAAACATCCCATTCTCGATGGCCAGGCCGACGGCCTCAGGGCGTCCGTCCAAACCATCGTTGACATTTTCGTAGACCCCATCGTTGTCGGCGTCGACAAAGTAAGGACCGTCACCCACGAACAGGTCGACATCCTTGGCTCCGATCACCAGGGTGTTCACGTTGTTCAGCTGAACGTCATTCTGCAGACCCGCGCCGAGTGTCACCGAGCCACCGATGCGTCGCTCCAAGGCAAAGCTCCCGGAGACATAGACGAAGTCTCCAATGGTCAATCTGGCATGGTCAATTGCCACCCGTTCGGTGGGGGAGGAGAAGCTGAACTCCACCTCCTCACCACCGGTCTGCACGGTGAAGGGATCCTCGAAGGCGGTGAAGTCGATCCCCACCTTGCTGGCTGCCCCAAGCTTGGTGACACCACTGTTGATCTGTACCTGATACCCCGAGGCACTCAGCGGTGATGCGTCGGTTGAACCCACATCAATGCCTACCAGCTCGGCCGTTCCCAGGGAGGCACTGATGGCGTAATAGCCTTCTGCGGCTGGAGCCAGCGGATTGAACAGGGCAACGGCCAGCTGGCCGCCGCTGATCAGCAGGCCCGATGGCTCGTCGGTCTGCTCCTCCACAGGCTTGCTGAAGTCGTAGCGGCCCTCACCGGCGAACACGTTGAGGTTGTCGAAGCCAAAGGTGACGAGATTCACCACCTCTCGGGTCTGGGAGATGTCCGAGAGGGTGACGGTTCGTCCGTCCTGCTTCGACATGGCAAAGGAGCCGTTGATCTGCAGGAAGCCACCCACCGAGAGCGTCAGTTCTTCGGCCGATACGCTGATCAGCTTGGTGTCAAAGTCGTAGGCGAAATCGTCTGCGGGATCTCCTGTGAGCGCGTTGGTGGCCTGGAAGTCGATGACCCGACCCCGAATGTCGTTGCCGCTGTTGACTTCAATCTTGAGATTTTCGACATCAAACTTAAAGATCGCTGGGTCTACTCCCACCACTTTGATATCACTTGCTGAGGCATCGAGCGCGAAGAAGCTGGATCGGTCATTGGCAACCTCTGACTTGAACAAATTCAGTTCGAGATCCAGATTTTCTATGACAATGCCTGCTGCGCCTGCTTCCTCTTTGGATCCATCCGGTTGGAAGTACGGTCCACCCGTGCCGATGAAGATGTTGGCGTCTGTGGCGGTCACCGTCGTGACGGCCATGGTCTTCCGCAGGGCCATGGTGTCTTCAGCACCTGAGCTCGGCTGGGTGAGGACCACATCCACGCCGCTCTCAGTTTTGAAGGTGAGAACGGATTCGATGTAGACGTATTCATCGATGGCCAGCACCGCATGGGTGCTGACTTCCTTCAGGACGCTGACGTAACTGATGATGGTTTCACTCGTGCCATCGCCATCGAAATCGATATCTTCGTTGAACCGAACGAAGCTCCCATCGAGTGCCGCAGTGTTGACCTTGATGCGGATCAGATCGCTGCGGAGGGTGAGGCCATCGATGCCCACAAGTGCCGCCGTTGAGGCTTCGGCGTAGACCACGTCCCAGCTGCGTGTGCTGCCGCCGACTTCCGTGTAGCGATAGAGGACGAAGTTGACATCCTCCAGGGCAAGGCCAGCGGCCTCGTAGTTGATGCTGCCATCGCCTTGGCGGTAAGGGCCGCCAGTGCCGGCAAAGGCCTGGGCCCCGGTGACCTGCACACTGCGGATACTGACAGCGACTTCTTGAACAACGCCAGTCTTGGAGATGTCAATTGTGCCGGTGCTGCTTTCCAGGCCAAAGGTTCCACTGACGTAGAAATATTCGTCAATCGTGAGGGCGGCATCCGCCTGTAGGTTGATGCCCCCTGACCCCATGGCCAGGGCAATGGTGGTGGGATTACCCTCTGCATCCAGCCCACCGGTTTCAACGAGCAGGGCTCCGTCGAAGCTCGTCCTGAAGTTGACGGCCTCCGTCGGATCTGGGGTGGTTTGGCCAAAGACTGCGTTGTAGCTGGCCGAGATGTTCGAAATTTCGCCAGATACGCCTCCGCTGCCGCCGGATAGTTCACCGCCAGCCACCTTGAAGCCGAGCCAGCTTCGGGCATCGGTTGGATCTGTGCTGGTGTAGTAGGCAAGACCGATGTTGACATTGGCAGCGCTGCCATAGCTGATCAGTTCGTTGGCAGCGTCGGTTGTATCTGTGTCGATCTCAATGGCCGCATTGCTGATGCCCACCTCGATCGCGTTGGCATCGTTGACTGCGCTGCCATCGGCCAGGATGAGATCGGCCGATCCAATGCGGACGGCCACACTGCCGCTCAGTTCCACGCTGAGCGTATCCACAGTCACGCCCAGCGTGACCGTGCCTCTGGCCTTGATCTCGGCCTCACTGCCGCTGAGTACTACGGAATCTGGGGTCGTTCCGGTGCTGATGGCAAAGTCCTGCGCAGCTCCGGAACCCTGTGTGTAACCCTGGCTGAAATCAACAACACGCCGGGGATTGAGCACATCGCTGCCTCCGTTGCCGGAGATGGCCACGTCGGTAATCGAGAGGTTGAAGGGATCGAAGCCGGTGAGGACCACGGCATCGATACTGGCCTCGAAGGCGTAGTAGCGGCTGGCATCGGCGACATCGTCCGGCGTCAACAGAGCCAGGCCGAAGCTGGCACCGTCGACGACCAGCCCCTTGTCGTCGGTTGCGTCACCATCGACACCTGGATCGCCGATGAAGGCGTCCAGACCCGAGCCACCGAAGCTCAGCATCGACAGGGTCTTTGTGGAGCCATCGCTGAGGGTGGCTGTGATTCCGCCCTTGCGCTCCAGCGCCACACTGCCGCTGATCTCCACAAACCCGCCGATGGAGATCTCCACGTCGCCACTGGCCCGCAGACTTTCGCCGTTGAAGCTGGGGTTAGCGCCAAGGATCATCGAGGCACCGATCCCGGTCGGGATCTCGATGCCGCCGCCTGCGCCCGCGCCAAAATCTGTCTCACTGAAGTCAACCGCCGCGGTCGTGGCGGGTCCTCCGCCAGCCGGAATGAGTGAACCTCCGTTCACGGCCACGCTCATGTCCGTGACGGCCATCGTGAGGATGTCTTCCAGGCCCACGAGTGCCCCGCCGCCAGTTCCCGTGAGGGCGTAGAAGCTTCCGCTGGGTCCCGTTGCACCCGACTCGGTGCGCATCAGGGCGAGGCCGAACGCATCGATCGTGAGGGCAACACCGGTTGCCGAATCTGAGGTCGCATCGTTGGCCAGGAAGTAGGGGCCACCGGTTCCGACGAACACCTTCACGTCGCTGGCGCCGATCTTGAGTACGGAGACATCCAGCGTTGTGCTGCTGGCATCAGCCAGCACGACCTCCTGGAGAGCGTCCGATTGTTCAAAGGCAAAGTTGCCCTGAACCTGGATGAACTCAGAGATGACGATGTCCACCGAACCCGCCACTGATAGAACCTGGGCGGTGCTGTCAAAACCCAGCACCACGCGATCCGTGCTCAGCGGGCCTGTCGTCACCACCAGACCTTCAAGGTCCTCGTCTAGACCCTCGGAGAGGGCATCGGCGGACAGCTCCTTGAAATTCAGGGCATCGATGGTGGTTGCACCATCGCGGCCGCGGTTGACCTCCACGGCCACGGAACCCGAGAGGGTGATGCCTTCGACGCCGATCAGTGCTGCATTGCCGCTGGCCTTGAGCGAGAAATAGCTCCTGGTGCTTGGTACTCCTGCCGTGGGCACCGGAGCAATCAAGGCCAGTGCCAACTCGTCGACGCGAATGGCAACTCCGAGGGCGCCGTTGGCTTCCAGCTCGGTGTTGCTGTCCACCTGCTGATCGTCATCGCTGTCGGCTGGCCCCGTGCCGACGAACGCTTGCAGGTTCTTGGCGCCCAGGGTGAGGGCGGAATAGCTCTCTGCCTGGAAGTCACCATCCAGATCCAGGGCGAGTTCACGCTGCTCGAGTGCGACCGAGCCGCTGATGGTGATGGCGTTGTCGACAGAAACCAGCAGGTCACCAGCGATACTCAGCGAGGTGCCGCTGCTGAGCTCCGCGAGCCCGGTGTCATCGATACCGAAGAGATCATCGTCCTGCTCGGCCAGGGCCTGCCAATCGATCCGCTCTGGGGCTGTCGAACTGTCGGGACCGTTGAACAGCACCTTGAGGTTGTTCACCTCAATGGTGATGCCATCGGGCAGGCCCACGGGCGCCATCGATTCCAGGCTTCCGGCCAGACCCAGCCAGCTTCGGGCCGTGCCACCGCCAGTGGTAGGCGGCACTTCCTGCAGCACGGCCAGATCGAGATTGGCGCCGCTGACTGAGAAGCCAACGGCCTCATCCGTATGGATGCCGGTGACGGCTGAATCGGGATCGCTGGCGTCTTCGCGGGTGAAGGCGCCACCGCTGCCGACGAACACATCCAGATCGGACAGTTCCACCAGCAGCAGGCTGGCGTTGTCCACGTTGACGTTGCAGTCGTCGATGCTGAGGCCGGACTTCAGGCTGACGCCGATCGTGCCCGTGGCCAGCACCGCGCCCTCGAGATTGAGCGCCACATCACCGCTGACACTGAGGTCTGTGGTGCTGGTGAGGGACTGGATCTCCTCCGCCAACCCGTTCAGATGCCCATCGGTGTTGTCGGCCTCGGTGGTGCTCACCAGGTTGGACCAGTCCAACCGGCTGCCGCTGGCGGGATCGGTTTTGTTGTAGAGCACATTGAGGGAGCGCAACTCCAGCAGATCGCTGGGCAGGCCCACCAGATCGAGCTGGCTTACGCTCGCGGCGAGCCCCATCCAACGGCGTCGCTGGCCAGCCGTTTCGCTGACGGTGGCGATCTCCAGGTTGGCGTTCTCGATGCTGAAGCCCGTGGCGTTGCTCAGATCGAGGGCCTGAATGACTCCGTCGCTGTCCTTGTTCCAGGCGCCGCCGGTGCCCACGAACAGATCCACCTCGCTCAGGGAGATCGTCTGCAGGGTTACGTCACTGAGCGCCGTGCTGGTGAGGGCTGTGCTGTCCGTGAGCTCCAGCCCGGTCTGTTCCACGAACGAGAAACCGCCCCTGGCCAGCACGAAGCCATCGAGGTTGATGGCCAGTTCACCGCCGATCGATAGGCCAGCGGTTGTGGCCCCGCTGATCGCCGTGGCTGTGAAGGTGTCATCCGCTGGCGAGAGGTCCACCATGCTGGTCCAATCCAAGGCATCCGGCGCGCCCGAAGGTGCCACCCCGCTGAGGCCATTGCTGAGAACATTCAGGCTGGTGGCGGTGATGTCGATCCCTTCGCCCAGTCCATTGAGTTCTGCGCCGTTGACTTCAGCTTGAATCGAATAGTATTTGGCTGGGAAGGTTGAGCGATCGGCTGGATTAGCCTGCAGGCTTGTGTAGATGAAGCGGCCTTCATCGATCGAGAAATTCACCCCATCGGCAGCGCCGACGCGCAAGCCCTTGCCAGGGCCACCATCGCCATCGGGATCGTTGATGCTGATGCTGAGTTGCAGCAATTCAGCGTTATCCAGATCGATCACTGGTGTTGAGGCCGAGGGATCAAAGCTGACATCCGCCTCTTGAATGGTGAGTTCGAAGCCGCCATTGACCTCAACAACATCGAAGGCTTTCAGATTCAATTCACCGGCGATGCGCGTGAAGGCACCGGCGTAGGTGAGCTGCCTGGGGTCGCTCGACTCGGCAAAGAAGGTGGGGTTGTTGGCACCGAGAGCCGTGGACCAATCCAGGGCCGTGGCTTGTGTGCTGCCGTCGGCGGCTACTCCTGAGGCACGGTTGAGTTCAACGGCGATGTTGAAGGCCTGGACCTCGAACTCCGATGGCAACCCGAGCAGTTGAGCGCTGCCCAGCTCGGAGGTGATGGCCATGTAGCTGCGTGAATCTCTCGGTTCGCTCGCAGCTTCTGCACCCTGCAGCATCGCCAGGCCCAGACGACCATCGGCCACGGCGAATCCGGTGCCGTCGTAGAGGCTGGGATCCTCATCGATGGCGTCGAGATCGTCCTGGCTGAAGCGGCCATCTGCCCCTAATCCTTCGCTACCGGCGACATCGATCACGCCGGTTCCTGCGTAGGCGAAGACGTTCTCCAGCTCAAAGGTGACCAGGTCGAACTCACCTTCCGGCGCTGAGCCACCGCTGAGGGTCAGGCTGCGTCGCTTGAGTGTGAAGGTGGCTTCGGCCATCAGATAGGCGAGGATCTGTAGCGTCAGGGTGCCGGAAGCGCCGAACAGTTTTCCTTGATCGCCATCGAAGTCGATGCTGATGGTTTCGGTGGAACTGGGAGTTGCGTCATCGACGAGCGAGAACACTTCGCTGCCGCTCTGGCTGCCTCCTGGATTGAAGTCGAGCACCAGCGATCCAGCCGCCGTTGATGTGTTGACCTCCAGGCTGAAATCTGTCAGCGCGACCTGCACACCCTCGACGCCCACCAGTTCCGCACTGCCGCCGGTGGATTTGAGGGCACGGAAGTCGGCGTTGGTGGCATCAGCTCCTATCCCGTCTTTGTAGGTAACCAGTGTGAAGGCAATGTCTTCGATCCTGATTCCTTGGCTATCACCATCGTTGCCATCTGCCGTTGGGTCCAGGTAGCCGGCAAAGACATCAATGTTGTTGCCGCTGAGAACGCTGTAGATGGCATCATCCACCACCCTGCCATCACTGAAGGTGAGCGGACCTTGCTGTTGGGCAAAGTTCAGCTCTCCAGAGATGCGGAAGTAGTTGTCCATGGTCAGCACGCCCTCAAAGCTGATGGCATACAGCAGCGGGGCGGACAGATTGAAGATGTCTATATTGCTGGCCGCAACATCAAAGCTGCCGGAGAAGTTGAGGAAGTTGTCGCTGGTGCTGATGCTGCCGGTGCCAGTGATGGCCAGATCCAGATCGGACTCAGCCGCGACGTCGATGCGCAGCGCTCCGAGATCGGCGTAGTTGATACGTCGTGGAACGGCCGTGTTGTCAAGGGTCAGAGCAGGAGCCTGTGCGAACCGGATGTCGTAGCTGTCCGGGATGAAGTTGCCGATGAAGGTGATGCGGAAGACAGCTGGTTGCACCGTTGCGGAGATCAGCTCGACTTCATAGGTGCCGTTGGTGGCAAGCGCATTAAGGGCCGTCGTGAGGGCCGCGTCGGTCGCGTCGTAGGCCAGGCTTACATTTGTTGTGCCTACGGTGAGTGTGTAGGTGCCTGCGCTGACCAGGACACTGAGCTTGTCACCATTGAGGGTGGCCTGTTCAGCATTGCCGCTGGTCAGCGATGGTGCGGCATCGAGGGCATCCAGCACCACCGCTCCGCCCCAGTTCTCAACGGTTGGATCGGCGTTGAGGATGGTGGCGATCTGTTCGGCACTGGGCGGGGAGCCGTTGGTTCCCAGCAGGGCAATGGTCGTTCCATCGAGGGAGATGGACCAGGCGCCCGCTGCCGGATTCAGCGTGAGCAGGGTTCCGCTGACCGTGGTGCCGGAGGCAGCAACGAAGGCCGGTGGCGAGCTGAAGCTGATCGTGAACGTGTTGGCGCCGCTCGCCTCCACCACGAAGCTGCGGGCGCCAAGGTCGAGCCCCGCATTGAGAGCCGCTTCCAGTGATTCGGCAGCGGCAGCTGTATCGGGATCATCGGTGAGCGAGCTATCCAGCACCAGAGAGATCTGGCCCACGGCGATCTCGTACTGTCCGGCAACACCTGTGAGGGTGAGTGTGTAGGTGTCGGCTGTCCCCGCGGCAGCGCTGAGCACGGCAACGTTGTCGTTGTTGGTGATCACCACAGCGACATCCACCACCAGGCTGGCATCCACCGTTGCCGCCAGGGTTCCCGTCGCCCCGGCCAGATCCGCTGCTAGATCCGCAGTTCCCAGGACATCAATGGCGGCGTGGGCATTGATCTGGTCAAACTGAATGAAGAAATCAGAAGCGCTGGGGGTTTGCGGCGCGATCTGCAGACCGCCCGGGATTGTGGCGCCTGGCTTGATCAGAATCTCGAAATCTTCTCCAACCGCAGTGACTACAATGTTGTCACCGCCAATCGAACTCCAGGCCGCTAGGGCTTCTTCAATCTGGCTGGCGCTGAGCTGGGTTGACAACTCGGTCAACTCGTTGCCATCAGTGATGACGTAAGTGCCTGTTGGGTTCTGAATCGACAGGGTGTAGGTGGTTCCATCGAATGTTGGGGAACCTGAGCTGATCGTGGCAACATCAATCGCCAAGCGCGATAGATCCAGGCCAAAGGTGAGACCGATGTCAAGCCAGGCTTCCACGTCGGCTTCCACGTCGGCTTGCAGACTGGTGTCGAGGGTGATGCCCGCAGCTGCGAGATCGGCACCCAGATCAAAGGAGAGCTGATCCTCCACACCGAATCGTGTGGGGGCCAACGTGAACGTGAGCCCATCCTGATCAAGACCCACATCAACGCTGACTCCCAATGTTCCAGAGAGGAAATCAGCGAGGCTGGTCTCGATGCGCTCGGCCAGAACGGAGCTGAGGGCATCGAACGACGGCAGGGAGTCTTCGATCTCGCTGAAGCTCAGACCGGTCAGTTCGCTGTAACTGGCTCCAGCGATGGAGGCTGTGGTCAAGGGCTGAGCGACCACGGCCAGACCGGACAGTTGAGTGGTGGCCGTACCGGAGAGCGTGATCGTGAAGCTTCTTGCGCCGGTGGTGGTGGTCTCGACGACTGCCACATTGCCGGCGCCGATGGAGCTGAGTTCGGCGATCGCCGCGGCGAAGGCTTCCGCCGTGGCCGTTGCGTCCACAACGGCGTATTCGGCTTCGGCTCCGCTCCCCAATCGGAGGGCCACCACATCGCCCGTGGCCGCGAGGGTCAGCGTTTTCGAGTTCGATGGCTCGCCGTCAACGAGGGTGGCGGCCTGGATCGAGGCGATGCTGAGGGTGGGCAGGCTGCTGAGGGTGCCCTGGGCTCCGATGCGGAATTCCCTGGTTGTCGCGTCGGCGCCACTGACTTCAACCACCCGCGCTTTGCCCTGGCCAATGCTGTTGAAGAAGCCAAGGATGCGCTCGATGTCCTCGGCGCTGGCCGTGTCTTCAATCAGATGGACTTCCTTCCCATCCGTGAGGACCAGAACATCGCCAATGCTGGTGTCGAAGCTGAGCGTGGTGGTGGTGAGATCGCGGACGGCCAGGTAGTCGACCACGGCAGAACCCGCGCCGATCACCCCATCGATGATCGAGCGCAGATCGAGCAGGTCCTTGAGGGTGCCACCCACCAACGGCAGCGGAGTGTCGTCCGAGAAGATGTCATTGCCGAGGACGGAATCCGCGAGCTCCTGGGCCTTGGTACCCAGCTCGTTCAGCCCGTCCTGCAGCGAACCCGCCAGGTCATGAATCAGATCGAGGGCGGTGGTGACGGCGCTGCCGGAGACCTGGATCGAGTCGGTGCTCTCGATGTCCTGCCAGGCCAGGGTCAGGCTCTGGGTGGGGAACTCTCCCAGGGCCGAGGCGATCTGGATCGAGGCACTGAAGGTCAGGTCGTCAACATCAGGGCCTGGATCCAACGGATCGTTCACATCGCTGAAGTCGACCGTGATCGGGCCGGAGGCCTGCGATGAGCCTGTGGTGAGGCTGAGGGTCAGCCCAGGGTCGATCGCGAGGCTGATGGCGCTGGCCTCGAAGCTGGCCAGGCCCAGATCCCCCGCCAGGGTGAGGGAGCTGACGTCGACATCGATGTCGGACAGCGACAGGTTCAGGCTCCAGGACTGGAGCGCTGTGCCGCCAGCATTGAGGGTGAAGGTTGCGCTCGCCCCCAGGGCGATCGAGGCATCGAGAGAGCCCGCCACCGTGATCGGGCTGCCCTCTCCGAGGGTGAGATCGAGAGAATCGGTGACCGTTTGATCCAGATTCAGGCTCAGGGTGTTGGCTGCCCAGGTCACATAGGTGACGTCGCTGGTGCCGATCAGGCCATTGAGCTCCATGTTCAGGCTGGAGGCGACAACAGCGCCATCGCCGGTTGCGCTGGCCAGGGCATCCCGCAGCGCCGTGAGAATGCCCAGGGGGCCATCACCTGCCAGCGCGGAAGAGGCATCGACCGGCAGTCCGATGCCGATGCCATCGAGCCTGTTCACCACAGAAGCGAGCGCGTTGCTGATGCCGAGCCACGGTTCAACCGCCAGCAGGTCCTGATAATCGGGAGAGAGGGCCGTGGTTTCGATGGTGCCCACCTGGCTTTCCAGAAACCAGTTGCCGCCCAGGGCTGCTGATCCCGTGGCATCCACAGAGGCCGCCACATCCGCTCCGGTGAGCCGCGCCAGGGTTGAGGCGAACGCGAAGCCAGCCGTGCCGTAGCCGGCATCACAGCCATAGAGCAGGATGTCGCCTGTTTCCTGCAGAGCTGAACCCCAGCCGCTGAGGAGTTCTGCCTGGGCTTCCAGGTCGCTTTGACTGAGGAGCTTGCTGCCGAGTTGCAGCACTCCACTGCTGCCGTGGCCGAGGATGTGAATCGCGGCCAGATTGCTCTGACCCGCGAGCGCGGCGGAGATTTGAGCCAGGCCATTTTGCTGGGGATCCAGCAGGGTGACGACCGTGGTTGATGGATCGGCTGTTTGCTGGATCTGCCCAACCAGGTCATGGGCATCGCTCAGCCCACCATCCACGAAGATCAGTTGCCGTCCAGGCAGGGCTGGGCTGCTCTGCGGCGCGGAAGAATCCGTCAGCCAGTCTCCGCTGGCCGCTGGGGCGACGCTCAGGCTGTAGGAGCCTTGCTCCAAGCCACTGATCAAGATGGGATGGTCGACCAGGGCCGGCCAGCTCTGATCAGGGTTGGGTGGTGGCGCCTCCTGCAGCAGGAACACTGGATCGTTGAGTTGCCCCTGCGTGCTGGCCTCCAGCAAGGGCAGCAGCAAGCCTGTTTCGCTGCCCGTGCTCCACGGTTCGAGTGGAACGATGTCTCCCGGGTTCAGGCGATCGGACTGAAGATTCAGGGCCTGATCGGCGAATTCCATGGGGCCTGCGTCTCTGTTTTGTGGCGTAACAAGGCCTGAGATGTGGCCCTAGGGATCGTCAGTAGCGCTCAATGGACACTTGTCCACCGGGTGAACTGCTGAATCGCTGAACAATCGCCTCTCACCCTACGGCTTTCTTCGGGGCCTCATCCTCGAAAACGCCGGTCCTCCTTTAGATCTCACTCTCTTCTAAGCCTTCAGTTGCCCTGGGTTTCGGCGTTCGATCCCCGGGTCGGGCGTGCCGAAGCGATGCCCCGGTTGGGTTCAGGCCGGCGATCCGGTCGCGGCTGTGGTTGGAGGGTTGATGGAGGCTGCTTGGCGCAGGAAGTTGCCCAGCAGCCGATGGCCGCCTTCGGTGAGCACGCTTTCAGGGTGGAACTGCACGCCCTGCAGGTGGAGGTGCTGCCGGTGCCGCAGGCCCATGATCGTGCCGTCCTCCAGCCAGCCGGTCACCTCCAGGCAGTCGGGGAGGCTGGCGCGTTCGGCAATCAGGCTGTGGTAGCGGGTGGCGGTGAGCGGATCGGGCAGTCCCTCGAACACTCCCTCGCCCCCATGGCGCACGGGCGAGGTCTTGCCGTGCATCAACTCGCTGGCCCTCACCACCTTGCCGCCGAAAACCTGGGCGAGGCACTGGTGGCCCAGGCACACCCCCAGGATCGGCACGGTCGGCCCCAATTGCCGCAGCACCTCCAGGCAGACCCCCGCCTGGTCTGGATCGCCGGGACCCGGTGAAATCAGGATCGCCTCGGGCTGCAGCTCCCGGATCGCCTCGACGTTGAGGGCGTCATTGCGCTCCACCCGCAGCTCGGCCGCGATCGGATGCTCCGCCGCCAGCTCGCCGAGGTACTGCACCAGGTTGAAGGTGAAGCTGTCGTAGTTGTCGAGCACCAGCAGCATCAAACCTCGTGGGCCGAGCGGCCCTCAACTGGATCCATTCAAAGGCCGAGCCGGACCCAGAGCGGCGGAATCAGCAGCAGCAGGGCGATCAGCATCGAGGCGAGCGACGCCACCAGCACGGCGGCAGCGGCGCAATCCTTGGCGATGCGGGCCAGGGGATGGAACTGGCGGCCGATGGCCAGATCCACCACCGCTTCGGTGGCGGTGTTGAGCAGCTCCAGCACCAGCACCGCCGCCACGGTGAGCACCAGCACCGCCAGCCGTTCCGTGCTCAGGCCCAGCCAGAGGCCCAGCAGAAAAACCAGCAATCCGGTGATCACATGGATGCGGAAGTTGCGCTGGCTGGCGAAGCCGTAGGCCAGGCCCTGGGCGGCGTAGCGGAAGCTGGCGGGCAGATCGCCGGCCACCCGCCAGGCCCCGACCCTCAGGCTGCGTCCGCGGCGGTGGACGTCGGGGCGTTGAGCGGGGAGTGTCGTGACGGGTTCGGGTGGCATCAGGGTGGTCATTCGGCGCAGGGCCTCAAGCCTCCTGGCACGAACCATACCGCCGATAACCAGCTCAGTCTGTGAGCAGTTGCTGACGCTCCAGCATCGCCGCCAGGCTGGGCTCGTCCGGGTGGTCCCAGCCCAGCAGGTGCAGAAGCCCGTGGCTGGCGAGGAAGCGCAGTTCCTGATCCAGTGAGTGACCGTGTTCGAGGGCCTGGCGTTCGGCGGTTTCCAGGGAAATCACGATGTCCCCCAGTTCCAGCGCTTCGCGCCCCGGCTCGTCGTCGTCCATCCCCAGGGGCAGGGGCATCGGCGGAGCGTCTTCGAGCGCCTCGTCCAAGGCGGCGAAGGCCAGCACGTCGGTGGGGCCGCTGTGCTGGCGCCAATCGGCATTGAGCTCGGCGATGGCGGCATCGTCCACCAGTTGCAACCCCAGGCTGTAGGCGGGGGCTTGCACGTGTTCGGCCAATTCAGCGCCCAACTGGGCCAGCCAGTCGCCGATCAGGGCATGCCAGCGCTCGGCCCCCTCCAGCGGGTCGGCCAGGGAACCGGCGGCGCTCAGCAGCTCCGGCGCCAGCACGCCCTCGACGGAGAAAGCGAGATCGAGATCGGGCAGGGTCATTGGGGCACAATCGGGCGCCCCAGCCAGGCCAACAGCAGCAGGAAGCCCACCAGCCCCACTGCGGTGAGGCCGAAGTGCAGCAGGCTCTGGCGCCCCTTGCGCACCATGTTGCGCATGGCCAGCTTCACGAAGCTGGGGGGTGGTGTCGCCGGGGTAGGGCTGGTGGGATCAGGCATGGGTCATTCAGGCAGCCACATCCGCCGCAACCTCCACACCCTGGCGCAGCAGGGCCTGGATGAACGGATCGAGATCGCCGTCCATCACCCCTTGCACATCGGTGGTCTCCTGAGCCGTGCGCAGATCCTTGACCATCTGATACGGGTGGAACACGTAGTTGCGGATCTGATTGCCCCAGGCCGCCTCGACGATGTCGCCGCGGATGTCGGCGATCTCTCCGGCGCGCTGCTCCTGGGCGATCACCAGCAGCTTGGCCATCAACAGCGCCATCGCCTTCTCCTTGTTCTGCAGCTGGGAGCGCTCCTGGGTGCAGCGCACCGCCAGCCCGGTGGGGATGTGCAGGATGCGCACGGCTGTTTCCACCTTGTTGACGTTCTGGCCGCCGGCGCCGCCGGAGCGGGAGGTGGTGACCTCCAGGTCCTTGTCGGGGATGTTGAGCTTGACCTCCTGCTCCAGCTTGGGCATCACCTCCACACCGGCGAAGCTGGTCTGACGCTTGTCGTTGGCGTTGAACGGCGAGATCCGCACCAGCCGGTGGGTGCCCTTCTCGTTGCGCAGGTAGCCGTAGGCGTAGCGGCCATCGATCTCGATCGTGCAGCTCTTGATCCCCGCCTCCTCCCCCTCGGAGAGTTCATCCACGCTCACCGTCATGCCGTGGTCCTCGGCCCAGCGGGTGTACATCCGCATCAGCATCAGCGCCCAGTCCTGGGCGTCGGTGCCGCCGGCGCCGGCGTTGATCGAGATCACGGCGCCCTCCTTGTCATAGGGGCCGCTCAGGAGCCGCTCCAGTTCCCAGCGATCCAAGGCCGCCTTAAGGCTCAAGAGGCCGCCATGGGCCTCGGCGAGCAGGTCGTCGTCGGCTTCGAGCGCGTAGAGCTCAAGGGTGGCCTGGCCGTCATCGATCAGGGTCTGCCACTGGTGCAGCTGCTCCAGCTGGGCCTTGACTTCATCCAGCAGACGCATCTGTTTCTGCGCCTGCTGCTGGTCGTCCCAGAAACCGGGTTGCGAGGCCAGCTGCTCGAGGTCGCGCTGGCGAGCGTTCAGGGCCGGTACGTCAAAGACAGTCCTGGGCATGGCCCAGGCGGTCAGTGAGCTCGGAGAGATCGCGTTTGAAGTCGGTGAGATCCAGCACCGGCGTTCGGGGGTTCGGTGTGGTCGACCGTACCAGTGCGGCGCAGGGGTGGTTCTTAGGATCCATACCAATCGGCACGGCAACGCAATGGCGGTGGGCACGGCGAACAAGGTTGAGATCTACACCTGGCGGGCCTGCCCGTTCTGCGTCCGCGCCAAGGCGCTGCTGGATCGCAAGGGGGTGGCCTACACCGAGTTCGCGATCGATGGCGATCACGCCGCCCGCGAGGCCATGGCCCAGCGCGCCGGCGGCCGTCGCAGCGTGCCCCAGACCTTCATCGACGGCACCCACGTGGGCGGCTGCGACGACCTGTTCGCCCTCGAGCGCTCCGGCCAGCTCGACGCCCTGCTCGCCTGACCGTGGCGGAGCCCCAACTGTTCGTACTGGATCCGATCCAGCGTCTGCGCCCCACCAAAGACTCCAGCGTCGCCCTGATGCAGGCGGCCCAGCGGGCCGCTCAGCAGGTCTGGGTGGCCACCCCGGCGGAACTTTCCGTCAAGGGGCTGGAGCCGGGGCATGAACCCCTGGTGCGCGCCCAGCTGATCACCCTGGCGGACATCCGGCCCACCAGCGGCGGCTGGGAGCTGCCCGAACCCTGGTACAGCCTCGGGGAGCCCGTCTGGTTGCCGCTCACCCACTTCCCCAGGGTGTGGATGCGCAAGGATCCGCCCGTGGATGAGGCCTACCTCTATGCCACCCACCTGCTGGAGCTGGCGGCGTTCAAGGGGGTCCGTGTGCTCAACCATCCCGCGGCTCTGCGCAGCTGGAACGAGAAACTTGGTGCCTTGCGCTACAGCCATTTGATGGCGCCCACCCTGGTGAGCGCCCAGGTGGAGCAGCTGGCGGCCTTCGCCGCCGAGCAGGGGGAGGTGGTGCTCAAGCCCCTCGGGGGCCGCGCCGGCCAGGGGGTGGTGCGCACGGCGGCGGACGCCCCCGGGCTGCGGGCGCTGCTGGAGCTGGTGACCCAGCAACAGGCGATGCCCGTGATGGCCCAGGCCTTTCTGGCCGCCGTCACCGCGGGCGACAAGCGCATCCTGCTGGTGGACGGCGAACCCCTCGGCGCGATCAACCGCCGGCCCGCTGACGGGGAGTTCCGCAGCAACCTGGCGGTGGGGGGCGCCGCCGAGGCCACGGAACTGAGCGAGCGGGAACGTCAGATCTGCGCCGAGCTGGCGCCGGCCCTGCGCAGCGAGGGCCTTTTCTTCGTGGGCATCGACGTGATCGGCGATCGCCTCAGTGAGATCAACGTCACCAGCCCCACGGGGGTGCGGGAGGTGGAGCGGCTCGGGGGTGTGCCCCTGGCCGATCTCACCATGGAGCGGCTGCTGGCGGGCTGAGGGGCAAGGTCTTGGGCAGATGGCTGTCAGGCAGGCAGAGCTGCTGCTGCAGCACTCCCAGCTTCAGGGCCACCTCCTGCAGTTCCCGTTCCGTCTCCGAGCCCCGCACCAGGCCGGCGCCGGCGGTGAGTTCCAGGCGCCGGCCCCGCAGGGTGCCGCTCCGGATCGCCACCCGCAGTTCGGCGTCCCCTTCGCTGTCAATCCAGCCGATCGGGGCGGCGTAGTGCCCGCGCTCGAACGGTTCCAGGCTGCGCAGCCAGGCCATGGCCTCCCGCCGGGGCAGGCCCGCCACCGCCGGGGTGGGGTGCAGGGCGGCGGCGAGGGCCAGGGGCTGCTGGCCGTCGAGATCGGCGGTGATCGGGGTGTGCAGATGCAGCAGCTGGCCGTGGCGGGCCAGGCGTGGGTGGCGGGGCCGCCGGGGCCGCAAGCCGTTCTCCGTCAGCACCTGGGTGATCGCCTCCACCACCAGCTCGTGCTCATGGAGGTCCTTGATCGAGCCGATGAGCTGACCTGAGGGGGCTCCGATCGGTGCCGTGCCCGCCAACGCATCGCTGCGCAGCTGGCCCTGGCGCACCGCCAGCAGCCGCTCGGGGGAGGCGCCGATCAGGGCCTCGCCAGGCCGCAGCTGCCACAGGAAGCGGCAACTGCCGGGCTGACGCCGGCGCAGGTGAGACAGCAGCCGCAGGGGATCGAGGGGTTGGTCCAGCTCCAGGTCCTGGCGCACCGCCAGCACCAGCTTGCGCAGCTCACCGTCCTCCACGAGCCCGAGGGCCTGTTTCACGGCGCCCCGGTAGCCCGCTTGCCAGCTGGAGCGGTGGATCACACCGGGGCCGAGGGCCGCTTCGCCGTGGGCCTCGGGATCGCTCGGCAGGGTGGAGAGCCGCTGGGCCTCCTCCCAGAGCTCCTCGGCCACGGAGCGGGCGGTGACCTCGCCGCCGAGGCTGCGCTGGAGCCGCAGCCAGCAGTGCCGCCCCTGGCGGCTCAGTTGCCAGCGGGGCAGCACCGCCTGCACCCCCGGCACGCCCGTTCCCTCCTGCAGGGGGCTGTCAAAGAAGGAGAAGGCCAGCAGCACCCGCGGCCTGGCCAGGGGAGGGCAGCCCTGGGGCAGGGCCGCCAGGCGGCTGAGGCTGAGGGCGCTGAAACGCTGGGCGAGCTCGAAGCGCCGGGGCCCACTCAGTTCCAGGTGGTTGGTTTTACCGCTGGCGGCCAGGCACAGCCCCGGGGCCCCATCCCAGAGGAAGCGGAACCCCTGCCCGTCGCCCAGGTGGGGCAGCAGGGCCAGCGGATCGTGACGGTGGTTGTCCCTGGGCTCGGCCAGGGGCAGCGCCAGGCTGAGAACGCCCTCGTCTTCCAGCTGCCGCGCCCCGTGGGCCGCCGCCGCCAGCAGTTCAAGGAAGGAGGGGCTGGCCTGCACCGGTTACGGGATGGGGGGAAGGGCCGTGGAAGCTGCTCAAATGTATGGGCCTTCCCGCGCCGTCCGCCGCCGGCCGCCATGTCCGAGCCCCAGGTCGTCGCAAGCCGTTACGCCTCCGGGGAGCCGGCTGGGGGCTCGCCGGCGCCCGATCGCCGGCGCCTCTGGAAGGCGGCGATCAAGTGGCCGATGTACTCGGTGGCGGTGATGCCGGTGCTGCTGGCGGCCGGTTGGTGGCTCGGTCAGGGTCAGGCGTTGCGGCTGGATCAACTGCTGGGATTCCTGCTGGGGGCGGTGCTGCTGCTGGCCTGGGAAAACCTGGCCAACGATGTGTTCGATGCCGACACCGGCGTGGACCGCCACGGCAAACCGCATTCGGTGGTGAACCTCACCGGCCGCCGCGACCGGGTGGCCTGGATCGCCAACGGCGCCCTGGTGGCGGGCCTGGCCTTGATCGCCCTGGTGGCCCTGCGCAGCAACCCCGCCGTGCTGGTGCTGGTGCTGGCCTGCTGCGGCATCGGCTACGCCTACCAGGGGCCACCCCTGCGCCTGGGCTACCGGGGGCTGGGGGAGCCCCTCTGCTGGCTCGCCTTCGGGCCCCTGGCCACGGCTGCCGCCCTGCTGGCCCTGGCGCCGGCAGGGGCCCTGGTGGGGGTGCCCTGGGGGGCGGCAATCGAGCTCGGCAGCGGCCCGGCCCTGGCCACCACCCTGGTGTTGTTCTGCTCCCATTTCCACCAGGTGCAGGAGGACGCGGCCCACGGCAAGCGCTCGCCGGTGGTGCGTCTGGGCACCGGCCGCGCCGCGGCGCTGGTGCCCTGGTTCGTGGCCGGCACCCTGGCCTTTCAGTGGGCGCCGGTGCTGGTGGGCCAGTGGCCGCTCACGGCCCTGCTGGGGGGCGCGGGTCTGCCGGCGGGCACGGCCTTGATCGGCCTGCTGCGGGAGCACCACCGGGTGCCGGAGAAGATCCATGCCAGCAAGTTCCTGGCCCTGCGCTTCCAGGCCCTCAACGGCCTGGGGCTGGCCCTGGGCCTGGCGATCGGGCCCGCCCTGGCCGCCCTGCGGTGAGCCGCCTGGTCCTGGCCTGGCGCCCGTTCGTCTTCGAGCTGCCCCGGGCGATGGTTACGGCCCATGGGGCGCTGGAGCGCAAGCGGGGCTGGCTGCTGCGGATGGAGGGCGCCGGTGTCGCATTGGGTTGGGGGGAGGCGGCGCCGCTGAACGCCGAGGGGGCGGTGCCTGCTGGGGGGAGCCCGGCTGGACCCGACCTGGCGGCGGCGATCCGGGGGCTGGGGGAGACGATCGAGCGCTCCGACCTGGAGCTCGCCCTGCCAGGACTGCCGTTGGCCCTGGCCTTCGCCTTGGGCTCAGCCCTGGCGGAACTCGATGGCTGGCCCGCCGTTGATGGCGGCGCAGGCGGCTGGCTGGCCGCGCCCGCCTCGGCCGTGCTGCTGCCGGCCGGTGCGGCGATGCTGGACTCACTGGAGCAGGTCCTTGCGCTGAAATCGCCTTCGCCCCTCACCGTCAAATGGAAGGTGGCCGCAGGGGCCGACGGCCGGGAGCGGCAGTGGCTGGAGCGTCTGCTGCAGCGCCTGCCCGCCACGGCCCGGCTGCGGCTTGATGCCAACGGCGGTTGGGACCGCCCGACGGCCTTCGCCTGGGCCCAGCGGCTGGCGGGGGAAGCGCGGCTGGAATGGCTGGAGCAGCCCCTGGCCCCCAGCGACCAGGACGGCCTGCTGGAACTGGCGGCCGCGGTGCCGGTGGCCCTTGATGAATCCCTGCGGACTTTCCCCGAGCTCCGCACGACCTGGAACGGTTGGCAGGTGCGCCGCCCCGCTTTTGAAGGCGATCCGCGCCCCCTCTGGCTGGAGCTGCGCCAGGGGGCATCCCGTCGGATGATCAGCACGGCCTTGGAAACCGGCCTCGGCCAGCGCTTGGTGGCCCACCTGGCGGCCCTGCAGGCCCTGGGCCCCACGCCCACGGCCCCTGGGCTGGCTCCAGGCTGGTGCCCAGGCGGGCCGTTGTTCGAGAGCGATCCGGAGCGGGTGTGGGAGGCGGCGATGTGATCAGCCGCCTGGGCACCGGCGCCGATGCAGCGGCCACGGCCGCAGCACTGGAATCGCTCTGGGCCGAAGGGGCCCTGGTGGGTCTGGCCTCGCCGCAGGACCAGGGCGAGCTGGCGGCGGCCCTGCCCGAGCGCCTGGAGACCCCCTCCCCCTGGGGGCCGGGCGTGGTGATCGCCAGCGGCGGCAGCAGCGGCCGAAGGCGCTGGTGTGTGCAGCCCCTGGCTGGGCTGGAGCGGGCGGCGGTGGCGTCGGGCCTGTGGCTGCAGCTCCAGGGGATCGATCCGGCAGCGACCACCCTGTTCAACCCCCTGCCCCTGCACCACATCAGCGGCCTGATGCCCCTGGTGCGCGCCCGCCGCTGGGGAGCGACGTTGCGCTGGCTGGAGCCCGCCTGGATGCGCGAGCCAGCAGCGCTCGTTGAATGGGCACCTTCCTCCGACGCTGGGCCAGCGCTGCTGTCGCTGGTGCCCACCCAGCTGCAGCGGCTGCTGGCCGATCCCGCCGGGATCAACTGGCTGCAGGGGTTCGCTCTGATCTGGATCGGCGGGGCGGCCCTGGCGCCGGAACTGGCGGCCGCGGCGCGGCGGGCAGGGGTGCGCCTGGCCCCTTGCTACGGCAGCACGGAGACCGGGGCGATGGTCACCGCCCTTTCGCCCGAGCGTTTCCTGGCAGGCGAATGGGGCTGCGGTCATCCCCTGGCCCATGCCCAGCTGCGCCTCGAGCCGGCGAGCGGTGCCCTGCAGGTGAAGGCCACCAGCCTCAGCCCCGGGGCCTTTGAGGCCGGGAGCTTTCAGCCCTTGGAGGCGCCGGGGGGCTGGTGGAGCAGCGGCGACGGGGCCCGACTGAGCGCAGCGGGGCTGGAGCTGCTGGGCCGGTTGGATGGGGCGCTCAGCAGTGGCGGTGAGACGGTGTTCCCCGAGGAGGTGGAGCGGCGGCTGCGGGACCTGGCCGCCGAGGCGGGCCTTCCTCTGCAGGCGGTCCTGGTGCTGGGGCAGCGCGACCCGCTCTGGGGTCAGCGGCTGGTGGCGTTGGTGCGGGCCCAGGGCGGCGCCGATGGATCCGCGCTGGTGGCGGCGTTGGAGACGGCCGCGGCGGCCCTGTCCCCCGCCCAGCGGCCCCGCCAGTGGTTCCCCTGCCCGCAGCTGGCCCCGAATGCCATCGGGAAATGGGAGCGGGGGCGCTGGCTGCGGTGGCTCCAGGAGGCCACGCCGACGTCCTGATCCGCCGACGTCACTCAGTGACGGCCGCATGACAGGGCCGAATGGTTCGGCTAGAAGCGGGGGGTCTGCCGTACCCCGATGACCGATAGCGATCTCACCGAGGTCAGCAACAAGAAGCTCGCCGCCGGACTGCTGGGCATCTTTCTGGGGGCCTTCGGCGTTCACAAATTCGTGCTGGGTTACACCACCCCCGGCGTGATCATGGCGGTGGGTTCGGTGGTCGGAGGTGTGGTCACCTGCGGTTTCGCCAGCTTTGTCTTCGGTGTCATCGGCCTGATCGAGGGGATCATCTACCTCACCAAAACACCCGAGGAGTTCAAGGCCCTCTACATCGACGGCAAGAAAGAGTGGTTCTGAGCCGCGCCACCACCAGCGTGGCGGGCCCGTCGGCCCGTCCCTCCGATCGCCGGGCCGAGCGCCCTGCCTTGCGGCTGATCCTGGCTGTGGCGGCCCTGGTGAGCTTCAGCCTGGCCGGGGTCACGATCTCCGATGGCCTTCATCCCCTGGCCCTGCTGGCCAGCCTGCTACCCCTGCAGCTGGCGACGCTGCTCTGGGTGCTGCGCCGCTGAGCGAGCGCCCCTGGGGGGCTGAGCTTCAGGGCTTGGGGCTGGAGGAATCGTTGCCCAGATTGCTGCCCAGGTCGCTCTCGAGGAACACGCGTACCACATCGCTGAGGGCGCTGACGCGGCTGATGGCCGCCTTCAGGGCGGGCAGGTTAACGGCCAGATCGGTGGTGGGGTAGGCCTGCAGGAAGCCGATCGGGGAGAGTTTCCCGTCACCGGCGTTGATCCCCAGCACCGTCGCGGCCCGCAGGGCCGGCACCCCGGACTTGGGGGCCTGCAGGGGATAGAGGATGCGGGCCACCCGGGCCAGGGCCACACCACCGATGCGTGTGCCCAGCAGCCGGCTCGTGGTCACCAGAGGCAGGCTCACACTGCGGTTGAGCAGATCGGCCACGGTCTGGGGTTTCTGCCGGCCCAGCCGGATCATGTCCGCGAGCAGGCCCCGGGCCTCGCCTGTTTGGGCCAGGTGCTCCAGATCGGCCACGGGGATTGAGCGCCGGAAGGCGCCGCTCACGAACACCACCTGCTCGGCAGCGGGGGCGGGCAGGGGCAACAGGCTCAGGGAGGCGCCCAGCAGGGCGAGGCTGAGCGCGGCGGTGCGGCGCATGGACGATGGAACCTGGGGGCATCCATGCCTAGCGCTGTTTCGTCCCTAACGGACCATTTCCGCTCAATCCAGTCAAACTCCGCCCATGGGCGATCCTGCGGCCGCCCCCCTGAGCCTGCGCATCCGCCCCGGAGGGTGGGGGGTCTCGAGCGGGCTGTGGGGCCCTAGGAATCGGCCGGCCGAGGCGCCTCAGCGCCCTCAGCAGCAGGTTGTGCGGCGCTCGACTCCTTCAGCCAGCGGGCGATCGGCTCCGGAAACGCGCAGCGTTGACGGGTCGCCGCCTCGATCGCCCGGTGGCGGGTGAGGGCGCTGGCCGCCTCGAAACCGCCGGCCTCGAAGCGATAGCGCACCTCGAAGAGGCCTCCCTCCAGGACCACCGGGGCCAGGGTGATCGTCAGGGCATCGCCGGCGAGCAGGGGCCTGTGGAAATCGGCACGGGCGTGCACGATCGGCAGCACCACGGCCGGGTTGGCCCGCCCGCCAGGCAACTCCTTGCGCCAGGTCGGCCCCGGGAAGATTTCGGCGGAGCTCAGTCCGAAGGCCTCCAGGCTCTGCTCATAGGCCTCGTGGCACCAGCGCAGCAGCTGGTGAAAGTGCATCACCCCGGCGGCATCGGTGTCACCGAAACGAACCGTGCGGCTCTGGTGCAGCCAGTGGCCGGGGATGGGGGGATCCTTGAAAAAGTTGTCGAACAACCTTTAGCGATCCACCGAGCCCATGATCACGTCGATCGAACCGAGGATCGCCATGATGTCCGCCACCTTGGCCCCGGTGAGGATGTGGGGCAGGATCTGGAGATTGTTGAAATCAGCGGCGCGGATCTTCCAGCGCCACGGAGTCACATCATCGTTGCCCATGATGAACACGCCCAGTTCGCCCTTGCCTGACTCGAGCCGGGCGTAGAGCTCACCGCCGGGGATCTTGAAGGTGGGGGCCACTTTCTTGGCGATGTACTGCATATCGAAGCTGAAGGCTTCGCCCCCCTTGCCTTCGGTGATTCGCCGCGCCTCCAGGCTCTCGGTGGGGCCGCCGGGAATGGCTGCGGCGGCCTGGCGCAGGATCTTGAGCGATTCGCGCATCTCCTGGATCCGCACCCGGTAGCGGGCGTAGCAGTCGCCCTCGGGGGCAGTGGCCACGTCCCAGTCGAAGTCGTCGTAGCACTCGTAGTGATCCACCTTGCGCAGGTCCCAGGGCACGCCTGAGGCGCGCAGCATCGGCCCCGAGAGGCTCCAGTTGATCGCCATCTCGCGGCTGATGACCCCGAGGCCCTCGATGCGGCGCTTGAAGATCGGATTGTTGGTGATCAGCTTTTCGTATTCGTCGATCTTGGGGCCGAACCAGTCGCAGAAATCGAGCAGCTTGTCGAGCCAGCCGTAGGGCAGATCCACCGCCACCCCGCCGATGCGGAAGTAGTTGTTGTTGATCAGCCGCTGGCCCGTGGCCGCCTCCCAGAGGTCGTAGATCATCTCCCGCTCGCGGAAGATGTAGAAGAACGGCGTCTGGGCGCCCACGTCCGCCAGGAAGGGGCCGAGCCAGAGCAGGTGGTTGGCGATGCGGTTGAGCTCCAGCATCAGCACCCGAATGTGGCTGGCCCGTTTGGGCACCGGGATGTCGGCCAGCTTTTCGGGCGCGTTGACGGTGATCGCCTCGTTGAACATCCCCGCCGCGTAGTCCCAGCGGCTCACATAGGGCACGAACATCACGTTCGTGCGGTTCTCGGCGATCTTCTCCATGCCGCGGTGCAGGTAACCGATCACCGGCTCGCAGTCCACCACGTCTTCGCCATCGAGGGTCACCACCAGCCGCAGCACCCCGTGCATGGAGGGGTGATGGGGGCCGAAGTTGATCACCATCGGCTCCGTGCGCGTTTCGAGCTGCGTCATGGCGCCTTAGGCGGAATCGAGTGGTCGGATCTTAGGAAGGGACCAGCGCTCCTTAGGTCCATTTCGTTGTCGTTTGGCTGAACGTCCCCCCACGGCTGCCGCTCCTGCTGCTTCTGAGCCCCCCGGCGCCGCGGCCTTCGAGCACATCCCCGTGCTGGCGGAGCCGCTGCTGGCGGCCTTCGCCGGCCTGGGCGCCGGCGGCCTGCTGCTCGACTGCACCGTGGGCGGCGGCGGCCACAGCGCCCTGCTGCTGGAGGCCCATCCGGGCCTGCGGCTGATCGGCCTCGACCAGGATCCCGCCGCCCTGGCGGCCGCCGCCGAACGCCTGGCCCCGTTCGGGAATCGCGTGAACCTGGTGGCCGGCAACTTCGCCGCCTTCACACCGCCGGCGCCGCTGCTGGGGGTGGTGGCGGACCTGGGAGTCAGCAGCCCCCAGCTGGATGGGGGGGCGCGGGGCTTCAGCTTTCGCGTCGATGGTCCCCTGGACATGCGCATGAATCCGGGGGCCGGCGAGACCGCCGCCGCGCTGATCGATCGCCTCTCGGAAGGCGAGCTGGCTGACCTGATCTACGCCTACGGGGAGGAGCGGCTCTCACGGCGCATCGCCCGCCGGATCGTGGAGCAGGGGCCCTGGGGCGGCACGGCTGCCACTGAGGCCGATCGGGGCACGGCGGCGCTGGCCTACCTGGTGGCGGGTTGCTATCCCCCCAAGGCCCGCCGCGGCCGGATCCACCCCGCCACGCGCACCTTCCAGGCCCTGCGCATCGCCGTCAACGACGAGCTGGGGGCCCTCGACACCCTGCTGAGGCGCGCCCCCGACTGGTTGGTGCCCGGCGGCCTGCTGGCGGTGATCAGCTTCCATTCGCTGGAAGATCGCCGCGTCAAGACCGCCTTTCTCAGTGATGAACGCTTGGAGCGGATCACGCGCAAGCCCCTGGTGGCGAGTGAGGCGGAGCAGGAGCTCAACCCCCGCAGCCGCTCCGCCAAGCTGCGGGTGGCCCGGCGCCCCCTCGAGGCGAGCCCATGAACCAGCAGGACGTGATCTGGTGGCTGGCGCTGTTGATCCAGCTGGTGGCGATCCCGGGCACCCTCTTTCCGGTGCTGCCGGGCCTGGCCCTGCTGCCCCTGGGGGCGGGCCTGTGGACCTGGTCGGTGGGCTGGGCCGTGGGTTGGCCGGCCCTGGCGCTGGCCAGCTTGATCCTGCTATTGGGTTGGGGCGCTGACGCCCTGGGGATGCTGCTGGGGGCGGCGCGGCTGCAGGCCACCCGCTGGGCTTACATCGGCGCCGGCCTGGGGCTGGTGGTGGGGCTGCTGGGGCTGCTGCCGGCCATGCCCATCGGAGGCCCGTTGGTGGGGGCCCTGGTGGGGCCGCTGCTGGGGGCCGCCCTGGGGGAACTGCTCAGTGCCTCGGGCGAGCTGGGGCCCTTCGGCCTGGAGCGTTTGAAGCGCTCGCTGCTGGTGGGCCTGGCGGTGGTGGCGGGGATGCTGGTGAGCCGCCTCGCCCAGGTGATCCTGGCGGTGCTGGGGGTGGTGGGTTTCGTGCTGATCAGCCGGATCATGGTCTGATCAGCTCGCCCCGCAGCTCCCGCACCGTGGCGGCCACCGCCTCGATGGCCTGATCGATCTCGGCGTCGGTGGTGCCACGCCCCAGCCCGAAGCGGATCGAGGCGGCCGCCTCGGCACGGCTGCGCCCCAGGGCGGCCAGCACGTGGGAGGGGCTGCCGGTGCTGCAGGCCGAACCGCCGCTCACCGCCAGCTGCCGCCGCAGGGCACCGTGCAGCTGGCTCCCCTCCACCCCGCCGATGGTCACGTTGAGGTTGTGGGCCAGACGCTGGCTCGGGTGGCCGTTGAGGCGCACGTCGCCGAGGGCTTCCAGGGCGCCCCAGAGCTGATCTCGCAGGGCCCCCAGGCGCTCGCTGCGCGCCTCCCGGTCGCTCTCTGCTAACTCCGCCGCTTTGGCCAGCCCCACGATCAAGGGCACTGCCAGGGTGCCGGCCCGCAGGCCCCGCTCCTGGCCGCCGCCGTGCTGCTGGGGCGCCGGCCGCACCCCGCCGACCAGCACCAGGGCGCCGATGCCCTTGGGGCCGTAGAGCTTGTGGCCGCTGAGGCTCAAAAGGTCGATGCCCAGCTCCCTGGGCTTGAGGCTCAGGTGGCCGATGGCCTGGGCCGCGTCGCAGTGGAAGCTGATGCCCCTGGACTGGCAGAGGGCCCCGATCGCCGCCAGGGGCTGGAGCACGCCGATCTCGTTGTTGGCGGCCATCACGCTCACCAGCACGGTGTCGGGGCGCAGGGCCGCCCCCAGCTGGTTCAGGTCCAGCAGGCCGTCGGGGTTCACCGGCAGCACCGTGAGCTCGAAGCCCTGGGATTCCAGATGCCGCAGCGTGTCGAGCACGGCCCGGTGCTCCGTGGCCACGGTCACCAGGTGGCGGCCCTGCCTCGATCGGGCTTCGGCGATCCCTTTGAGGGCCAGGTTGTTGGCCTCGGTGGCGCCACTGGTGAACACCAGCTCTTCAGGCTCCACGCCCAGGCCAGCGGCCAGCGAGCGGCGCGCCTGCTCCACGGCGGCGCTGGCCGTCAGCCCCGGGCGGTGCAGGCGGCTGGCGGGGTTGGCGAACTGCTCGCTCCAGTAGGGCGCCATCGCGGCCACCACCTCGGGATCGCAGGGCGTGGTGGCCTGGTGGTCGAGGTAAGGGATGGGGGCGGCCAGGGGAGCCTTGCGGCGAACGACCCCTCCATGCTGACAAGATCGAAGTGATGGTTGGTGGGAGCGATGGGCACGAGCAGCCAGGCCAAGCAGCCTTCGTTCTCCAGGAGGACGCTCGCCCTGCGGCTTGCCCGGCGGCTGGGCCAGCGGCCACTGGCGCTGCTGGCCCTCGCGCTGATCCCGCTCGGAGGCCTGGTGCCGGCCGGCGCTCAGAACGTGATTGGCAGCCCTGAGGAATCACGGCCCAAGGGGATGGTGATCATCCAGGACAAGCCCACCCTCGAGGGGCGCCGGGTGGTGGGGGTCTACGGCGTCACCGTCGATGAGAAAGACCCCAGCCTGCGGCGCATCAAGGTCTGGTACGAGCTGCCCAACAGAGTCAGCGTCCGCAGCGAGACGATCCGCTGCGCCCCCTCGGGCCCGATGCGGATCAGCCACGACGGCAACAATCTGGTGATGCGGGAGCTCAATCCCGGCGGGCTGATCACCCCTTTCAACCTCCAGGACCACCGCATCTGGTGGATCTCCTGCTTCCCGGAGCAGGCGGGCGCTGACCCCGCCACCCTGCGGCCCCTGGCCCTCAGGCTCGGCTACAACGGCAACCTCCAGGAGAAGGAGACCCTGTTGCCCAGTCCATCCGCTCGATAGATTTCAATCTCCCATCCCCCGGGCATGCAGCACCCCCAACCCCCGCTCGAGCCTGAGCAGGAGCCCGCTCAGGTGCCCGTGGCGGCCCCCGCCCCCGCCCGATTGCTGCTGGTGGACGACGAACCCGGCCTGCGCACGGCGGTGCAGGCCTACCTGCAGGACGAGGGCTTCGAGGTCACCACCGCGGTCGACGGCGAGGAAGGCTGGGCACTGGCCCAGGAGCAGCTGCCGGATCTGGTGCTCAGCGACGTGATGATGCCGCGCCTCGATGGCTACGGGCTGCTCAAGAAGCTGCGCGCCGATGAGCGCCTCGGGGGCACACCGGTGATCTTCCTCACCGCCAAGGGCATGACCGCCGATCGCATCGAGGGCTTTCAGGCGGGCGTCGACGACTACATCCCCAAGCCCTTCGATCCCGATGAGCTGGTGGCGCGGGTGCGCAATGTGGTGCGCCGCCAGGAGCGGCTGCTGGCGGAGGCCGCCCGCTACGCCGACGCCGACATCGGCCAGATGGCCAAGCAGATCACCGAGATCCGCTCCCTGCTGCAGATGGGCGGCAGCAAGAAGGCCGCCGGCGCCCCGGTGCACCACGAGTTCACGCCCCGGGAGGCCAGCGTGCTGCAGCTGGTGGCCGAGGGGATGATGAACAAGGAGATCGCCCGCCGGCTCGAAACCTCGATCCGCAACGTCGAGAAGTACGTCAGCCGCCTGTTCATCAAGACCGGCACCGCCAGCCGCACCGAGCTGGTGCGCTACGCCCTCGAAAACGGCCTGGTGGATTAGGAGGCCCGTGGCCGAGGGCTGGCTGCCGGCGGCGTTCAATCGCGGCTGGACCTACCGCGATCGCATCGGGGCGGAGCCGGCGGGAGCGACGGTGCTGAGCTTCTATGCGGCCCGTTACCGCCATTCCGATCGGGCGGTGTGGACGCAGCGCCTGGCGGCCGGGGAGCTCCACAGGAACGGCAGCAGGCTCCGGGCCGATGCTGCCCTCTTGGCCGGAGACCAGTTGCAATGGCATCGGCCCCCCTGGGAGGAGGCCGCCGTGCCGGGGTCGTGGCAGCTCCTGTTTGATGACGGCGATCTGCTGGTGATCGACAAGCCCAGCGGCCTGCCGGTGCTGCCCGCCGGGGGCTTCCTGGAGCACACCCTGCTGCGGCTGCTGGAGCGCCGCCACTCCGAAGAGGCTGGCGGTGACGCCGCCGATATGCCCCGGCCCGTGCACCGGCTGGGGCGCTTCACCTCGGGGCTGCTGGTCTGCGCCCGCCGCCCGACCACCCGGGCCTGGTTGAGCGACCAGCTGCGGGAGAGCACGGCGGGCGCAGCGCGGCAGGTTGGCGAAGCGCCCTGCTGCCGCAAGCTCTACCGGGCGTTGACCGAGCCCCTTCCCCTGCCCTTGAAGCTGGGTGAATCGATCACGCTCTCCACCCCCATCGGCCGCCGGCCCCATCCACTGCTGAATCAGGTGTGGTGTGCCGCAGCCGACGGGGAACCCGGCGCCCTGGCGGCCCGCAGCACGCTGAAGTTGCTGGAGCGCCGCCCGGGTGCCGACCTGGTGGAGGTGGCGATCGCCAGCGGCAGGCCTCACCAGATCCGCATCCATGCCGCCGCCCTCGGCGCGCCCCTGCTGGGGGATCCGCTGTATCTGCCGGGCGGCCTGGCCCGCGCCGAGGTGCTTCCGGGGGAAGGGGGCTACCGGCTCCATGCCCATCGGCTGGTGCTGCTGCGCCCGGACGGGGAGCTGCTGGAGCTGGAGGCACCGCTGCCGGAGGGGCTTGGGCTCTTGGGTTCGGGCGCTTGATCGGAGCCACGCGGTCGACAAGGTCCCTTCCGTCGACAGGTCTTGGCCACTTGAGGATGAATCGCTGTTGAGGCCCGCGCTGATCGAACTCCTGATCAGCTCAGCGCAGCGGAGCCTCCGCCCGCAGCCCTGAAAAGCGCTGAAAATCCCGGTCGCAGCTCGCCAGCCGGGCCCCCTGCTCCAGGGCGATGGCGGCCAGATGGGCATCGGAGCTGAGGTTGGCGGCGGTGCCGCTGGCGCTCAGAAGCTGGCGCAGCAAGGGCCAGTGGTGCGGGCCCGGTTGCACCAGGCGGCTCACCGGCCGCTCCAGCCAGCCGTCGATCAGCGCCAGGGCTTCGTCCACCTCCAGCGGCCGATCGAACACCCGCTGGCTGGTGCTGATGCGCAGGAAGGCGAGCAGCACCAGCCAGGTCCAGCCCACCGCTTCGTCTCCGGAGAGGGTCGCTTCCAACCAGTGCCGCGCCGGTCCATGTTGGGGCGCGTCCTGGTTCACGGCGTAGAGCAGCACGTTGGCGTCGGGGATGATCACGGCGCAGCGCTGGCCCGGTCCATGGCTTTGGGCTGAGCCGCCTTCAACGCCGTTGGGCCAGCTTGGCGGCGATGGCGTCCTCCTCCAGTCGATCAGCCAGGGCCAGGGCCCGCTCCAGCGGCTGGCGGGGTGCACCCATGGCCACGGGGGTCAGTTGGTAGGGGCCGCCCGAAGGGCCGGCCGGGGTGGCCGGAGCGCTCAGCCCCGCCCGCAGGGTTGCTTCCACCACGGTCCGAAACGGCTTCCCCTGCTCCAGGGCCCGTTGCTTGAGCGCCGTGAGCAACTGGTCGTCAACGGTGAGGGTGGTGCGCATCTTGATGCCTCCTGCAACATCATCATGGCATCAACAGGGGACGATTCCGGTTGTCGCTAGCCCCGCTGGAACTCCACCAGCCGCGAGAAGTAAAACGGCGCCTGATTGAGGCTGCGGCGCATGGGCACAAAGCCGCTGCGTTCGGCCGCCGCCACGATGCCCGTTTCCTTGAGGGTGTAGGCGCGGGTGGTCTTGCTGGGGCCGGGGAACAGCTCGCCGATGCGCTTGAGCGCAGCCAGCAGCGGTGTGTAGGGGGCGAAGCTCACGATCAGCCGCCGCTCCGCCAGCCCCGCCAGGTGCTCCACCATCTGCTCGGCGGCTTCCTGGGGGTAGTGGATGAACACATCGAGGCAGATCACCGTGTCGTAGAGGCCGCTCAGGCTCTCGAGATCGGAGCTGCTGAAGCTCAGCCGCTGGGGATCGAGGCCCAGCCCATCGGCCCGGCGTTGGGCCTCGGCCACCATCGCCTCCGACAGATCACTGGCGGCGATGCGGCCGGCCCCGAGCGCCGCCAGGGGCAGGCTGAGGCTGCCCACCCCGCAGCCGGCGTCGCAGAAGCTGCGCTGAGCCAGATCCCCTTCCTCCTGCAGCCACCCCAGCACCTGATCCACCGTCTTCTGGTGGCCGAGGCGGATGTTGCGCTGCACCTTGTTGACCTCGCTCGAATCGCTGTAGATGCGGTTCCAGCGCTCGAAGCCGGTGCTGTTGAAGTAGGCATGCACCTCCGCTTTTTCGGCCGCCTTCGGGCAGGGATCCAGCAGCTGATCGGCGGGCATGGGGACGGGGCCGTGGGCGGCCTGGGGGAATGGGCGCGGATCCTAGGCAGCGCGCCGCCAGCTCAAGGTGCCTGCAGCGCCCGTGTGCCAGCGCAGGCACTCCTCGATCGGCATCCCCAGCAGCAGTTCCTCCAGCGGCCGTTCGTCCCCCAGCACTCGCCTTGGGGTCACGGTGGCCGCCCGGATCGCCCCGGCGGCGTCCCCGCCCCAGCCCGCCAGGCGCTTCACCCCCTCCAGAAGCGGCAGGGTCACCCCCGCCAGGGTGCCGTCCTCCAGCCGGCAGCTGCCGTCTTCCACCAGCAGCACGCGTTCATCCCAGCGGTGGCGGCCCTCCTCCAGTCCGTAGGGGCCCAGGGCATCGCTGACGATCACCAGCTGCTCGGGCGCCAGACGCTGCAGCAGCAGGGCCATCGAGGGGGCCACGTGCACCCCGTCGGCGATCAGCCCCAGGGCCACATCGCCCCGCAGCACCGCCGCCGCCAGGGGCCCCGGGGCGCGGTGGCCCAGGCCGGCCATGGCATTGAAGCTGTGGGTCACCATCGCCACCCCCGCCGCGAAGGCGTCACCCGCCTGGGTTTCATCCGCTTCGCTGTGCCCCAGGCTGACCACGATCCCGTCGGCGCGCAGGGCCTCGATCAGCTCAGCGGCTCCCGCCAGCTCTGGCGCCAGGGTGACCAGGTCGATCGTGGCTTCAAAACCGCCGATGCGCTCCCGCAGGGCCGCCAGGCTGGGCGCCACCAGGTGCTGGCTGGGGTGGGCGCCCCGGCGCCCGGGGGCCAGAAACGGGCCCTCCAGGTGGCCCCCCAGCAGCTGGCAGCGCCCGCGGCCGTGCAGGGAGCGGGCCTGCTCCAGCACCGCCAGGGCCTGGCGCAGGGGGCCCACGTCGCAGGTCACCAGGGTGGGGCAGATCGCCTCCACGCCGTCGCTCCAGAGCCGCTCCAGCAGCTCCAGCAGCCGGGGCAGGTCGCTCTCCTGAAGTTCCGGGAAGGCCAGCCCCAGCCCGCCGTTGATCTGCAGGTCCACCCCGCCCGGGCTGAGCCAGTCGCCCCGCCAGTCGTCGCCGGCGGCGCGGCTGCCCGGGGCCAGGGGCCGCAGGGCAGTGATCTGGCCCTCCTCACCCAGGCCCACACGCCAGAGGCGCTCATCGCCGGGGAGACGGACGTTGCTGAGCCAGCGCATGGGGAGATGGGAGATGGGCAGGTGGCGGTGGGCCGCGCCGGAGCGGAGAATGCCATTCTCCGTTCCTCGCCCCCGTGGTCGCCGCCCCCACCCCATTCCCCACCCCGTTGGTGGCCGTCGTGATGGGCAGCGATTCCGATCTGCCCACCCTGGAGCCGGCGGTGCGGATCCTGGAGCGTTTCGGCATCGCCCATGAGCTACGCGTGCTCTCGGCCCACCGCACCCCCGAGGAAATGGTCGCGTTTGCCCGCGCCGCCGCCGGCCGGGGCCTCAAGGTGGTGATCGCCGGCGCCGGGGGCGCCGCCCACCTGCCGGGGATGGTGGCCGCCCTCACCCCCTTGCCGGTGATCGGGGTGCCCGTGCAGAGCAAAGCTCTGTCCGGGGTGGATTCACTGCATTCGATCGTGCAGATGCCCGCAGGCATCCCGGTGGCCACCGTGGCCATCGGCAATGGCACCAACGCCGGCCTGCTGGCCGTCCAGATCCTGGCCACGGCCGATCCCGCGTTGCTGGCGGCCGTCGAGGCCTACCGGCAGGAGTTGCATGACCAGGTGGTTGCGAAGGATGGGCGGCTCCAGGCCCTCGGCAGCGCCGAGTACCTGCGCCAGATGGCCCCCTGAGCCATGGGCCCCATTGTTTCTCTGGTGGTGCCCCGTTGGCTGCGGCTGGCCCTGGCCCTGCCCCTGCTGGTGCTCAACCTCTTCGTGCTGCGCCAGCTGCTGGTGCCCCTGGCTCCCTTCCCCGCCCTGTTCCTGGGGGCGGCGTTGATCGCCTTTTTGCTCGATCTGCCCAGCCGCTGGCTCACGGGCCGCGGCCTGCCCCGGCCCCTGGCCCTGCTGTTGGTGGTGGGCCTAACCTTTGGCTTGGGGGTGCTGGCGGCCCTCTGGCTGGTGCCGCGGCTGGTGCAGCAGCTGGGGGATCTGGTCACGGCCCTGCCCGGTTGGCTGGCCCAGACGGAAAATCTGCTCAATGAGCTGCAGGCGAGCTTGACGGCCCGGGGCTTGCCGGCGGATTTCGGTGATCTCAGCAGCGAGCTTCTGACCCGCTCCACCCAGCTGGCCAGCCGATTCAGCCAGCAGTTGCTGGCCCTGCTTGGGGCCACCCTCAATCTCACGATCAACACCTTGATCGTCTTGGTGCTGGCGGTGTTCCTGCTGGTGGGGGCGGATTCCATCAGTCGCGGCCTGGCCCGCTGGCTGCCGGACAGCTGGCGGGAGCTGGTGCTCGGCACCGTGATGCGCACGTTCCGTGGCTACTTCGCCGGCCAGGTGGTGCTCGCCCTGATCCTCAGCGGCGCCCAGATCATCGTCTTCACCCTGCTGGGGATCCCCTACGGGGTGCTGTTCGCCGTGGCGATCGGCTTCACCACCCTGGTGCCTTACGCCAGCGCGCTCACAATCACCTTGGTCAGTCTCCTGCTGGCCCTTGAAGATCCCCGCACGGGCCTGGAGGTGCTGGCCGCCGCCATTTCCGTGGGCCAGGTGGTGGACCAGGTGATCCAGCCCCGCCTGATGGGCCAGATCGTGGGGCTTCAACCCGCCTGGCTGTTGGTCAGCCTGCCGATCGGCGCCCGGGTGGGCAGCCTGCTGGGGCTTGGGGAGTTGCTGGGGCTGCTGCTGGCGGTGCCCGTGGCCAGTTGCCTGAAGACCTTCCTCGACGCCTGGGCCCAGGGCCTGGGGCTGCCGGAGCCCGATTCGATCAAGGTGCCGCTGGAATGATCCCAGCGGCCGCCAGGTAATTCACCACCTCCTGCACGCAGGCCTCCAGGCTCTGGCCGCCGGTGTCGATGCGCAGCTCGGGGGCCTCCGGCAGCTCGTAGGGGCTGGAGATCCCGGTGAACTCCTTGATCGCTCCGGCGCGGGCCTTGGCGTAGAGCCCCTTGGTGTCGCGGCCTTCGCAGACCTCAAGATCGGCGGCGCAGTGGATCTCGATGAAGTCGCCGGCATCCACCAGGGCACGGGCCCGCTCGCGGTCGGCCCGGAACGGCGAGACGAAGGCGGTGAGCACCACCACGCCGGCGTCGAGAAACAGCTTGGCGACCTCGCCGATGCGGCGGATGTTTTCCTCGCGGGCGGCGTCGGAGAAGCCCAGGTCGCTGCAGAGCCCGTGGCGCACGTTGTCGCCATCGAGCACGTAGCAGCTCAGCCCCTGCTCGAACAGGGCCGAATTCACCGCATTCGCCAGGGTGCTCTTGCCCGCGCCCGAAAGCCCGGTGAACCAGAGGATGGCGCTGCGGTGCCCGCGTTGGTGGGCCCGGGCGGCGCGGTCCACCGAGGAGTGGTGCCAGACGATGTTGGTGGCTTTGGTGCTCGTCATGGCGCAGCCGGGGGCAGAAGCGATCGAGCCATTGTCCCTGGCGTTGGGCCCAGTGGTGGGCCAGGACTACCCCCCCGCCTGCTTGGGCCGGAAGCCCTCCTGCTCCAGCAGTGCCAAGGCCGCGGCCAGCTGGTCGCCCTGGAGTTCAATTACCCCGTCTTTGAGCGTGCCGCCGCTGCCGGCGCGCGCCTTGAGGGCCTTGAGCAGGGCTTTGGCCTCCCCGTCGCCCAGGTCGAGGCCGGTGATCACGGTCACGGTCTTGCCCCCCTTGCCCGCCTTGGTGCGCTGCACGCGCACCCGTTGCTGGGCCCGGGGCAGGGGGTCCGTTCCCCCCTGCCCCGGCCGCTGCAGGCTCTCGGCCCGGCTGAATTCCTGCCAGCCTCCCTTGCCCATGGCGAACGTCCCCGTTAGTTGAGCCATCACAGCGCAGCAGGTCAGCCGATCCAGAGGCCATGGGCCAGCCGCAGGGCATAGAGCACCAGCTGCAGCGTTCCGAAGCCGAGCAGGAATCCCAGCCAGCGGGGATGCCGCTGGAGTTGGGCGCCGTAGAGCATCAGCAGGGGCGCCGTGGCGAAGACATGCCGCTCCAGGCTCATCGTGTTCTGTTTCATCAGGTAGAGGAGCAGGCTGGCGGCCGCGAAGCCCCAGAGCTCCAGAGGAAGCTCTCGGCGGCCCCGCAGAAGCAGCAGAACCGCACCCACCACCACCATCAGGTTGAGGGCGGACATGCCACCCACCAGCCAGGCCCCCACAAACGCCACCAGGGAGAGCGCGAAGCCGGTCTTGGGGCGCCCATGGCGCAGCAGGAAGGCGATCCCCCCCAGTAGCACCGTGATCGTCATCAGGACCGGATGGAGGAGTTTCAGCGGGGCGGAGGGCCCTCCCTTCGTGGTTCCAAAGAACACCTTCGTCAGATCTTTTGCCCAGTAGGAGAGGCCGGAAATGTTGAGCCCCGGCTGGTTACCCCAGGCCTTCTGGGCATGGAGGAAGGCCAGGGGGTCACCGCGCAGGTGCAGGCCGATCCAGGCCACCGCCGCCAACCCCCCCAGGCCCGCCAGGGCCACCGCCAGGCCGGCGCCCAGGCGGCGCTGGCGGGCATAGGCGAGCAGGATCGGTACCACGATGGCCACGCCGTTCGGACGCGAGGCCGCGCAGAGTGCGGCGATCGGCGCCAACCGCACCGAAGGGATCGGATCCCTTCCCAGCCAGGTGAGCGAGAGGGTACTGAAGAGCAGGAAGAACGATTCCGTGTAGGGCAGGGAGAAGAAGATGCTGAGCGGATTCAGGCAGGTGAGCAGCACCGTGGCGCGGGCGGCCTCGGCTCCCAGCCAGCGTTCACTGAGACGGTGCAGCAGTGCCAGGGCTACCAGGAAGGCCCCGTTCGACAGCAGCAGAGCCACCACCAGCGGCGGCAGCGGCAGCAGATCGCTCACCAGCCGGACCGCGGCCGGAAACGCTGGGAAAAAAGCCAGGTTGTTGTCTGCGTAACCCTCAAGGGCGATCCGCAGATAGTGGGCTCCGTCCCATGACGAGAGTCGTTCGGCGAGCTGGCCCGGTGCCGTGACCGTCACCGCGAGGGCGAGGGATCCGAAGAACAGCAGCCGGCTTCCCAGCCAACTGAACACCACCAGGGGCAAAAAGAAGGGTCTGGCGCCTGGATGTCCGGGACCGGGGGGATCAGGCGACACGGGCTCAAGAGCGTGTCGCCTGATCCTGGCAGTGCCGGCAGGAGTTCCGGTTCAACGTCGCAGCAGTTGGCCGGTGCTGTCCTCTCAGCCGCCCTTGCCCATGGCGAAGGTCCCCGCTACTTCTGCAATCACTGCGCAGCAACAGTCTGTGGATCTCCCACCCGTGCAAGTCGAGATGGTGCGGGTGGCGCTGCCGGGCCGCCAGGAGCCACCCGCCTGCCGTCAGCCACCCTCCCCCGACCAGGAGGTGCTGATCGGCTCGCTGGCCGGGGTGCCGCTCTGCCAGGCCAAGCGCATCAAGGTGCCGATGCCGGCGGGTTGGCCCGTGACCCCACCGCCGCCGCTGCCGTCAGCGAAATCCGCCGCCAACAAGCGCCCAGCCAAGGCCCCCGCAAGCAGCCATTGAACTTGGCGGCTCCTGTTGCCGAGCGTCAGCTGAACTCCTCACCCTGGCTGATGCGCCCTGCTGCGGCCGTCATCGGCTCAGGTCCGGGCTGCCGGGGCCAGGCTTTCCCAGGGAAAACGTGGGAGGTGGTACAGAGCCTCCCGCTGGGCCTTGCTCCAGGTCTCGATCATCTCGGAGAGTTCAGGTGCATCGGCCTCGAACCTGAGTTGGTGCGAAATCGCCCGACTTCCCGCTGGAATGACCACCAGCTCGAACGGTGGCCCCACGCTGAGATTGGAGCGCTGGGTGAGCACTTCTGAGATCAGGCAGAGCCGGGCGGCATCTTCGAGCGAAAGGTTGGTGTGGCCCACATTGTCGAGCGGGGGTTTGCCATATTTACTCTCTCCAATCTGAAGATAAGGCGTTTCGCGCGTCGCCATGATGGCGTTGCCCTCGGAGTAGATGAGAAACAGCCCATGGGACTCGCTGCCGATCTGCCCACCGAGGATAAAAGAAGCTCCGCCACTGGCTCCAGACCCGCGCAGGGCGGCTTCGTTCTCTTTCTGAACGGCCACATTCACGCGGCCGATATAGGCCGCCGCTTCGAAGAGATGGTCGCAATGACGCAAATCCTTGCCTGACCCTGCCTCCAGATCCGCGTCACGGTCCAGATCCCGGCGGATCCAGTTGATCACCGCCTGGGTGGTGGCCAGGCTTCCCGCCGCCAGCAGCACGAACAGCCGATCAGGACCTGGCTGGAACACATGCATCTTGCTGTAGCTGGAGATGTAGTCCACCCCCGCATTGGTGCGGGAATCGGAGACCAACACCAGCCCCTGCTCCAGCCAATAACCGATGCAATAGGTCATTGAGGCAAGTGAGCCTTGAACGATCGAGCGTAGTCAGGGAGCCTCACTTCCTAGTGTGATGGCCGCTGCTTCGACCTGCCCGTGACCACCACCCAGCCCACGTCGGCGGAACTGGCGCAGGAGGCCCGCCCCAACGCCCTGGGCCGCTTTGGGCGCTTCGGGGGGCAGTACGTGCCCGAAACCCTCATCCCGGCCTTGCTGGACCTGGAGCGGGCGGCCGCCGAGGCCTGGGCGGACCCGGCCTTCACCGCCCGCCTCGATCACCTGCTGCGCACCTATGTGGGCCGGCCGACGCCGTTGTATGAGGCCGAGCGGCTGAGCGAGCACTACCGCCGCCCGGAAGGGGGCCCGCGCCTGTGGCTCAAACGCGAGGACCTCAACCACACCGGTGCCCACAAGATCAACAACGCCCTCGGTCAGGCCCTGTTGGCCCTGCGCATGGGCAAGCGGCGGATCATCGCCGAGACCGGCGCCGGCCAGCACGGGGTGGCCACGGCCACGGTCTGTGCCCGCTTCGGCCTGGAGTGCGTTGTCTTCATGGGCGCCGAGGACATGCGCCGCCAGGCCCTGAACGTGTTCCGCATGCGCCTGCTCGGAGCAACGGTGCAGCCGGTCACCGCCGGCACCGCCACCCTCAAAGATGCCACCAGCGAAGCGATCCGCGACTGGGTCACCAATGTGGAGACCACCCATTACATCCTCGGTTCGGTGGCCGGTCCCCACCCCTACCCGATGCTGGTGCGCGATTTCCACGCCGTGATCGGCGTGGAGGCCAAACGCCAGTGCACCGAGGCCTTCGGCCGCCTCCCGGATGTGCTGCTGGCCTGCGTGGGCGGCGGCTCCAACGCCATGGGCCTGTTCCACCCCTTCGTCGCTGACACCTCCGTGCGCCTGATCGGGGTGGAAGCCGCCGGCGAGGGGGTGGCCAGCGGCCGCCACGCCGCCACGATCACCGAGGGCCGCGTGGGGGTGCTGCACGGGGCGATGAGCCTGCTGCTTCAAGACAACGAGGGCCAGGTGCAGGAGGCCCACTCGATCAGCGCCGGCCTGGATTACCCAGGTGTGGGCCCGGAGCACAGCTACCTGCGGGAGATTGGCCGTGCGGAGTACGCCGCCGTCACCGATCAGCAGGCCCTTGAGGCCCTGCAGCGGGTCAGCCGGCTGGAAGGAATCATCCCGGCCCTGGAGACGGCCCACGCCTTTGCCTGGCTGGAGCAGCTCTGCCCCACCCTGGCGCCTGGCACCGAGGTGGTGATCAACCTCTCCGGCCGCGGTGATAAAGATGTGAACACCGTGGCCGACCGGCTCGATGATGAGCTGCGGCCTGCCAACTGAGGGATCGCTCTAGTTCAGCAATCGGCTGAGGCTGGTGGCCACCGTGCGTACGGCGGCCCGGGCGGTGGCATAGGCCATGCGCATCGGTCCGACGACGGCCACGTGGCCCCCGATCCCTTCGCCGGTGGCGTAGCTGGCCTGCACCACCGCGCAATGCTCCAGCGCCTTGTGGGGGTGCTCCGCCCCGATCCAGATGCCCCCCAGGGCGCTGATGCCTTCAGGTTGAAGCAGCTGCTGGGGCTGCTCCTCCACCAGTTGCAGCAGAGGCCGGAGGCTGGCCGTGCGGCTGAATTCCGGTTGGCCCATCAACCCCCCCAACCCCAGGGCCAGGGCACCCTCGCTCTCGCTGCCACGGGCCCGCCGGTGGCGCTCCAGGGCCTGACGAAGCAGCGTGCCGCTGCGCTCCAGCTGCGGGGGCAGGTTGTCCCAGTCGAGGCCGTCGCCCTGATGGTCCTGGCGGGCCTGGAGCTGGGTGGCGGCCCAGCGCTCCAGGGCCGGCACCTCGCTGGCGGTGCCCCCTGGCAGGCGCAGGTTGAGGCTGGTGGCAGTGGTGGACCCTTCCACCAGCAGCACCAGCAGCCGCTCGCCGCTGGGCACAAGCCGCAGGGCCTGGAGGCTGGGCTGGCTCCGTTGGGGCCGGGTGATCAGGCTGAGCAGCCCGGTCATGTCCGCCAGCCGCCGGGCCAGGTGGAGCAGCAGGTCATCGAGCGCTGTCCACTGCAGGCTGAGGCTGGCCATCTCCCGCTCCAGCTGCAGGGCCGCGGCCCCTGGGGCGGGCAGCAGGCAGTCCACGTAGAGGCGGTAGCCCTGTTGGCTGGGCACCCGCCCCGCGGAGGTGTGGGGCTGGGTGAGCAGACCCTTCTGCTCGAGCGCCCCCATGGCCGAGCGCACCGTGGCCGCGCTGGCGGTCAGGCCGAAACGCCGCACCAGGGTGTGGCTGCCCACCGGTTCCATGGTGTCCACGTAATGGCGCACGGTGGCCTGCAGCACCTCCTGTTGGCGGCGGGGTAGAGGAGGCAGGCCGGAGCTCAGCAGGGGGTCATGGTGCACCGGCCTGGATCGTAGGGGGAACTGACCAGGCAGGCGCTGCCTAATGACTGGCTGCTGGATGCTGGGGAGCCCTGGGCGCTCAGTAACGGGGAACCGTTGGATCCACCTCCACGCTCCAGGCCTCGATGCCGCCCTGGAGGTTCCACACGTCGCTGAAGCCCTGGGTCTCGATCAGCCAGGAGGCGAACTGCCAGCTGCGCATGCCCGCATGGCAGAGCACCACCACGGGGCGGCTGCGATCCAGCAGGCTGTCGATCCGCTCCGTCCATTCCCTTGATGCGCTCAGGGCCAGGTGGATCACGGGATGGCCCAGGGCGGCCAGCTCCAGTTCGGAGGCTTCGCGCACATCCACCAGTTGCAGGTCCTCCCCGCCGTTCAGGCGGTTGTTGAGATCGCTGGCGGAGAGGCTGAAGGGTTGGGGCATGGGGTGGGTTGTTCCGTGGCGGGGTGAAGGAAGGGCCGTTCGCCGGATGGGTGAGCTGTTCAAACGATCGCTCCTCAACAGCTGGGCCTGCCGAGCTGGGGAGCTGTCGAACCGATGGCGCTGAAACTTACCGAGTTCAAACGGAAGGGTGCGCGCTCAGAGGGAAGAGTGTCAAACAGAACCTCGATGCACAAAGATGAGGCCACTGCTGTGGTCGCCGCGTGAAGCTCCGCCCCTTCCTTGCGGTTGTGCTGGCGGTGGCCTTGCTCCTGCTTTCGCTGGCGGCCGGGGGTTGGTGGTTGCTGTTGCGCCAGAGCCCCCTGGCGCTCCAGAACCACAGCCTGCGGGTGCCCCTGGCCTCCCGCTTCATTGCGCGCAACGCTCCGCTCAGCGTTCATCTCCAGATCAGCCCCGACCAGGCGGTGGCCTATGCCAGGGCGGTCGCTTCCCCCCGCCAGCGGCGCCAGGCCGCTGCCGCTGTGGAACGGCTGAGGGATGGGGCCTTCGCCGCCGCCGGCCTCGATTACCCCGGTGAGCTGGCCGGCTGGCTGGGCGGCGATCTCAGCCTCGCCCTGCTCGATGCCCCCACGGAGGGGGCTGCGCCCGGCTGGGTGCTGGCCTTGTCCAGCCGCGATCCCCAGGGGGCCCGCCGCTTTCTGCAGCGCTTCTGGCAGACCCGCAGCCTGGCCGGCACCGACCTGCAGATCAGCCGTTACCGCGGCATGGGTCTGATCAGCGGCCGCGGAGCCCTGTTGGGCCAGCGCCCCCAGCCCCTGGCCACTGCTCTGATCGACGACCAACTGGTGCTGATCGCCTCTGGGCGGATGGTGCTGGAGCAGGCCCTGGACGTTTCCCAGATCGACGCACTCAACCAGGCGGGCAGTTCGTCCTGGCGCGAGGCGATCGAGCGCCTGGGTCCCGGCATCGTTCTGGTGACGGCCCGTCCAGGAGCGCTGCCCCCCTGGCTGGGTCTGCCGGCCCCCCTGGCCTCCGTCTCCCCCCTGCAATCCCTGGTCGCCTCCCTGGCGCCCTCCGGCGCCGGACTGGTGCTGGAGGCGCGCCTGGAGGGTGCGGGCACCCTCGGAGTGGCCGCCAATGCCGCCGCCAATGCCGTCGCCGATGCCGCTGGCAGGCCGCTGCTGGCGGCCCTGCGGGGCAACCCCACCAGCCTGCTGCTTCTGGCTGATTCCGCTGCTCTGCTCAAGGGCGGCGAGGGCGAGCCCCCCAGCGGCGATGCCTTGCTGGGCACGGTGTTGGCGGAAGCGCTCGCCAACCTGGGGGGGCCCCTGCCGTCCCTGGTGGCCCAGCGCACCCCGGGGCCGCTGCTGGTGGCGGCCCAGCCGGGGGGCTGGTTGATCGGCACCGCCACGGAGCAGCCCCGGCCCGCCGATCTGCAGCCCGCCCTGGCCGCCGCCGGCTACCAGGAGGCCCCCCTGAGTGCCGACGGCCACGAGCTCACGGCCTGGACCCAGCTTCAGGCCCGGCCGATCAAGGGCGACCCCGACCAACTGCGCGCCAGCCTGGCCGGCGCCCGCAGCGTCGAGGCGGGGGTGGCCTGGTGGGGCGAGGGCCTGGCGGTGCTCCAGGACCAGTGGCAAGGCCATTCCCCCGCCCGCCAGCGCCTGGATCAGCTGGAGGCCCTGGCCAGTTCGGGTGCCCCGATCCAGTGGGCCCTCTCGCCGGTGCCGGCCCGGGCCCTGCTGGGCCGTTGGCAGCCCTGGCAGCTGCTGGGCGGTCTGGCTGGCGCCCCCCTGACCGATCGGGTCCAAGGGCTGGCCCTGAGCCTCCGGGGGAGCCCCGGCGCCGAGGCCCCAGGGGCCGCCAGCGATTCCAGCCCCGGCGCTCTGCTGCTGAGGGCCCGCTTGGAGCTGGGTTGAACCATGGGCGTCCGCCGCGAACTGCTGCTGTTGCGCCACGGCATCGCCCAGGAGCGGTCCCCGGCGCTGGAGGACGCCGCCCGTGCCCTCACCCCCCAGGGCCGCCGCCGCAGCGAACAGGTGCTGGAGCGGCTGGTGGCAATCGGCCTGCGCTGCGATCACCTGATCAGCAGCCCCCTGGTGCGGGCCCGTCAGACCGCCGAACTGGCGCTGGCGGCGGGCCTGGCGGAGCGTCTGGAGATCAGCGCCGCCCTTGCCCCGGGGGGGCGCCCTGAACCGCTGCTGCGGGGCGGCTGGAGCCGCCTGGGGCTGGTGGGCCATGAACCCGACCTCAGCGCGTTGGCGACGGCGCTTTGCGGGGCGCCCGCCGGCAGCCTGCGGCTGCGCAAGGCGGGGGTGGTGCTGCTGGAGCTGGCGGATGCTGGTGACGCTGCTTCCAGCGAGGGTCCCTGGCCCCTTTCGGGGGCCACGCTCCAGTTGCTGCTCAGCCCCCGCAGCCTGGGGCTCTGAGGGCGCTGGAGGCTTCCGCCTGAGCCACCGCCGGTCGGTAGCGCTACTGCGGGCTTTGGGCGAGCGGTCCTAGGTTGCCGGCCTTCCCGTACCCCGCGCCGCGATGGTGGTCGACGCTTCCCCTCAGCCCGCCATGGGCAACGGAGTGGTTTTCCGCCCCGGGCTCGAGGGTGTGCCCGCCACCCAATCGGCCATCTGTGACATCGACGGCACCCAGGGCCTGCTCACCTACCGGGGCTACCCGCTTGAGGAGCTGGCGGCCCACAGCAGCTTCCTGGAAACCACCCACCTGCTGATCTGGGGTGAGTTGCCCAACGCCGAGGAACTGCGGGCCTTCGAGCGGGAGGTTCAGATGCACCGCCGGGTGAGCTTCCGCATCCGGGACATGATGAAGAGCTTCCCCTCGGCGGGCCATCCAATGGATGCGCTCCAGGCCAGTGCCGCCTCCCTTGGGCTGTTCTATTCCCGCCGCGCCCTCGACAACCCCGAATACATCTACGGGGCCGTGGTGCGGCTGATCGCCAAGATCCCAACGATGGTGGCGGCGTTCCAGCTGATCCGTAAGGGCCAGGATCCGATCCAGCCCCGAGACGACCTGGCCTATGCCTCCAACTTCCTCTACATGCTCACCGAGCAGGAGCCCGATCCCCTGGCGGCTCGGATTTTCGATGCCTGTCTGATTCTCCACGCCGAGCACAGCCTCAACGCCAGCACCTTCAGCGCCCGCGTCACCGCCAGCACCCTCACCGACCCCTACGCGGTGGTGGCTTCAGCCGTGGGCACCCTTGCCGGACCCCTGCACGGCGGCGCCAACGAAGACGTGCTGACGATGCTCGAGGAGATCGGCAGCGAAGACCAGGTGGAACCCTGGCTGGATCGGGCGATTGCCGGCAAGCAGAAGATCATGGGTTTCGGCCACCGCGAGTACAAGGTCAAGGACCCCCGCGCCGTGATCCTCCAGAAGCTGGCGGAGCAACTCTTCGACCAGTTCGGCCACGACCCGCTCTACGACCTGGCCCGCAAGTTGGAGGAGGTGGCCGCCGAGCGGCTGGGCCCGAAGGGCATCTACCCCAACGTGGATTTTTATTCCGGCCTCGTCTACCGCAAGCTCGGCATCCCCGAAGACCTGTTCACCCCGATTTTTGCCATCGCCCGGGTGGCCGGTTGGCTCGCCCATTGGAAGGAGCAGCTGGGGGCCAACCGCATCTACCGGCCCACGCAGATCTACACCGGTTCCAGCCGCCGGGCCTGGGCACCCATCAATGCCCGCCCGGCAATCGCCCGCTCCTGACCGCCTGCGCCTAAGTTGCCCCTACCGCAGCTGCCCCCATGGTCCCTGCACTTGCAGCCGTTGCCCCATCGGCCGTCGTCTCCGCCGTAGGCGTGGTCAGTCCAGGCCTTGATCTGGAATCGAGTTTCAGCGCCGCGCTGGAGGGCCTTGGCCTCACCCCGGCCGCCGCTCGCCTGCTCTGGCTGCCCCTGCCGATGCTGCTGGTGCTGGTGGCGGCCGTCGTCGGGGTGCTCGTGACCGTCTGGTTGGAGCGCAAGATTTCGGCGGCGGTTCAGCAACGGATCGGCCCCGAATACGCCGGGGCCCTCGGCGTGCTTCAGCCCATCGCCGACGGCCTCAAGCTCCTGGTCAAGGAAGATGTGATCCCGGCCAAGGCCGACGGGCTGCTGTTCACGCTCGGGCCGATCCTGGTGGTGGTGCCGGTGATCCTTTCCTGGCTGGTGGTGCCCTTCGGCCAGCACCTGCTGATCAGCAACGTGGGGGTGGGCATCTTCCTCTGGATTTCCCTAAGCAGCATCCAGCCCATTGGCCTGTTGATGAGCGGTTACTCCAGCAACAACAAATACGCGCTGCTCGGGGGCCTGCGGGCGGCGGCCCAGTCGATCAGCTACGAGATTCCCCTCGCCCTGGCGGTGCTGGCGGTGGTGATGATGAGCAATTCGCTCTCCACCGTCGACATCGTCGATCAGCAGAACGGTGCCGGCATCCTCAGCTGGAACATCTGGCGCCAGCCGGTGGGTTTCCTGATCTTCTGGATCTGTGCCCTGGCCGAATGCGAGCGCCTGCCCTTTGACCTCCCTGAAGCGGAGGAGGAACTGGTGGCTGGCTATCAGACGGAATACGCGGGCATGAAGTTCGCCCTCTTCTACCTGGGCAGCTACATCAACCTCGTGCTCTCGGCCCTGTTGGTGTCCGTGCTCTACCTCGGCGGCTGGGGCTTCCCGGTGCCGGTGGAGTGGCTGGCCTCGGCCCTGGGTCAGTCCCCCGATGCCCCCTTGGTGCAGGTGATCACCGGCTCGGTCGGCATTGTGATGACCGTGCTCAAGGCCTACGCGCTGGTGTTCATCGCCATCCTGCTGCGCTGGACCACACCCCGGGTGCGCATCGACCAGCTGCTGGATCTGGGCTGGAAGTTCCTGCTTCCGATTGCCCTGGTCAACCTGCTGGTCACCGCCGGTCTCAAGTTGGCGTTCCCCGCCTTTTTCGGCGGCTGAGTCCCTCTGACGTCATCATGGGCCCCAGGCCTCCAGCGTTCTTCCCTTCCCTCCCAGGCTCATGTTCGGTTTCCTGAAACAGGTCGGTGACTACACCAAGGACGCGGTCAGCGCTGCCAGGTACATCACCGATGGCCTGTCGGTCACCTTCGATCACCTCAAGCGCCGCCCGATCACGGTTCAGTACCCCTACGAAAAGCTGATTCCCTCGGAGCGTTACCGGGGCCGCATCCACTTCGAGTTTGACAAGTGCATCGCCTGTGAGGTCTGTGTGCGGGTCTGCCCGATCAACCTGCCGGTGGTGGATTGGGTCGCGAATAAAGAGACCAAGAAAAAGGAACTCCGAAATTACTCGATTGATTTCGGGGTCTGCATCTTCTGCGGCAACTGCGTCGAGTACTGCCCCACCAACTGCCTCTCGATGACCGAGGAGTATGAGCTGGCGGCCTTCGATCGCCACAGCCTCAACTACGACAACGTCGCCCTCGGTCGACTGCCCACCAGCGTCACCACTGATCCGGCGGTCACCCCCCTCAAGGAATTTGGCTACTTGCCCAAGGGGGTCATCGATCCCCACGGAGTCGATCCGTCCCGTCCCCGCGCCGGTGCCCGGCCCGATCAGATCCTGGCGGCCCAGGCCGCTGCCGCCCCTGCCCCCGACAGCGGAGCCCCGTCCTGATGACCATCGCCTCCACCGCCCAGTACATCTCCTTCACTGCCCTCTCGATCACCCTTGTGCTGGGTGCCCTCGGGGTGGTGCTGCTGCCCAACATCGTCTATTCGGCCTTCCTGCTCGGGGGCGTGTTCCTTTCGGTGGCTGGTCTCTACCTGATGCTCAACGCCAGCTTCGTGGCTGCCGCCCAGGTGCTGGTCTATGTCGGCGCCGTGAACGTGCTGATCCTGTTCGCGATCATGCTCGTGAACAAGAAGGAAAACATGGCCGCCATCCCCGGGCTGGCCCTGCGCCGGGTGCTCTCCGGCGCGGTCTGCGCCGGCCTGTTCGCCTTGCTGTTGCGCGTCGATCTCACCACCTCCTGGGCCCTCCCCGGGCCGGTGCCCCTGGGGGATGAAGCCACCCTGCGCATCGGTGAACATCTGTTCAGCGACTACCTGCTGCCCTTCGAGCTGGCCTCGGTGCTGCTGTTGATGTCGATGATCGGCGCGATCGTGCTGGCCCGCCGCGACGTGCTTGTGAGCGATGTGATCACCGGTGAGCCGGTGGATCAAGGTCTGATCGAGAAGGAGCGCAGCCCCCTGCTGCTGGATCGCTCCGCCCTGGAATCGTCCCTGCTGGAGAATACCCCATGAGCCTTGAACTCCCCACCACCATCCCCCTGCAGGCCTACCTGGTGCTGGCGGCGCTGCTGTTCTGCACGGGCGTCTGGGGGCTGATCAACAGCCGCAATGCCGTAAGGGTGCTGATGAGCATCGAGTTGATGCTCAACGGCGTCAACATCAACCTCATGGCCTTCTCCAGCTACGTCGACGGTCAGCTGATCCGCGGCCAGGTGTTCGCGATCTTCGTGATCTGCGTGGCGGCGGCCGAGGCGGCCGTTGGGCTGGCGATTTTGCTCTCCCTCTACCGCAACCGTGAAACCGTCGACATGGAACGCTTCAACCTGCTGCGCTGGTAGGTCTGAGCGCTTGTTCATCGGTTCATTCCATGGTTCCAGGGGCTGAGCATGCGCCTGGAGATGGTCTGGCTGATCCATCGGGCCGGCAGCGCTCTGGCCCAACGCCAGGCACGCCGCTGCGCCTCAGATCTGCGCAGCCAGGGCATCGCCGTGGCGATGGCCGCCAGCGGCCTGGACCTGGACCCCTACCCGTCCCTGATCGCGGCAGGCGCTGACCTGCCCGATCTGGCCCTGGTCTTGGGGGGCGATGGCACGGTGCTGGGGGCCTCCCGTCACCTGGGACCGCTGGGGGTGCCGATCCTCAGTTTCAATGTCGGCGGGCACCTGGGCTTCCTCACCCACGACCGCAAGCTGCTGCGCCTCAGGGACGGCGATGGCGCCGCCCGGGAGCCCAACCTCTGGCAACGCCTGCGCGAGGACCGCTTCGCCCTTGAGCGCCGCATGATGCTGGAGGCCTCCCTGGAAGGCGAAGCCCCGCTCAGCCCTGCGGCTGGGGCGGCAGGCACAGCACCGGCAGCAGACTCTGCCGACGACGCGGCGGCGGTTCACACCGCCCTGAACGATTTCTACGTGCGCCCCAGCCTGGAAACCCTTTCGCCCACCTGCGATCTGGAACTGGCCATCGATGGCGAGGTCATCGACCACTTCCGCGGCGACGGCCTGATCATCGCCACCCCCACCGGCTCCACCGGCTATGCCATGGCCGCCGGTGGTCCGATCCTGCATCCGGGACTGGACGCGATCGTGGTCACCCCGATCTGCCCGATGAGCCTCTCCAGCCGCACCGTGGTGGTGCCGCCCCGGGCCCAGCTGGTGATTCGCCCCCTCGGGGAGCCCGGCCGTCGGGTGCGCCTCTGGAAAGACGGCGCCCAGGCCGGGGAACTGGTGCCCGGCGAACGCTGTGTGGTGCGCCGTTCACGCCACCAGGCCCTGATGGTGGTGCTGGAGCAGAGCCCCTCCTACTACCGCACCCTCACCCACAAACTGCATTGGGCCGGCAGCCTTTCTGCGGCCGAATCAGCGCGGCCCGGCGGACCCCGGGGCGGCTGATGGCACTGGAGATCGAGCGGCGGTTTCTGGTCGCTCCGGGGGAGGCCTGGCGCCTCCATGTGACCAGCCAGCAGGCCCTGCGTCAGGGCTACCTGGCCGGGGATCGTGAGGGTTTCACCGTGCGGGTGCGCAGCACGCTCCCTGAAGCGGGTCTGGTCAGCGAGCGAGCCCGGGGGGGGGCGGCCAGCGCCTGGCTGACCTTGAAGGCCCCCACGGGTGGCCTGGCCCGCCATGAGTTCGAGTACCCGATTCCCCCGGAGGATGCGGAGGCCTTGCTGGCGCTGGCGCCGGTGGGCTTGCGCAAGCTCCGCTACACGCTCGATCTGAGTGGCGGCGATTGGGTGCTCGACGTGTTCGAAGGGGCCAATGCGCCCCTGGTGATCGCCGAAGTGGAGCTGGAGCGGGCCGACCAACCGGTGCCTGTCCCGCCTTGGTGCCGCTGGGAGATCACAGGCCTTGGGGAGCTCAGCAATGCGGCCCTGGCCCACCACCCGTTCGCCTGCTGGGGGGAGGAGCAACGCAGCCACATCCTGCAGCATCTGGGCGGCACCGATGCCGCTCCCTAGGCCATAGGCTTGGGCCCAACGGCACAGGCTCGGGTGTTTGACGCTCCCCAGCACCTCCGCCCACATCCCTGTTGAAGACCGTGATCGCCCTTTACGACCACCAAGGTTTGCTGCGCTTCGTGGGGAAAGATCGTGATGCCTGCCAGGCCTATGTGGAACTGTTCGAGCTCGAGGCCGTCACGTTCGAGCCTTTAGGTGACGACGGGGACGAAGTGGATCTGGGCCGCCTGAGCGCGTTGGCCTGAGTCTTTGCCGCGCCTGATCAGGGCCGCTGGCCAGCCTCTGGGAGGGAGCAGCAGTTGAAGCCATCGCGGCAGATCTTGCCGTTGTCCATGGCCCAATTCAGCAGGGCCACCCGGTTCTTGGCACCGGTCTTGGTGAAGATGTTGCTGACGTGGTTGTCGACCGTGCGCTTACTGATCATCAGCTTTTTGGCCACTTCCTGATTGGTGAGCCCGGTGGCCACCAGTTCGATGATCTCAAGCTCCCGCTCCGAAAGGTTGGAGCGCACCGCTGCCAGGCCGCCGAGATCAGTCATCAGGGGTCAGTCGCCCTCGGACCCATCCACTGTACGCAGGGCGCGCAGTGGCGCTGGCTGCGCTGATCCATGATGGGCGCTTCGGTTGCGGAGTCGATTCGTGCTTCTGGAAGAGGCTCTCCGCTCCGGCCAGTTCGCGATCACGGCGGAGGTGACCCCACCGAGGGGTGCGGACCCGTCGCGCGCCCTGGCGGTGGCCCGGTCCCTCAAGAGCCTGGTGCATGCCATCAACGTCACCGATGGCAGCCGGGCGGTGATGCGCATGAGCAGCCTGGCGGTCTGCCGATTGCTGCTGGAGGCGGGGATCGAGCCCGTCTGGCAGCTCACCTGCCGTGATCGCAACCGCATCGCCCTGCAGGCCGACCTGCTCGGTGCCCATGCCCTCGGCATCCGCAATCTGCTTTGCCTCACCGGTGATCCCGTGCAGGCGGGCGATCAGCCCAGCGCCCGGAAGGTGAACGAGTTGGAGGCCGTGCGGCTGCTCGAGCTGGTGCGGGCCTTCAACCAAGGCGAGGATCCTGTGCAGGGCGTGTTGCCCGATGGACCCACGGCGCTGTTCGCCGGTGCGGCCGCCGATCCCCAGTCGGGGAGCTGGAGTGGTCTCAAGCGCCGGCTGGAGCGCAAGCAGGCGGCCGGGGCTCGCTTCATCCAGACCCAGATGGTGATGGACACCAGGGCCCTTGAGCGCTTCTGCCAGGAGATCGCTGATCCCATGGGACTGCCGGTGCTGGCGGGGGTGTTTCTACTCAAATCGGCCCGCAATGCGGCCTTCATCAACCGGGTGGTGCCGGGCGCCTCGATTCCCCAGGTGCTGATCGACCGCCTCGCCGCCGCTTCCGACCCTGCCGCCGAGGGCATCGCCATTGCTGCCGAGCAGGTGCGCGACTACCGCTCGATCGCCCAGGGGGTGCATTTGATGGCGATCAAGGCCGAAGACCGGATTCCGGCGATTCTTGCGGCGGCCGGGGTCGCCCCACTCGCCCATCCCGCGAGCGTGCGCTGAGTTGCCCAGGCCAGGAAGGCCTGGGGCCGTTCAACCGGCCTTGCCCACGGCTAAATCTGTGCCGAGCAGGTCGGCCATGGCCTTCTGCTGAGGAGAGGGGACGCTGTGGTCCTGGCGGCGGGAATCGGTGATCAGCCAATCCAGGGCGGCCTCCTGGAGATCGAAGTGATCGCCGTTGCGATCGACGCAGTAGCGGCCAAACACTAACTTCTCCACCAGCCGCACTCCGGCACCGATGCGGGAGTAATCGAAGATGATCGAATTATCGATCGTGGCACCAGCACAGATGTGGCAGCTGGGACCAATCATGGCGGGCCCGATGATCGTGGCGCCGTCCTCGATCTTGGTCATGCCCCCCACGTAGACGGGGCCTTCGACGGTGATGCGATCCCAGTTGGCGGCCACGTTGAGGCCCGTGAACACCCCCGGGCGCACTTCCTTGCCGGGGATCTGCACCTGGCGCACGTGCCCTTCGAGCACGCTGCGAATCGCCTGCCAGTAGTCGGGGACCTTGCCGATGTCCACCCATTCAAATTCCATCGGCAGGGCGTAGAAGGGCGCGCCTGCTTCCACCAGCAGCGGGAAGAGATCGGCGCCGATGTCGAAGGGCACGCCCACCGGGATGTGATCAAGCACCTCCGGTTCGAAGATGTAGATCCCCGTGTTGATCATGTCCCCCAGGGCCTCATCCACCGAGGGTTTTTCCTGGAAGGTGAGCACCCGGCCGTCATCGCCGGTGACCACCACGCCATAGCTGCTGACCTGATCGCGCGGCACGCGCTTGGTCACCAGGCTGGCCATGGCACCTTTGGCCTTATGGCGCCGCACCGCCTCGGTGAGGTCGAGGTCGATCAGGGCGTCGCCGCAGAGCACCACGAAGGTGTCGTCGAAGAAGGGCTGGAAGGTCTGGATCTTTTTGATGCCGCCGGCTGAACCCATGGCCTCGCCGATCAACTCACCTTCTTCGATGCGGCCTTCGAAGCTGTAGGCGATCTCGACGCCGAAGCGCTGACCATCGCGGAAATAGTTCTCGATTTCCTCGGCCAGGTGGGAGACGTTCACCATGATTTCGGTGAACCCATGCTCCTTGAGCAACTCCAGCAGAAACTCCATCACGGGTTTCTGCAGGATCGGGATCATCGGTTTGGGAATGGTGTGCGTGATGGGGCGCACCCGGGTTCCCTTGCCGGCGGCCAGGATCATCGCCTTCATCGACGCCTGTCTGCCTTACTCAAGTGACTCAAGCCTAAGGGCGGAAATCAGGCTGCCAGGGCCTGCCGAGCCGGCAAAGGAGCTGGCACCAAGGGCAACTGGACGCTTTCGCTCTCCACCAGGTTGCGTTTCAAGGTCAGCGGGGCGAACAGTCCCCCCTCCTGGGCCAGGTCCACCTTGCCCTGGGCGCAGAGGAACAACAGGGCCCAGAACACACCCACCCGGTCGCTGTCCAGCTCCGCTGGTGCCTGGGCCGTCCAGATCGTGACCAGGTCGTCGAAGTCGACCCAATCGAGGGCCTGGGGCCAGCGCAGCAGGAACTGGCTCAGGGCGGCGGTGGTCTCCGGCAATTTTTCGCGGTGGGCCAGGGCCGCCACCTGCTCGATCGCAGCCCGATCACTGAGGCGCTTGCTGCGGTACTTGGGCCTGCTGCGGCCCTCCTCCTGCTCCAGGCGCTCGGCAATGTCCTCGAGCTGGCGAATCAGTTCCCCCAGGGTGACCGGTCGCTGCAAAGGCGGCGGGGCCACGGGCCTGCGCCAGAGGTGACGCTCGGGACGCCTGGGCAGCTCGATCACCACGTCGTAGGCCGGATCTCCCGAGGAGTCGAGATCGAAGGGATCCTCCAGGGGGGCTTCGGGGGGGAAGGTCTGGGCCTCGAGCACCTCCGCCTTGAGGGAGACCAGCACAGAGGCGGCCAGGAAGGCCTCGCTGGTTTCAGCGAGGTCCTGCTCGTAGCTGCCCCCCCGTTGCCCGCGGTCCGCCCTGACCAGTCGGGGCACCACGATGCGCTGGCGCAGCTGGTCGAGGAAGCCATCGACGACGGCAATCACATCCACGTCCCAGGGGTCCAGGTCGCCGCGTTCAGCGGCGTCCTGCAGCAGCCGGATGGCCAGCCTGGCGCCCCCTTCAGCCAACCGTCTCCCCCTTGCGCTGGGCGCAACCTACCCGCTTTCACCCAGGCCAGCCACCGCTGAGGTTTCACCGGCCGCCGGCAGCAGTCCCAGCTGGGCGTCCACCGTGGCCCGGTAGCGCTGCACGTCTTCCTCGAGTTCGCGGATGCGCACCTGTTGGGCTTCCAGCTCACCGTTGTCGGCGAGGGTTTCCACCTTCTTGATCACTCCGGTCCAGACGGCGAACACCCAGGCGGCGGTGGCCCCCACGCCCCCCACCACCAGCAGCAGCGCGGCCAGGGGCAGGGTGAGGTTGATCCCCGGCAGGAAGCGCACCGTGGTGGCCGCGGTGTTCTCGAGGGTGAACATCACCATCGCAAGGCCGAAGCTGAAGATCAGCAGAAAATTCAGCTGTCGCATCGCTGGGTCCGCAGGCTCTGCCGCACATCTGGATTGGCGTCTGGGAGCGTAAGGAAGCCGCCCTGGATCTGGGCCGGGCGGAGGTCAACTGCAGAGTTTCGTTACCCCTGGATGCTCAGGCCAGGGCAGAGACCCGGACCAGCGCTGGAGGCAACAGGCTGGGAGCCACCAGGCTCTTGCGGATCAAGCCGGTGGGGATCGGTCCGATCACCTTGTTGAAGGCCAGATTTTCGCGGGCCACCAGCGCCTCAATTGAGGCCCGGTAACTGTCGGTGACCAGGCGCGGATAGAGGCCGATGCCGATGATCGGCACAAGCAGAGCGGAGATGATGTAGATCTCCCTGGGCTCGGCGTCCACCAGCTGGTTGTGGCTGGCCAGCTCGGGGTTCTCCTTGCCGAAGAAGATCTCCCGCAGCATCGAGAGCAGGTAGATCGGAGTGAGGATCACTCCCACCGCCGCCAGGGCCGCCATCACGATGCGGAAGCTGAGGGCGTAGGCCTCGCTGGTCACAAAGCCCACGAACACCATCAGCTCTGAGATGAAGCCGCTCATCCCCGGCAGGGCCAGCGAGGCCAGCGAGCAGATGGTCCAGAGGGCGAACATCTTGCGCATTTTCTGGCCCACGCCGCCCATCTCATCGAGCTGCAGGGTGTGGGTGCGGTCGTAGGTGGCCCCCACCAGGAAGAACAGACTGGCGCCGATCAGGCCATGGCTCACCATCTGCAGCATCGCGCCGCTGGTGCCCACGGCGCTGAAGCTGCCGATGCCGATCAGCACGAAGCCCATGTGGCTGATCGAGCTGTAGGCGATCTTGCGCTTGAGGTTGCGCTGGGCAAACGATGTGAGCGCCGCATAGATGATGTTCACGACCCCAAGCACCACCAGCAGCGGAGCGAACTGGGCGTGGGCGTCGGGTAGCAGCTGCACGTTGAAGCGCAGCAGCGCATAGCCGCCCATCTTCAGCAGGATGCCGGCGAGCAGCATGTGCACCGGTGCCGTGGCTTCGCCGTGGGCATCGGGGAGCCAGGTGTGCAGCGGCACGATAGGCAGCTTCACCCCGAAGGCGATCAGCAGGCCCGCATAGGCCAGCAGCTCGAAGCGTGTGCCGAACTCCTTGGCCGCCAGGGCCGAGTACTCGAAGCTGGGGGCGCCGCCGCCTTGGAAGCCCATCGCCAGGGCCGCCAGCAGGATGAACACCGAGCCGCCGGCGGTGTAGAGGATGAATTTGGTGGCGGCGTATTGGCGCTTCTTGGCCCCCCAGATCGCCAGCAGCAGGTACACCGGCAGCAGCTCCAGTTCCCAGGCCAGGAAGAACAGCAGCATGTCCTGAACGGCGAACACGGCGATCTGGCCGCCGTCCATGGCCAGGATCAGGAAGAAGAACAGCCGCGGTTTGAACGTGACCGGCCAGGCGGCCAGCACCGCCAGGGCGGTGATGAAGCTGGTGAGCAGGATCAGCGGCATTGAGAGGCCATCGGCCCCCACCGACCAGGCCAGGCCCAGATCAGGCAGCCACTCCACCCGCTCGATCAGCTGCAAGCCCTCCACCGACGGGTCGTAGCCATTGAGGTAGGCCGCTGCCGTGACCAGGAAGGTGATCAGGGACACCCCGAGGGCATACCAGCGCACGGTCTTGCCGTCGCCGGCATCGGGGATGAAGGGGATCGCCAGCGCGGCGGCGATCGGGAACAGGATCGAGATGCTCAGCCAGGGCACGGCTGCTACGGAGCCTGTCGTCACAGCGAAGTCCAGCAGCACAGGCGAGGCAGGGGAAGCTCGCCGGAGTGTAGAAATGCAGGTCCAGGGCGGTCCGTGCGGATACGGGATTAAACACAGAGTGTCCTGTGGCCCCGGGCGCTTGGATTCGGCCAGGGCCGGGGGCGCCCCGGGCCAGCACCCAGGCCGGCGGCTGGCTGGGCGGCGACCACCTGTGGCCCTGGATTCAGTGGATCCGATCCCAGGGGCGAAGGCTGCTGAAGCCCCTGGCCGGCCCTCAGCCGAAGGCGCTGAACAGCACCACCAGGGCGATCACCCCACCGAACACGATCAGGGCATAGAACTGGGCCCGGCCGGTTTCGAAGTACTTGAGACCCTCGCCGCTACCCAGGGTGAGCAGGCCGGTGAGGTTCACCACCCCATCGACCACCTTGGCGTCCACCTCGAGCACCTGGCGGGCCAGTTTGCGGCTGCCCTGCACGAACAGGCGATCGTTGAGGTCATCGAGGTACCACTTGTTGGCCAGGAAGGCGTTGACGCTGGGGAAGCGGGCCGCCACCAGCCTGGCCAGATCAAGCTTGTGCAGGGAGTAGGCCAGCACCGCCACGGTGATGCCTGTGATGGAGATCGCCACCGACGCGCCGGCCAGGGGCAGGAACTCTCCCCAGCTGAAATGCTCGGCCGCCTCAGCGGCTTCCTGTGGATCGAGCAGGGCCCCGAAGCGGCTGTGCCAGGGGGTGCCCAGCAGACCGATCAGCACCGAGGGCACCGCCAGCACAGCCAGGGGGGCGGCCATCTGCCAGCCGGATTCGTGGGGGTGGCTGGCGTGGTGGCCGTGGCCCTCCCCCTGCTCCTCACTGCTGCTGCCTTTGCCGGCTGCCGCCAGCAGTTGTTGCTTCATGGCGGTGTCATGGCCACGGAAGGGGCCCTCGAAGGTGAGGAAGTAGAGCCGGAACATGTAGAAGGCGGTCATGCCGGCGGTCAGGAAACCGACCACCCACAGCAGTGGGTAACTGGCGAAGGCCACCCCAAGGATCTCGTCCTTGCTCCAGAAACCCGCCAGGGGGGGGATGCCGCTGATCGCCACGCAGCCGATCAAAAAGGTGATCGCGGTGACCGGCATGTACTTGCGCAAACCGCCCATCAGGCGCATGTCCTGGGCGAGCACGGGCTCGTGGCCCACCACTTCTTCCATGGCGTGGATCACCGAGCCCGAGCCCAGGAACAGCATCGCCTTGAAGAAGGCATGGGTGACCAGGTGGAACATGCCGGCGATCGGGGCGCCGCAGCCCATCGCCAGGACCATGTAGCCCAGTTGGGAGACGGTGCTGTAGGCCAGGCCCTTTTTAAGGTCGTGCTGGGTGAGGGCGATCGAGGCCCCCAGGAAGCAGGTGATTGTGCCGACCACGGCAATCACCGTCTGCACATCTGGGAACTGGAGGTAGATGGGCTGGAGCCGAGCCACCAGGAACACCCCGGCGGCCACCATCGTGGCCGCGTGGATCAGGGCCGAGATCGGTGTCGGGCCCTCCATGGCATCGGGCAGCCAGACATGGAGCGGAAACTGAGCCGACTTCGCCATCGGTCCCATGAACACCAGAAGGCAGAGGATCACGGCGGCCACGTGGGTGATGCTGCCGTTGGCGAGGCCCTCGGAGAGCCGCGCAGCGATCTCTTCGAAGCCGAAGCTGCCGGTGGCCCAGAACAGGCCGAGGATGCCCAGCAGCAGGCCGAAATCCCCCACCCGGTTGACGATGAAGGCTTTTTGGGCGGCGTTGGCGGCCCCTTCGCGGTCGTACCAGAAGCCCACCAGCAGGTAGGAGCACATGCCCACTAGCTCCCAGAAGACGTAGATCTCCAGCAGGTTGGGGCTGAGCACCAGCCCGAGCATCGAGCTGCTGAACAGGGCCAGGTAGGTGAAGAAGCGCACGTAGCTCTTGTCGTGCGCCATGTAGCCATCGGAGTAGACCATCACCAGCAGGGCGATGGTGGTGACCAGGGCCAGCATCACGGCCCCCAGGGGATCCACCCGGTAGCCCATCTGCAGGTTGAAGTCGCCGGTGCTGGCCCAGTTGAACAGCACTTCGGTGGCGGGGGCACCGGCCAGTTGCTGGGCCAGGATCACGAAGCTGATCACAGCGGAAGCCCCCACCAGGCTGATCAGCAGCAGGGCGACGGGTTTGCGCAGTCGGTTGATGGTGCGGTTGAAGCTGATCAACCCCAGCCCCACCAGCGCGGCTCCCGCCAATGGCAGCACGGGAATCAACCAGGCAAGTTCAGCGGCCGAGCTCATCCTGGAAGGGTTTGGGTGCAGGGAGTGTAGGCAGCCTGCCTGGGCGGCTCAGGCCTGATGTGTTGGAGTGCCATCAGCCCAGTAGGGCCCCGAGAGGACTGCGGTTGAAGGCCGTCGCGGCCACGCCGATCCAGCGGTGGCTCCACCACAGCACCCCGATCGCGATCGCGATCCCCAGCTGGGAGGGTCTGAGGAATTCGGCCAGCACCAGCCGCTGGCGTCCGTCCAGCACAGCCCGGAACGGCAGCACCGAGGTGCTCGAGCGCAGCTCCTCAAAGGCGTCACCAAAACGCGCGGCCAGGCGCCGGTCGCCATGCCAGACGGCAAACAGATGGTGGGCGATCAGGCCCAGGCAAGCCCAGGCCGTGAAGCTGCTGCCGATCCAGAGCAGGTGGGTGGCGCACCAGAGCACCTGACCGACCGCCTGGGGATGGCGGCTGATGCGGATGATGCCGCTGGCGTAGAGGCGCACCTCGGGCTTCAGCAGGGCCGGGATTTCCAGCAGGTTGTATGTGGCGGGATAGAGAAAGAAGAAGCTGATCGCCGTCCCCACCCACACGAGCGGCACGATCCAGGGCTGCTCCTGCAGGTTCCAGAGGCGCAGGCCGTCGTAGCGGTGGGCGATGAAGAACCCGATCACCACCACGGCGGCGGGGATGCTCAGGGCGGCGAACAGCAGCCGCCAGGCCCTGGCGCCGATGCGTTCCTCCCCCCAGACGCGCAGGGCGGCCCCACCGCTGTGGAGCACGGCGAAGGCCAGCAGCAGGGCCAGCATCACCAGGCTGCTGTGTTGGAGGGGCGAGATCACGGTTGGGGGCGTCAGTGATGAAGTCTGGCGGAGCCTGAGCCAGCCCTGAGACAGTTCCCCTTAAAGTTCGATCCCTACGCAGCTGCCAGCCCTCCGGGGCGCTCCCATGGCTGATCTGCCGTTCACACTCGATCAGCTGCGCATCCTGCGGGCGATCGCCAGCGAGGGCAGCTTCAAGAAGGCCGCCGACAGCCTCTACGTCACCCAGCCGGCGGTGAGCCTCCAGATCCAGAACCTGGAGAAGCAACTCGATGTCTCCCTGTTCGATCGGGGTGGCCGCAAGGCGCAACTGACCGAGGCCGGCCATCTGCTGCTCAGTTACTGCGACCGGATCCTGAGCCAGTGCCAGGAGGCCTGCCGCGCCCTCGACGACCTCCACAACCTCAAGGGGGGCTCGCTGGTGGTCGGTGCCAGCCAGACCACGGGGACCTACCTGATGCCCCGGATGATCGGCCTGTTCCGGCAGAAGTATCCCGATGTGGCCGTGCAGCTGCAGGTGCACAGCACCCGGCGAACGGGCTGGAGCGTGGCCAACGGCCAGATCGACCTGGCGATCATCGGTGGCGAGCTGCCGAGCGAACTGAACGAACTGCTGCAGGTGGTGCCCTACGCCAGCGACGAGCTGGCCCTGGTGCTGCCCGTGAAGCATCCGCTGGCCCGTCTGGCCGAGATCAGCAAGGACGACCTCTACCGACTCGGTTTCGTTTGTCTGGATGCCCAGTCCACCACCCGCAAGATGGTCGACCAGCTGCTGGCCCGTTCCGGCCTGGATGTGGGCCGGCTCAAGATCGAGATGGAGCTCAACTCCTTCGAGGCGATCAAGAACGCGGTGCAGTCGGGCCTTGGGGCCGCATTCCTGCCGGTGGTCTCGATCGAGCGGGAGCTGGCGGCGGGCAACCTCTTCCGCCCCAACCTGGTGGATCTGTCGGTGCGGCGTCAGCTCAAGCTGATCACCCATCCGGCCCGCTACTGCTCAAGGGCGTCGGAGGCTTTTCGGCGCGAGATCCTGCCGGTGTTCGCCAGCCCCGACAGCCCCCTGCGCCAGCCGGCTCGGGCCGCCCAGGGGGCGCCCCAGATGGCGGCAGCAGTGCCTGCGATGGCAGTGCCCGCTGCAGCAGGCTCGGTTGGCTCGGGGACGCCGTTGGCCAGCGTCGATTCCAGCCAACCCCAGGACGTCTAGAACTGATTCGCCTCAGGGGTGATCCCCACGCTGTCGTCGGCGGCGCCGGCCACGCCCCTGGTCTGGAACCTGTTGTCGACGATGTCCGTCTGGTAAACGCAGCGCACCACGGGCTTGTCCTTGATCGAACCGACGTAGGCGAAGGTGTTCATGCGCTGTTTGCACTGGCGCATCTGCTCATTGGTGACCGCCCCCTCCTTCTGGAGCACGGACCAGTTCTCCCGGCGGATCACGCAGCCGGGCTGCAGCTTGGGCTGGGTCACGAAGCTGCTGCTCGGGTTCATGGTCGTGTACATCTCCACGTCCACCACGAAGGCGCTGGCACCCCACTGCTTGCAGAACTCGGGGTCGGGCACGGCCAGATCGAGCTGCTGGCTGCTGGCGATGTTGCCCTGATCGCCGGCGGTGTTGCTGGAGAGGGCCGTGCCGATGCCGATGCCCACCACCAGAACCCCGGCCAGCACGGCCATGGTCGCGACGCTGAACTGGAACGGACCACCCCCGGGGGCGCCGCCACCGCCACCGGGGCCGCCACCGCCGCCAGCACTGCCGCTGGGCGGACGCCGGCCACGGGGGGCTTCGGTCCGGCGCGGCGCGTCGTAGCCCTCGTCGTCATAGCCGTAGGGCTCGCGGCTGCGGGCCGGCTCGGTGGAACGCCCGTAGCGGGAGCGGGTCACAGGCTTTCAGGGCTGCGGGGCAAGCCCATCGAGTAATTGAGCACCCGTGCCTCCGGGTTGTAGCGGAGCTCGCCGGCCTGCAGCAGGGTGCGGATCGTGCCCTCCAGCTCCGAGCCGATGTGGCGCAGGTGGTATTCGCTCAGTTCGGCGCCGGCGTGGGCGGCCACCAGTTCTCGGAATCGCTGCTGCAGCTTCTCCAGGACCGCCGCGTCCCAGAGGAACTCGTTGTCGGGGTCCACATCGAGGGTGAGCTGATCGGGGCTGGGCACGAGGTCCTGACCCTCCACCCGCGCCGTGAACAGGCGGATGTGGCGGGTGGTGGACTTGAGCAGCAGGGTGTCGGCCATGGCTGGCAGGGTGCTCGGGCGGATCTGACGTGGGCGGAGGCCCCGAGAGATCTCAGGGGTTCGACTTTAGGAACCCCAGGGGCCAACGGCGCTGGGAGAGGGGCTCTTAGGGTTACCGCTGGTTTTGGGTTTCTCCATGCGTGTCGCGATCGCCGGAGCGGGGCTGGCCGGGCTGTCCTGTGCCAAGTACCTCTGCGACGCGGGGCACACCCCGATCGTTTTTGAGGCCCGGGACGTGCTCGGGGGCAAGGTGGCGGCCTGGCAGGACGAGGACGGCGACTGGTACGAAACGGGGCTGCACATCTTTTTTGGCGCCTACCGCAACATGCGTCGGCTGTTGGCCGAGCTCGGCATCGAAGAGCGGCTCCAGTGGAAGAGCCATTCGATGATCTTCAACCAGAAGGACGTTCCGGGCACCTACAGCCGCTTCGATTTCCCTGACATCCCGGCTCCTTTCAATGGCTTGGCGGCCATTCTGGGCAACAACGACATGCTCAGCTGGCCGGAAAAGATCCGCTTCGGGCTCGGCCTGGTACCCGCGATTCTGAAGGGCCAGGACTACGTCGAGGAATGTGATAAGTACTCCTGGACGGAGTGGCTGCAGCTTCACAACATTCCTGAACGGGTCAACGATGAGGTGTTCCTGGCCATGAGCAAGGCCTTGAACTTCATCAACCCTGAAGAGATCTCCAGCACCGTGGTGCTCACGGCCCTCAACCGTTTTCTGCAGGAGAGCGATGGCTCCAAGATGGCGTTTCTCGATGGCAATCCGCCCGAGCGCCTCTGTCAGCCGATCGTTGACTACATCACGGCGCGCGGTGGTGAAGTTCATCTCAATTCACCCTTGCGCCAGATCGAACTGGCCGCCGATGGCAGCGTGAGGGGCTTTCGTCTCGCTGGCCTCAAGGGGCAGGATGACCGCAGCGTGCAGGCTGATGCCTACGTCAGCGCCATGCCGGTGGATCCACTCAAGCTGCTGCTTCCCGAGCCCTGGAGGGAGCTTCCCTATTTCAAGAAACTCGAGGGGCTCAAGGGCGTACCGGTGATCAACATCCACCTCTGGTTCGATCGCAAGCTCACCGAAATCGATCATCTGCTGTTCAGCCGCAGCGAGCTACTCAGTGTCTACGCCGACATGAGCAATACCTGCCGCGAATACGAGGATCCCGAGCGTTCGATGCTGGAGCTGGTGTTCGCCCCTGCCAAGGATTGGATCGGCCGCAGCGATGCCGACATCGTGGCCGCGACCTTGCTGGAGCTGGAGCGCCTGTTCCCGATGCACTTCACCGGTGAGGATCAAGCCAGGCTTCTGAAGTCGAAAGTTGTGAAGACCCCACTTTCGGTCTACAAGACCGTGCCAGGCTGCCAGGCCCTGCGGCCCGATCAGGCTTCGCCGATTCCTAATTTCTTCCTGGCGGGCTGTTTCACCAAACAGCGCTACCTGGCCTCGATGGAGGGGGCAGTTCTCAGCGGGCGCCTCTGCGCCGAGGCGGTCGATCATCGGGCCGAATCAACACTCGGAACGGATGTCGAACCGAGCCTGGCGGCGGCCTAGGCGTGCTGGCCCCCTTGCCTGGAACTGACAATCTCCCCCTGGGCCTGGAGCAGGCCTATGAAGCCTGCCGCCGGGAAACGGCGGAATGGGCCAAGACCTTCTATCTGGGCACCCTGCTGATGCCGCCCGCCAAGCGGCGAGCGATCTGGGCCATCTACGTCTGGTGCCGGCGCACCGATGAGCTGATGGACGGCCCGGAGGCCCAGCACGTTTCAGCCCAGGAGCTCTCGGATCGGCTCGATCGCTGGGAGGTCCGCACCCGGGCCCTGTTCGATGGAACGGTGCGGGATGGGCTGGACCGGGTGATGGTCGACACCCTGGAGCGCTTCCCCCAGCCCGTTCAGCCCTACCTCGACATGATTGAGGGCCAGCGGATGGATCTCCTCCAGCACCGCTACGCGAGCTTCGAGGAACTGGAGCTCTACTGCTACCGGGTGGCGGGAACGGTGGGGCTGATGACCCAGGAGGTGATGGGCGTCGACTCGGCCTACACCACGGCGCCCTGGAGTTCCAGGCCGGACACGTCCGAGGCGGCGGTGGCCCTGGGCATCGCCAACCAGCTCACCAACATCCTGCGGGACGTGGGTGAGGACCGTGCCCGTGGTCGTATCTATCTCCCCCAGGATGAGCTGGAGCGGTTCGGCTACAGCGAAGCCGATCTGATGGCGGGCAACTTGAACCAGAACTGGCGCGACCTGATGGCCTTTCAACTGCGCCGGGCCAGGCAGTGGTTTGCCCGTTCGGAGGAGGGGGTGCGCTGGCTGGCCCCCGATGCCCGCTGGCCGGTGTGGGCGTCTCTGCGTCTCTATCGCGGCATTCTCGATGTGATTGAACGCCACAACTACGACGTGTTCAACCATCGCGCCTATGTGCCCAGGACAGGAAAGTTGCTCGATCTGCCCTTCTCTTATCTCACCGCCCAGGTGAGGTGACCCCCAGGCCGGCTCAGCGGTCCCCTTGCTCCAGGAGATCGTCGAGGATCCTGTTGATTTGCTCGGGAGCTTCGTCATGGGGGCAGTGGCCCAGGCCCGGGATCACCGCGATGTCCTTGACGGACGGGTAGGCCAGCCAGCGGCGGGCTTCCGCCACCGGCTCCCAGGGGTCCTCCTCCCCCCAGATCAGCCGCACCGGAGTGCTGAGGTCGGCGAGGAGATCGGGGGCAAGCCGGTCATTGAACAGATTGATGAAGCCTCGAAAGGCTTCCGGTGCCTGGGGGTCGCGGGCCGGTTGCAGCAGCAGATCCACCAGTTGATCGTCGATGTTCTTTCCGCTCGGGTAGGCCACCTCCAGCACCTTGCGGATCATCCCAGGGGAGGCCAGGGTCCGGAACAGGGGGCCGGTGATCCAGCGCTGGCGCACCACGCTCTTGAGCAGGGGGCGCACCCAGCGCGCCAGCAGCGGCTGGCTGGCGAGGCGTTTGTCGTCGAGGGCCCGCTGGGCGCAGTCGATCAGCACCACCTGACGGGCCGGTCGGCCCAGCTGCTCAAGGCGCCGGGCGCAGGTGAGCGCCACCACACCGCCGATCGAATTGCCCACCAGCTGGACCGGAGCGACCCCCTGGTCGTTGAGGAAGTCGACCACCTGTTCAGCCCAGAGGTCCATGCCATAACGGATCGATCCAGGGACCAAGGCTTCCCCGTCGAGACATGAGCTGGGTTTGCTGCTGGAGCCGAAGCCGAGCAGGTCGATGGCAAAGGTCTGGCGGCCTCGGGCAAGGGCGGCGGTGTTGTGGCGCCAGTGTTCCTTGCAGGCGCCGAATCCATGGATCAGAACCACCGAAGCGCGATCCTGCCGCGCCTCCCCGGTGACGATGAAGCTGATCTGATGGTCGCCCCATTTCGAGGAGCGACACCAACCTGTGGGATAGGGGCCGGTGGTCATCTCCTCGCCAATGTCCGGCCGATCGATCAGACCGCCGCCTTCTGGGTGGCCAGAAGGTTCTTGAGTTTGGCCAGTTCGCCGGCCCAGCGGGGGTCGGGGGCGCCTTCCTCGATGCTGTCGCTGTGCACCACCTTGTTGACCGCCTTGCGGGCCACGGTCGAGGGGGCGGCGCCGGGGCGACGGTCCGTGCCGGGGCGCACATCCTTGCGCTCGGAACGCTCAATGCGCAGGGGGTTGCCGCCGAAGTCGCGGCCGTTGAGTTGATCGATCACCGCGTCGGCGATCGCCTCGTCATCGACGTTGGCGAAGCCGAAACCACGGCTGGCGCCTGTTTCCCGATCCTGCACGGCCTTGAAACGGACCCCTTCGCCCACGGCGCTGAACAGAGCATCAAGCTCCTTGGAATCAAAGGTCTGCGGCAGGTTGCCGACGTACAGACGAACGCTCATGGAGAGGAAGGAAGGGGGAAAAGGTAGGGGATGGCCAAAGGAGGGTGGGCCCCAGGGCAGGCACATGTGCCGCTGCGACCGGGAGGGACCCGAAGGATGGGGCCCAGCTGAATCCTTCAGCCTGGATCAGGCAGCTTGATTCGCCTTTGCCTAAGCAGTTAATCACGGCGGGGGCCCTGTGATCCAGGATCTGTCTGTCTTGCCAGCCACCGTTTCGCCGCCTCCAGGGCCCCGGCGCGGTCGTCGATGCGACCGAAGGCCCGCTCCGAGGTGAGGTGGTCGATCAGCTCCCCCAGGAGGGGGGAAGCGCTCAGGCCCAGCTCGCGCTGCAGGGCCCTTCCATCCAGGGGCGGCCTGGGGTGGAACAGGGGGTCGCCCGGATCGCGCCAGCGCTCCATCCAGACTTCAGCCAGCTCCGGGGGCAATTGCAGGGCCAGGGCGGGCAGATCCGCTTCAAGCTGTCGGTGCAGGGCCAGCCGCTCCGCCTCCTCCATCGTTTCCAGTTCAGCTTTGGCCTGATCGGCCGAGGCCCCCAGCCGTTGACACCAGCGGCGCAGTCGCCCGCAGCGCCCCTGCAGCTTTCGGCTGCTGCGCAAGCGCTCCAGGGCGGGACTGTCGAACAGGGCGGCCAGGCGGGCCAGGGGCAAGGCGGCATGGGATTCCTGCGGGCTGAGTCCGCAGGAGCGCGCCCGCCCAAGGCTGAGTGCGGCCAGATCCGCCCCCGGACCGCCGCTGACCCAGGGCTCCAGCAGGCCGCTGCAGCGCGCCAACTCGAGATCCCTGTGCCCCAGGGGACTGGCGGCCAGTTTCTCCAGCTCGCCCAGCACCCGCTCCGGGGCCACCTCCTGCAGCAGGCCATGGTGCAGGAGGATCCAGCTCCAGGTGCGCTCCTCCAGCTCGAAGTCGAGCTGGCTGGAGAGGCGCAGTCCCCGCAGCAGCCGCAGCGGATCGTCGAGCAGGTTCTGTTCGGCAACGGCCACCACCTGACGCCGGCTCAGATCCCCCAGGCCGCCGGTGGGGTCCAGCAGCGATGGTTCATTGGCCAGAGGCAGGGCCAGGGCATTGATCCTGAAGTCCCGGCGGCGCAGGTCGTCTTCGAGGGTGTCCCCCACCTGGCGGGCCAGGTCGACGGTCCAGCCGCGGATCACCAGCCGGGCGATCGAGCGCTCCCGATCCAGCACCACCGCCTGGCCGCCTAAACGCTCAGCCAGGTGGCGGCAAAGGTCGATCGCCTCAACGCGCACCACCAGATCCAGATCGGGCCGGGGGCCCAGCCGCCCCAGCAGGCCATCGCGCACGGCGCCCCCCACCAGGGCCGTTCCCTCCGGCAGCACCTGCCAGGGCAGCGGCCAGCGCTCCGGCCCCAGCGCCTGCCACAGCGCTGCGGCCGCCCCAGCCCCCAGAATGGGGTCCTCCGGAGGGCGCGGCGGCATGTGCATCTGCGTGGATTGCCACTGGGTCGACCGCTGCCAGGCCTACCACGCGGTCGAGCGCCAGCATGGCGTCCCCCATCTCAGTGCTTCCCCCGATGTGGTGCCCACGGACCCCCGCATCCACATCCAGGTGATCGATCATCCCGCCGGTGGCGTCGGCGTGGAATGGGACGTGCGCGCCTGCGCCAGCTTTCTCGCCGAGCCCGGCCGCTGGCAGGGGCTGCGCCCGGGTGCTTGCCTGCCTTCATGAGCGGGACGGCGGATTTGTTGTTGGCCCTTCACAGCTCCAGCGACACCCTCGCCGTGGGGCTGCAGGAGTGGCCGACCGTCACTCTCGCGGTCGCGCCTCCCGTCGTGGCTGAATTTCCCCTGGGGCGAACCCTCTCCACCGAGCTGTTCGCCTGCGTGGAGCAGGTCCTGCCGGCCTCCCGGTGGCGTGAGATCAGCCGGCTGGCGGTGGCGATTGGCCCCGGCGGCTTCACGGGCACCCGGCTGACGGTGGTGATGGCCCGCACCCTGGCCCAGCAATTGGCCATCCCCCTCGATGGGGTGGGCAGTTTTCTTCTGATCGCCCGACGCCTGCGGGCCCAGGGGGTGCCAGGGGCAGCGGCGGAGCGCTTCGTGCTGGTGCAGACCCTCCCCCGCCATGGGCTGGTGGCCGGTTGCTATGGAGCGGGCCCTGCCTATCCGGGGGGGATGGTGGAACTCCAGGCCCCGCGCTTTTTCTCCTCTGAGCAGGACCTCCCCGCAGGACCGCGGCTGGAGGCGCGGGTGGAAGCGGCGGCCGACACGGTGCAGCTGCTGGAGATCGCCACCGAGGCGGCGCGGGCCCAGCGGCCGGCCCCCTGGCAGGCCGTTCTGCCCCTCTATCCCACAAGTCCCGTGGAGCCGCGCCCTTGACGGCCTCCCCCAGGCCCGGGACCCATCGCTCCAAGCCCCCCCGGCGCCGCCGCCGACGGGGGGGCAGGCGCTGGCTGCTGGCCCTGGGGGCCGGGGCCCTGCTCTGGATGTCCCGGGGGATCTGGCTGCCCCATCCCCCCTCTCCCCAGATGATCCTGGTGCTGGGGGGCGATGTGGCCCGGGAGCAAGAGGCTGGCCGACTGGCGCGCCGCTACGGCCTGCCGGTGGTGGTCAGCGGTGGCAGCAACCCCGAGTATGCGCAGTGGCTGTTCGCCAACGAGGGCCTGCGGCGCAGCCAGTTCCAGCTCGACTACCGCGCCCGTGACACCCTGACCAACTTCACCTCCCTGGTGGATGAGCTCAGGCGTGCCCGCGTCCGGCATCTGCTGCTGGTCACCAGCAGCGACCACATGCCCCGGGCGCTGCTGATTGGCCGGATCGTGGCCGGCAGCCGCGGCATTCAGATCACCCCGGTGCCGGTGCCCTGCGCCAACCTCTGCCATCCGGAAGGGCGCCGCAAGGTGTGGGGGGATGGTTTCAGGGCCCTGGTGTGGGTGCTGACGGGTCGGGACGTGCGGACGTGGGGGGCAAGGCCGCTCGGGGCTCTGCTCCAGTCAGCAGGCCCAGGTCCAGCAGGGCATTGATCTGGGCCTGGACGGCGGCGGTGGTCACATCGAGATCGGCCCGGCGCCTTGAGGCCGGCGGCGGGATTGGCGTGCCGATGCGGATCTGGATCGGCACCAGCCGAGGCCAGCTCTGGCCCGTGCCCAGGGCCCGGTGGCTGTTCAAGATGGCCACCGGCAGCAGGGGCACCCCGGCCCGGGCCGCCAGCAGCGCCGCCCCCGGCAGTGGAGCGTTCACCCGACCGTCCGCCTGGCGGCTGCCATCGATGAATACACCTGTGGCCCAGCCCTCCTCCAGGCGGTCGGTGGCGGTGCGGATCGCCTCGCGATCACTGGCTCCGCGGCTGACCGGGTAGGCGCCGCAGGCACGGATGATCTGGCCCAGCAGCGGCACCCGGAACAATTCGGCCTTGGCCATGAACGCCACCGGCCGCCCCAGGGCATGGCCTAGCAGGGGCGGGTCCAGGTGGGAGCCGTGGTTGGCCACCACCACCAGCGCCCCCTCCTGGGGCACCTGGGCCTTGCCGAGGATCCGGCCCCGAAACAGCAGCCGAAACACTGGAAACACCAGCAGGTAGCTGATCAGCTGGTAGGTGATGCTCGGCCGCGGCGTCAACAGCAACGGTGGCTCACTCACCCGACGGCGGCGCCCCAGACGGCGGAAGCTTTCCCTCACAGCCCCAGATCGTCGCTGCCGGCGATCTGCGCCACGGTGACCCCCTCGAGGCTGCGCTTGATCAGTCCACTGAGCACGTTGCCCGGGCCGATCTCCACCACGGTGCTGATGCCCTCGGCGCCCAACCGATCCATCGTTTCGCGCCAGCGCACACCGCTCACCATCTGCCGGCGCAGGCGTTCCTTGAGCACGGCGCCGCTGGTGGCGGGGGTGGGATCGGTGTTGCTGAGCACGGGGATGGTGGCGTCGGCGAAGGGCACCTGCTCGAGAAGCTCCGAGAAGGCGCTTGCGGCCTCGGCCATGAAGGGGGAGTGGAAGGCCCCGGACACGGCCAGGGGCACGGCCCGCTTGCTGCGCACCTGGCCGCTGACGGCCGCCACCGCCTCCGGTGTGCCGGAGATCACCACCTGGGCGGCGCTGTTGTCATTGGCGATCACCACCCCCTCGGTGCTGGCCACCAGCGCCTCCAACTCGCCGCGATCGAAGCCGATCAGGGCGGTCATGGCTCCACCACCGGCGGCGGCCATCAGCTCACTGCGGCGCTGCATCAGGGCCAGACCGGTGGCGGCATCGAACACGCCGGCGGCGTAGAGGGCCACCAGCTCACCCAGGCTGTGGCCCGCCACCAGCTGGGCGCTGCGCCCCTGGTCCTTGAGGGCATCCACCAGCAGGCTCTCGATCACGAACAGCGCCGGCTGGGTGTTGCGGGTGTCGTTGAGATCGCTGGGTTCGCCGGTCTGCTCCAGCCCCTCACCGCTGACGATGGCGAGCAGATCGCGGCCCAGCAGCTGGGAGGCCTGCTCGAAGCGCCCCAGGGCGCCAGGGAGATCCAACAGCGGAGCGGCCATACCCAGCTTCTGCGACCCCTGACCGGGAAAGACCCAGGCGATGCCCATGGACGCGCAGGAAGCGGCTGGGCTGGAGCGTAGGTGGCGGCCGCCTCAGCCCTGGGGCCCCTGCCAACGCAGCAGGGCCGCCCCCCAGCTCAGGCCGGCGCCGAAGCCGCTGCTGGCCAGCAGGTGACCGGGCTGCACCCGGCCATCGGCCACAGCCTCCTGCAGCATCAGCGGGATCGTGGCGGCCGAGGTGTTGCCGTAGGCGGCCAGGTTGCTGAGCACGCGGTCGTGGGGGATCGCGAAGCGCTCGGCCACGGCGTCGAGGATGCGCTGGTTGGCCTGGTGCAGCAGCAGCCAGTCGAGCTGCTCGGCGCTGGTGCCGGTTTCGTCCAGCAACTCCTGGAGCATGGCGGGCACTTCCCGCACGGCGAATTTGTAGACCTCCTTGCCGTTCATGGCGATCGGCTCGAATCCGCCCACCTGGGCGGTGACCTCCCCCACCAGGGGAAGGCGCTCGCTGCGCTGGGCCAGGGTGAGGCAATCGGCTTTGCGGCCGTCGGAGCGCATGCGGAACCCCAGCAGCCCGTCGGCTTCCGGAGCGCAGGCCTCCACGGCCACCGCGGCGGCCCCGTCGCCGAAGAGCACACAGGTGCGACGGTCGTCCCAGTCGACCCAGCGGCTGAGTTGATCGGCGCCGATCACCAGGGCCCGCCGTGCGTTGCCGGCGCGGATGTACTGGCTGACGGTCACCAGGGCAAACAGGAAGCCGCTGCAGGCTGCGGTGAGATCGAAGGCCACGGCCCGGTGGGCCCCCAGCAGCCCCTGGAGGCGTGGGGCGCTGCCGAACAGGTCATCGGGGCTGGAGGTGGCCAGCAGGATCAGATCGAGCTCATCGGCCTCCCAGCCGGCGTGGGCGAGGGCCCCGCGGGCGGCTTCGAGCGAGAGGCTGGTGAGCGATTCGCCGGGACCCGCCACCCGCCGGGCGCCGATGCCCGTGCGGCTGCGGATCCATTCGTCGTTCGTCTCGACCCGCCGGCTCAGGTCGTCGTTGCTGAGGCTGTGGCGGGGCAGCCCGCGGCCGCAGCCCACCAGTGCCATCCCTGAGCCCCGTTGGCCGAGCGACACCTGATCCGACCCAGATCGCGTCAGTCAATCACAGGCGACGGCCCCAGGGGCCGGCCTCGGGCGCCGAGCTCAAGCGGGGCTTGTGGTGGCTGGCCTGCCGGTGCTGGTGGCCGAGGCGAGCGCGCTGGACTCGGCGCTGAGCTTGAGCAGATCGTCCATGACGCCATGGTTGGCGGCCGAGTGGGCCAGCCGCAGGGCACTCACCACCGAGAGCGCTTTGCTGCTGCCATGGCCGATCACGCAGATGCCGTTGACGCCGAGCAGCAGCGCACCACCGTGCTCGGCGTGGTCGAGGCGTTTCTTGATGCGCACCAGGTTGGAGCGCAGGAAGGCGGAGCCCACCTTGCCCCGCCTTCCCCGGGGCAGTTCGGCCCGCAGCACATCGAGCAGGACGCTGCCCACCGATTCGAGGAACTTCAGCAACACGTTGCCGGTGAAGCCGTCGCAGACCACCACGTCGAAGTCGCCGGAGAGCACGTCGCGGCCCTCGCAGTTGCCGGCGAAGCGCAGCCTCGGCTCCTCGGCCAGCAGCGCGAAGGTGCGCTGGGCGAGCTCGTTGCCCTTGCTCTCCTCTTCGCCGATGTTGAGCAGGCCCACCCGGGGCTGGTTCACCTGCAGCACGTCGCGGCTGTAGATGCTGCCCAGCAGGGCGAACTGATGCAGCCAGGCGGGCTTGGAATCTGTGTTGGCGCCCACATCCAGCACCAGCACCGAGCGGGCGGGGTCCTTGGTGGGGAACAGAGCCCCGATCGCCGGCCGGTCGATGCCCGCCAGGCGCCCCAGCCGGAAGATCGCCGAGGCCATCACCGCCCCGGAGTTGCCAGCGGAATAGACCGCCAGGGCCTCACCGGCCTTCACCAGGTCCATGGCCAGGTTGATGCTGGCGTCGCGCTTGCGACGCACCACGGTGGCCTCCTCGTGCATGCCCACCGAGGGACCGCTGGGCACCAGCTCAATCAGGCCCGCCTCCTGGGCCCCCTGCAGCTCCCGTTCCAATCCGAGCGCCGCCACGGCCTGACGGGTGGGTTCGGTTTCGGCCACGAAGCGGATGCGCAGGGGCAGGCGTCGCACCGCCTCCAGGCAGCCCTCCAGGATCGGTCCGGGGGCGTGGTCGCCCCCCATGCCATCGACGGCGACCCAGAGGCGCTCCCCATCGAGGATCGGAACCTCGCCACCGCCGGGGCCCTGCTGCAGACGCCGCAGGGGATCGAACACCAGTGGGTGCAGCACCGAGCCGGCCACGGATCCGGCCGTGTTGGCCACCGATCCAGCCACCGAACCGGCGGTGTTGGCCATGGACCCTGCCACCGAGCCGGCGACGGATCCAGCGGTGTTGGCGGCGGATGTGGCCGAGTCCACCAGGGAGGTGACGGCGGCGTTGCGGCGGTACCAGATCACCAGCCGCCGGATCGCGCGGTTGGGCTTCACGCGGCGGGCGCTGGGAAGGTTGGACTCAGGTTCCTTCGGAGGCAACGGCATCGACAATGCGCTGGAACAGGTATCCCGTTCCCCGGGCCGTGAGGATCAACTCGGGGTTCGCTGGATCATCCTCCAGTTTGGAGCGCAGCCGCGAGATGTGGACATCCACCACTCGGGTGTCCACGTGACGCTCGGGGGTGTAGCCCCACACCTCCTTGAGGATCTCGCCGCGGCTGAAGGGCTCGCCCGACTTGCTGACCAGCAGCTCCAGCAGGCTGAACTCCATGCCGGTGAGCCGAATGCGCTCGTCTCCCCGGTAGACCTGGCGCTTGTTGGTGTCGATGCGCAGGTCGCCCACCAGGATCAAACCGGAGTTGGGGATGCCCGCCACCTGCTCCTTGTCCACCCGCCGCAGCACGCAACGGATGCGCGCTTCGAGCTCCTTGGGGCTGAAGGGCTTGACCACGTAGTCGTCGGCGCCGAGCTCCAGGCCGGTGATCCGGTCGGCCACGTCGCCCAGGGCGGTGAGCATCACGATCGGGACGTCCGATTCCTTGCGCAGCTCCTGGCAGACGCCGTAGCCGTCGAGTTTCGGCATCATCACGTCGAGCACCACAAGGTCGGGGGTGACCCGGTGGAAGGCCTCAAGGGCTTCGACGCCATCGCTGGCGGTGATCACGTGGTACCCGATCATCGTCAGCCTGGTTTCCAGGATCCGGCGGATGCTCGCCTCGTCGTCGACGACGAGGATGGTTCCCTTGGCGGGGGCGGGGGGGGTAGCCGTCATCGCGGCGAGGTCAGCGTTACAACCGGTGGCACCACTGAAAAGCTCCGAAGGGTCACAGGTTCACCGAATACCACCAATCTTCATACACCCAGCTTGGCCCGCCCCACCACCACCTACGTCTGCCAGAGCTGCGGAGCCCAGTCGCGCCAGTTCTTTGGCCGCTGTTCCGCCTGTGGCAGCTGGAACAGCCTGGTGGAGCAAACCGCCCCCGCGGTGGATGGTCGGCGGCGGCGCCCGGCCCCCAGCGGCGGCCCTGGCGTCGACCCTGGCGAACCCGGCCGCCCGCGCCGATCGCTGCCGATTCACAGCGTTGGGGAGGGGGCCTTCCAGCGCCTGAGCAGTGGCTACGACGAGCTCGATCGAGTGCTGGGGGGCGGTCTGGTGCCTGGCTCCATGGTGCTGGTGGGGGGTGATCCGGGCATCGGTAAGAGCACCCTGCTGCTGCAGTGCGCCGAGGTGATGGCCCGTCGCCATTCCGTGCTCTATGTGAGCGCCGAGGAGTCGGCCCAGCAGGTCAAGCTGCGCTGGCGGCGGCTGGGGGAGCCGCTTTCGGCGGCCGGGGCCGACCCGGCGGCCCCTTCACCCAGCCCCGAGCCAGCCGAGGCGGGTTCGGGCCTGCAGCTGCTGGCTGAAACCGACCTGGATCATGTGCTGCAGGAACTTGAGGCCCTGCGGCCGGCGGTGGCCGTGATCGACAGCATCCAGGCCCTGCACGACGGGGAGCTCAGCAGCGCTCCGGGCTCGGTGGCCCAGGTGCGCGACTGCGCCGCCGCCCTGGCCCGGATCGCCAAGCGCCAGGACACGGCCATGCTGCTAGTGGGTCACGTGACCAAGGAGGGAATGCTGGCGGGCCCCAAGGTGCTCGAGCACCTGGTGGATGCCGTGCTCACCTTCGAGGGCGACCGCTTCGCCAGTCACCGGTTGCTGCGGGCCGTGAAGAACCGCTTCGGCGCCACCCATGAACTGGGGGTGTTCGAGATGCGTGACCGGGGCCTGGTGGAGGTCAGCAACCCCAGTGAGCTGTTCCTGGGGAGTGAGGAACTCACCGCCGGCACGGCCACGATCGTGGCCTGCGAGGGCACCCGGCCTCTGGTGGTGGAGCTGCAGGCCCTGGTGAGCACCACCAGCTACGCCAGCCCCCGGCGCACGGCCACCGGCATCGGCACCAACCGGCTGCACCAGATCCTGGCGGTGCTCGAGAAGCACCTGGGGTTGCCCCTGTCCCGCTTTGATTGCTACCTGGCGGTGGCGGGGGGGCTGGAGGTGGAGGAGCCGGCGGCGGATCTGGGGGTGGCCGCGGCGGTGGTGGCCAGCAGCCGCGACCTCACCCTGCCGCCAGGCACGGTGCTGGTGGGCGAATTGGGGCTCGGCGGCCAGCTGCGGCCGGTGGGGCAGTTGGAACTGCGGCTTCAGGAGGCGGCGCGGCTGGGGTTCCGCCGGGCGGTGGTGCCCCGGGGCAGCGGCCTGGGGCCGATGGCAGCGTTGCTGGAGCTGCAGCTGCTGGAGGCGGCCACCATCGCCGAGGCGCTGGTGGCCGCCCTGGGGGAGACTCCCGCCGGCGACGATTGAGCCTTGGCTTTGGAATGAGCCTGAGCTTCAGAAGTAGACGTCGACGTTGCTGCGGCCGGAGGACTTGAGCCAGTTCTCGATTTCCAGGTAACCGCCCGGGTAGAGGCGCACGGCGCGGCCCCAGAGGTCCGCGGCCTTGTCGAGCCAGCGATCAGCCGAATCCTGATCCCCCTCTTCCTGGGCGAGACGGCCCCACTTCTCATAGATCAGACCCATGTTTTTGAGGCAGGAAGGAGAGTTTGGGTTTTCCTCCAAAGACTTGGCGTAGTAGCCGAGTGACTTCTCCTCTTCGCCATTGCTCATGAAGATGATCGCCATGTTCTTGAAGATCTCGCCGCGGTCGATGGGGTCATCCTCCAGCTTCAGGGCCTCTTCGTAGTTGTCCAAGGCCTCGGCGTAGTCCCCATCGCCCTGGGCGGAGAGTCCATCTTTGTAATAGATGTAGGCCTCCTTGGCCCTGGAACTGATCGGCATCAGCTTCACGATCAAGTCGGCCATGACCGTGAAGCTCTTGTCGATGAAGTTGTCATTGCGTTGACTGCGTGGCACGGCGAAGGGTCGTGGAGGTCCCCCCATCCTCACCCCCGCTCGGCTCCCTAACCTTGCGGCCTCTGCCGAAACTCCGATCCGCCTGCCTGCCCCCACTGGCCGCGCCACCGGTTTCCTGGCTTCCGCCCTGGACATCCAGACGCCTGGGGAGATCGAACCCCTGCTGTTGGAGGTGGAGGGGATGAAGTGCGGCGGTTGTGTGCGGGCGGTGGAACAGCGGCTGCTGGAGCAGCCCGGGGTGGCCCAGGTGAGTGTCAACCTGCTCACCCGCACGGCCTGGGTGGGCCTTGATCCCCCACGCGCCGACGCTGGCGCCAGCGATCCGCTGCCAGCGGTGATCGCCAGCCTGGGGGGCCTGGGGTACACCGCCAAGCTCCGCAACCGCGACCTGGATTCACCCAGCCCGCAGGAACGCCGCCAACGCCTGCACTGGTGGGAGCAGTGGCGCCAGCTGGTGGTGGCCCTGGCCCTGCTGCTGGTCTCGGTGGCGGGGCACCTGGCGGAATCGGGTCAGCTGGGGGTGCCCCTGTTGGCGGAGATCCCGTTCCATGCCCTCGTGGCCACCGTGGCCCTGGCGGGGCCAGGCCGCTCCATTCTTGTGGCCGGGGCCCGGGGGGCCCTGGCGGGCGTGCCGAGCATGGACACCCTGGTGGGGCTGGGCATGGGCAGTTCCTACCTGGCCAGCCTGGGGGCTTTCCTCTGGCCCGCCCTGGGCTGGCAGTGCTTCTTCAACGAGCCGGTGATGCTTCTGGGCTTCGTGCTGCTGGGGCGTTTTCTGGAGGAGCGGGCCCGCTACCGCACCGGCCGCTCCCTCGAGCAACTGGCGGCCCTGCAGCCCGACACCGCCCTGTTGCTGCTCGATGGCGGAGAACCGCGTCTGGTGCGGGTGGGTGGCTTGCGGCCCGGGGACCGGCTGCGGATCCTGCCCGGCGATCGGGTGCCCGTGGACGGCCTGGTGCACTCAGGCCATTCGGCCGTGGATGTGTCGAGCCTCACCGGCGAGCCCCTGCCGCTGATGGCCGCCCCGGGGTCCTCCCTGGCTGCCGGCAGCCTGAATCTGGAGGCGCCCCTGGAGCTCGACGTGGAGTGCTCCGGCGCCGACACCGCCCTGGCCCGGATCATCCGGCTGGTGGAGGAGGCCCAGGCCCGCAAGGCACCGATCCAGGGGCTGGCTGATCGGGTGGCCGGTCGCTTCAGCGTGGTGGTGCTGGCCCTGGCCGCCGCCACCTTCCTGTTCTGGTGGCTCTGGGGCGCGGCGCTCTGGCCCCAGGTGCTGCTGGCGGCACCGGCGTTCTCGGCCCACGGCTTCCACGGGGCGGGCGGAATGCAGGCGGGCCATGCCGTGCTCGGGGCCATGGCCACGACCCCCGCCGCCCTGGCGCTGCAGCTGGCGATCGCGGTGCTGGTGGTGGCCTGCCCCTGTGCCCTCGGTCTGGCCACCCCCACGGCGATCACCGTGGGCACGGGCCTGGCGGCCCGCTCCGGTGTGCTGTTCAGGGGCGGCGATGTGATCGAAAGGGCGGCCCGGGTGCAGGTGATGCTGTTCGACAAGACCGGCACCCTCACCCTGGGGCGTCCGCTGGTGACGGCCGTGGAGGCAGCCCCTGGCGTGGAGGCTGATCGCCTGGTGCAGATCGCCGCCAGCCTGGAGCGACAGACCCGCCATCCCTTCGCCCATGCCCTGCTCCAGGAGGCCCAGGTGCGTCAGTTGAGCCTGCTCGCGGTGACCTCCAGCCACACCCTCGCCGGGCAGGGGGTGGAGGGCACGATCGATGCTCTGGCGGGCACCGCCCGGGTCGGTCGACCCGGCTGGCTGAGGGAGGTGGGCCTGGTGCTCGACCCGGAGCTGGAGCAGCGACGCGATCAGTTGGAGCGCCTGGGGGCCACGGTGTTGGCGGTGGCCGAGGGCCCGCGGCTGCTGGGGCTGGTGGCCGTCGAAGACCAGCCCCGCCCCGATGCCGCTTCCACCCTGGCGGAACTGCGGCGCCAGGGCCTGGAGCTCGGGGTGCTCAGCGGCGATCGCGAACAGCCCGTGCGCCAGTTGGCCGCTCACCTTGGACTGCCGGTCGATGCCTTGGCCTGGGAGCTGCGGCCGGAGCAGAAGTTGGAGCGGATCATGGCCGCCAGGGAACGGGGGCCGGTGGCGATGGTGGGAGATGGCATCAACGACACCCCGGCGCTTGCCGCCGCCGACCTGGGCATCGCCGTCGGCAATGGCACCCAGATCGCCCAGGACACGGCCGATCTGGTGATCCTCGGGGAGCGCCTCGAGGGGGTGGCGCTCGCCCTGGGGCTGGCCCGCTCCACCATGGCCAAGGTGCGTCAGAACCTGGCCTGGGCCTTCGGCTACAACCTGATCGTGCTGCCGATCGCCGCCGGTGTGCTGCTGCCGGCCTTCGGAATCCTGCTCTCGCCTCCCCTGGCCGCCCTGCTGATGGCCAGCAGTTCGATCACGGTGGTGGTCAACGCCCTGTTGCTGCGGCCCCGTCTGGCATGAGCGAGGCCATGGGTGAGCACGGGAGCGTGGGGTCTCCTGCGGTCCGGGGGAGGTTTCTGGTGCTCGAGGGCATTGATGGCTGCGGCAAGACCACCCAGCTCGAAGCCCTCCGGCACTGGCTTCCGGCCAGTGGTCTGATGGCCCCCGGGGCCTCCCTGGTGGTGACCCGGGAGCCCGGTGGCACGGCCCTCGGGCTGGCCCTGCGGGAGCTGCTGCTGCACCCCCCCGGAGAGGCGACGCCGGATCCCTTGGCTGAGCTGCTGCTCTATGCCGCCGATCGGGCCCAGCATGTGCGCCAACGGATCGAGCCGGCCCTGGCGGCCGGCGATTGGGTGCTCAGCGACCGCTTCGTGGGCTCCACCGCCGCCTACCAGGGCGATGGCCGGGGGCTGCCGTCTGAGTGGATCAGCGCCCTGGAGGCCCTCGCCACGGGCGGTTTGGTGGCTGATCTCACCCTCTGGCTGGATCTGCCCCTGGAGCGCTCGCTGCAGCGCCGGGGTCACCGGCCGGCGGATCGGATCGAATCGGCCGGTGGGGCGTTCCTGGAGCGGGTGGCTGGGGGGTTCGCCCGGCTGGCCAACGAGCGGGGCTGGCGCCGCATCGAGGCCGACCAGGGGCCCGAGCAGGTGAGCGCGGCGATCCGTCAGCTGCTCCAGGAGCGGTTTCCGCTGCCTTCGCCTCCACCGGTCACGGCGGAGGTGGTGGGGCCGGCGGGGCCGCTGGGGGACGGCCATGGCTGATCTGTTTGCGGGGCTGGTGGGTCAGGAGCGGGCCCTGACCTTTCTTCGGGCCGCCCTGGAACGTCAGCGGCTGGCCCCCGCCTACCTGTTCTGTGGCCCCGAGGGCATTGGCCGTCGCCAGGCGGCCCTGCGCTTTCTCGAAGGGGTGCTGGCTGGCCCCCAGGGCAGCGAGTCCGTGCGCCGGCGACTGGCGGCCGGCAACCACCCCGACCTGCTCTGGGTGGAGCCCACCTACCAGCACCAGGGGGAACTGGTGCCGGCCTCCGAAGCGGTCGAGCGCGGCGTCAGTCGGCGGGCGCCCCCCCAGCTGCGGCTGGAGCAGGTGCGCGCCGTGGGCGGTTTTCTGGCCCGCCGGCCCCTGGAGGCCAACCGTGTCCTGGTGGTGATCGAGGCGGTGGAGGCGATGGCCGAGGGGGCGGCCAACGCCCTGCTCAAGACCCTCGAAGAGCCCGGTGGCGGCCTGCTGCTGCTGCTCACGGCGGCCCCCGACCGGTTGCTGAGCACGATCCGTTCCCGTTGCCAGGCGATCCCCTTCTCCCGCCTGGATCCCCTGGCCATGGACGAGGTTCTGCAGGCACTGGGCTCCCCAGCCGGGGCGATCTCGGAGCCCCCGGGTCTGCTGGAGCTGGCCGCTGGCTCACCGGGGGCGCTTCTGCGGCACAGGGAGCAGTGGAACCAGTTGCCCGAGGGCCTGGCGGACCGCCTGCTGGCCCTGTCCAGCGACCCGATGGAGGCCCTGGCCCTGGCCCGCGACCTCACTGAGGCCCTGGATGGGGAGCAGCAGCTCTGGCTGCTCGACTGGTGGCAGCTTCAGCTCTGGCGCCGGACCGCCTCGATCCAGCGTCAGCGGCGCCTGGAGCAGCTGCGTTCCCAGCTCAGGGCCTACGTGCAACCGCGTCTGGCCTGGGAAGTGGCCTTGCTGGGCTGACGTTTCCCCGCTGAAGCCCAGTGGCCTCAGGCGGCGGTGGGAGCGTTCAGCGGAGGTCCGCTGTTGCCGCGGTGGGCAACGATCAAGGGAGCGAGCTCCTCGAGCCGGGCACCGTTGGGCAGTTCCAGGCAGTAGCCCGCCCCGTAGACGGTCTTGATGAACTGGGGCTTGCGCGGATCGGGTTCCAGCTTGGTGCGCAGATGGCGGATGTGGACCCGGATCGTTTCGATGTCGTCATCGGGTTCGTAGCCCCACACCTCCTTGAGGATCAACGCTGGGGCCACTGTCTGGCCGTGACGCTGCAGCAGGCAGCGGAGCAGTTCGAATTCCAGGTGGGTGAGCCGCACCGGTGCGTCAAACCAGTTGGCTTCAAAGCGCTCGGGCACCAGAATGAGCGGGCCGTAACTGAGAATCTCACTCGGTTTGGACGACACCGGCGCCCGCTCGGTGCGGCGCAGCAGGGCCTTGATGCGCACCTGCAGCTCTTCGATATCAAAGGGCTTGGTGAGGTAGTCATCGGCTCCGGAATTGAAGCCGCTGACGATGTCCTTGGTGCCCCCCAGGGCCGAAATCACCATGATCGGAATGCGGGCGGTGCGCTCGTCCCGGCGCAGCCTCTGGCAGAGGGTGAGGCCATCGACTTTGGGGAGGATCAGCTCCAGCAGGATCAGGTCGGGGCTGAACTGCAGGGCCAGGGCCTGCCCCTTGAGGCCGTCTTCGGCGCCCTGCACCTCAAAGCCAGTCCGCTCGAGCTGGGCCGTCACCTGCTCACGCATGGCGCGGTCCTCGTCGATCAGCAGGATGCTGGGCTTCATGGATGCCGGCGTTGGAGCTGGCGCAGGCGGCTCCAGGGGAGTGTCACGGGGGCCGCCGGCGGAGCGCCGGGGCCTGGGGCCAACGGAGGGCCGAGGGCGGTTCGTGAGCAGCAACGGGACAAAGTCAACGCTTTTCCTTTCGATTCGCATTTTCATTCGAATTCAGCGTGCCTGCGACCCTGGCCGCCTCTCTGGCGGGGCCGGGCCCCTCAGGCGCGGCCCAGGTCGCGCTGAAATCGCCCAGGCCACCAGCGCAGAAGCCCTGCGGCAGCTGGGTTGAGCCGATGGAGCGCCCACGGCTGACCATGGAGATCTGAAGATTCTCTTCACCATTGAAGCAGGGTTGCCGGGCCTCCGTCGGCTCACGGGGCAGGCCCCTGGGCCAAAAAAAGACCCCAGCCCTGGGGCTGGAGTCTGGGCAAACTCCCCGGGCGGGATTCGAACCTGCGACCAATCGATTAACAGTCGACCGCTCTACCGCTGAGCTACCGAGGATGGCAACCGGTCGAACCTACCCCTCGGCCTGTCCGACCGGCAAGGGGGTGAGCAGGCGCCGCAGGGCGCGTCCGTCCTGCCAGGAACCCAGGTGACCACGCTCCATCAGCGCGGCGGCGGTGCAGCGTTCCAGCTCGTCCAGCCGATGGGTGATCCACAGGGCCGTGAGCGGCCTGTGGGGGCGTTGGCAGAGGGCGCAGATCAGCTCCAGGACATCGGCCTGGCTCTCCGGGTCCAGCAGGGCGGTGGGTTCATCGAGCAGCAGCAGCGCGGCCTCGCTGGCCAGGGCACCGGCGATGGCCAGCCTCTGTTTCTGGCCGCCGCTGAGGGTGTGGATCGGCCGTTGCTCCAGTCCCCCCAGCCCCACTTGCTCAAGGGTCGCCCGCAGGCGGCGCTGACGTTCAAGCGCCGTCAGGTTCGCCGGCATGGAGAGTTGCAGATCGGTGCCGCAGCTGGGCAGCAGCAGTTGATGGTCGGGGTTCTGAAACACCAGGGCGGGTTTGAGCCCCAGCCGCAGCCGCCCGCGGCTGGGCTCCAGCAGGCCGGCGATCAGGCGCAACAGCGTGCTCTTGCCGCTGCCGTTGCCGCCCACGATCATCCACAGCCCGGGGCCTGGAATGGTGAGGTTGCAATGGGCCAGGGCCGTGGCACCCGTGGGCCAGGCGAAGCCCACCTGCTCCACCACAAGCGGCGGCTCGCTTGGCAGCGGCTCGGGGGAAGCCAGGGCGGAGCCTGTCAAGGGCCTCAGTCGTCGAAGGAGAATCCTGGGCGCTTGCCGCCGCCGCCGCCGGTGGTGGATTTTTCGTAGAGCTGAACGGCCACCAGCTCACTGCTGAGCAGGGCGATGCGTTTCTCCTCATCCTTCTCGCAGGTGAGTTCGAGCACGCGGGGGTGCCCGCTCTCCAAGGCCTCCTTGATCTGGCCGTGGAGAGCCAGGGCCGCCTCCAGGTCCTTGCGCTGCACAGCCACGGGCATGGGGCTCAGCTTGAGCGAGAGCTCGACGACGTACACGGGCGGCGGGGGGAAGGTGCTGACACTCTGGCGAATCGCGCGGCCCTAGGTGCAACGACTCATTTTTTGAGGTCGACCGGAGAGGGTGCCGCGATCGGGAGCGTTTGACCGTACGATGCGCATGTAACGAAACATAAAGTCACCCATGACGATCGCTCTAGGGGGCGCGCCTTCAGCCCGGGGATGGTTCGACGTCCTCGATGACTGGCTCAAGCGCGACCGCTTCGTTTTTGTGGGCTGGTCGGGTCTGCTGCTGTTCCCCACGGC